>NZ_JBALDN010000008.1:0-53633 GCF_036917375.1 Nostoc sp.
CAATGTAATTCAGTATATTGCTCATGCTTCTGTGTAAAAATAACTCTTTAATCTTCTTTTATCACAGAATAATACTATTTTGGAGATGTCTTTTGAAAATTTGAATGGCAGATATACAATTTTTGACGAGTATCATGATTTTGAACATGCGAGAAGAGTTGCGGAATGGAAGAAGCAATGCGGCAATTTACTGGCTTTTATTGCTGACGGTGTAGCCCATAGAATAGGTGATGCTATCCCGGACTTAGGGGACAAGTTATGGGCTGCTTTAAAAACTTTTAGTGAAGCAGAAACTAATGAAGAATTTGCTCAAGTTACTGCCTCTTGTAGACGAATAGTAGAGCATGTTTCAGATGAATTATTTCCTCCTATAGAAGGAGAGGCTGAAGGACGTAAACTGGGAACGAAGCAATATCGAAATCGGCTCCTAGCCTTTGTTGATGAAACAAGGAAAAGTGATACTAGTATTGATCTTATTTGGGTTAGCACAAAGACTCTTAGTGAGCAGATGGAGAAGTTATCTGATCTAGCTAATAAAGGAGTTCATTCGGAGGTTTATAGAGTAGAAACCCGCAGATGTTTATTACGAACCATCATGCTATTAGATGACATTATTTCTCTAAAAGTTGGAGCGTTTGAGATTAAAACCAAGCTTAATTTTGATGATTTTTTTGAAAAAACCTTCGGGTTGTAGTGGCGTGGCAAATATAAAATAGTGCAAGAGTCGTAGCCACTGTTTTAAAAGCCAAGATATCGCTCTTGTATTTTGGCAACTCTTACAGCACTTACGGCAGCTATGAGGTACATCGTAAAAGCTGAAAGCGATGATAGGAAAGGGGCTAAGAGAAAAGTATATTGCATAATAGCCGGAAGCGCTGTATACCGTCAAAATTGAGTAATTCAAATGTACCGAACTTGATTTTCCATCTCATCTGCTGTCACTTGATTTAAAATCGCTAGTAATCGTTTTGCTAATTCTTGAGGTGGACGACGAACAGCATAAATCACTCCATAGTGCATTTGTTCGCTATCAAAATAAGCTCGTATGAGTTCTTCAAAATCGGTACGGTTGTGTGTAACTAGTGTTCTTCCTTGGGTGGCAGCATAAGCCATTTGTTCCTCATCGCTTCTATGGAGTTGTCCTGCATCTCTTACGGTTAAAGCATCAAAGCCTCTAGCTTTTAGCAAATCCGCTACCAAAACGTTGACATCCTCATCTAAGTACAAGCGAATGAACAAGTTACTCATAAATCTCGCACCAAGGGATCAATCAATTCATCAGGGATTCGGTTACGTTCAATGTAAGCATTAATTTCATCTTGATGATCGCTGTAATAACTCAATGCATCAAAGACTTGTGCCAAGGTTAAATGAGGTAAACCTTGGGGAATTTCTTCAGGAGATACACCCATACGCCAAGTTTCAACGATCGCCCTAACAGATGTACGAGTTCCCTTGATAATTGGCTCACCACCTAGAATATGCTCATCTTTGACGATATAAAGATGTTCTGTTGCTTGAACCATAGCTGTAAATATCTTAAGAATTTTCCCAGACATTAATTGTACCGATTCTGTTGAGAAGTAAAGCTGTGGATTTGTTGAAGTTTGCAGGAAAGTCGCAAGGCGATGATTGAGAAGAGTGCCTTTAATCCTTTCATCGCAATTTTTTAGCACAAAAGATGATTGCTGTGTAATTTAAAACTACGGTTAATTTACCAAATAAATGTATTTTATGCCCGAAATCAGGGTATTATAAGAATTTATAATAAATCAAATATTAATTTCTTTATCTTAAGTTGGAAAGATATTTAGTTCCAGTCAAAGAGACTTGATGAAATCAGCGTAACTATTGATTCTAGTTAAGACCGTCATGAACCCTAGCTTTTTAACTGCCCATACTCCAACCACGATCGCTATTGTTGGCGGAGGTTTTAGTGGTTCTCTAGTTGCTACCCACCTATTGAAAACTGCCAGTCAACCTCTCACCATTAAGCTGATTGAGCGCAGCGATCAAATTGGCAAGGGAATCGCCTACAGCACAGATACCAACTGTCATTTGCTGAATGTATCGGCAGGCAACATGAGTGCATTTGCCCACGATCCAGGGCATTTGTTACGTTGGCTTCAGTACAACCGCGATGAGTTAACAGTATTTTTTTCAGAAGAAGTCAATGCCAGTACCTTCATACCTCGTAAGGTCTATGGTTTATACATTCAATCGGTTTTAGCAGAAGCAGAAGCCACAGCACCCAGTGATGTGCGACTAGAACGCTTGACCGATGAAGTGGTAGGGATACAGCCTGAAGAAAAAGGCGCAATGATTTCTCTGCGTAGTGGTCGCTGTTTTGCCGCAGACAGAGTTGTGTTGGCATTGGGGAACTCACCTTCTGCACCCCCCGCCATTCAAAACCCAAATAGTAATGATGATTATCTGCGGAATGCTTGGTCAGCCGATGCTCTAGCAGACCTTGATGCTGATGCGCCTGTGTTGCTAATTGGTACGGGACTGACGATGGTGGATATGGTTTTATCTCTGAGCGATCGCCAGCATCGGGGTAAAATTTATGCTGTGTCCCGACGAGGATTATTTCCTCTCAAACATCAAGCGGCTCAACCTTATCCCTGCTTTTTGACGCTAGAAAATTCACCAAAAAGTGTGCGCGACTGGTTACGTCGGCTGCGTGCTGAGGTGGAAATTGCGGCTACCCAAGGTTACGACTGGCGAGCAGTAATTGATTCTCTGCGTCCCATGATTCAGAAAATCTGGCAAAAACTACCGACGGAGGAACAGCAACGTTTTTTGCGTCATCTGACACCCTATTGGGATGTGCATCGTCACCGCATTGCCCCAAAAGTGGCGGATGTTGTCACTGAAATGCTGGATTCTGGTCAACTCACCATTGCTGCCGGGCGGATTCGGGAATATCAAGCTTTGCCGGACGGTGTAGCTGTTACCGTCTGCCAGCGCAAAACCCAAACTAATAATATCTTGCACGTTCGCCGGGTGGTGAATTGTACAGGAGTGGCAGCAGATTATCGCCGATCGCCTCATCCTTTGATTACTGATTTGCGATCGCAGAAATTAATTCGCCCCAATGCCATCGGTTTAGGATTAGACACAGATACCCACGGTGCTTTATATGCAGCAGACGGTAACGTTTCGACGCTGTTTTATACCTTGGGAACTCCCCGCAAGGGTGACTTGTGGGAAACTATCGCTGTACCAGAATTACGGGGACAGGCGCAGGAATTATCAAAGGCGTTGTTGCAGTCACTACCAGTGCGTGTGCGAAGTATTCCGACGATGCCTTTGTTAAGCGAGCGCAGTGCAGAGATACCGCAGTCAACTTTCCTATTCCGGCAATTTTTTGACCCTGCAACTAGTAGTTATACTTACTTAATTGGCGATCGGCAGACAGGAGATGCTGTTTTAGTCGATCCTGTATTAGAGCAAGTTGACCGCGATTTGGAATCATTGGATGAACTGGGATTAAAGCTACGCTACTGTCTAGAAACTCACCTTCATGCCGATCACATTACAGGGGCAGGCAAACTCAGGCAAAAAACAGGTTGTGAGGTAATTGTTCCCCAGAATACGGCTGTGACAAAAGCCGATCGCTCCCTTGTCGGTGGCGAAATTCTAGAGGTGGGATCGGTAATCATCGAAACAATTTTCACGCCAGGACATAGCGCTAGTCACATAGCATATTTGGCGAACAAAACCCATCTGTTAACTGGTGATGCCTTATTTATTCGTGGTTGTGGACGCACAGATTTTCAGGGAGGCGATCCTGGAACTTTATACGATGTGGTGACACAACGCTTATTCACTTTGCCAGATGATACTTTGGTATATCCTGCCCATGACTATAAAGGGCGTACTGTTTCCACTATTGGCGAAGAAAAGCGGCTTAATCCCAGATTTAGCGTTCGCGGAGCGACTCGGAACGAGTATCGCAGCCGCAGTCAATTCATTACCATCATGAATAATCTCAATTTAAGTTATCCCCAAAAGATGAATGCATCTGTACCTGCGAATGAATACTGTGGTGATTTTATTCCTCAAGAAAGCTTAGACCCGGCTACGAGTTCGGCAACAGATGAAGAACAGAAACAAATAGAACTTACAGTCATGACTAATACAGAAATTTACAATGATTACTTTGCTATGTATATCTAGAGGAGGATGAAAATCAAAATTTTTCTACCCAAGGACGCAATTCAACTTCCCATGTCCAAGGATTGCGAGGTTAGCGAAGAATGTTCAGGTAAGTTTGAGCGATGTCTACGACGGGCTACGCCTACGCATCTGGATCGAGTAAACTATCTGGCCGAGCGTCTGGTTCTATCCGGGTAGCAGAACGAATTCCTCCATCAATCACAAAATGCGCCACATGGATATTCTGAGGAGCCAATTCACGGGCAATGCTTTGAGCCAATTCTACCTGTTTTATCTCTACACCTATTCCTTGGTCTAATTCTATGAACTTTGGCCCAGCGATCAGAACTACGATCATCATTAAAATACTTGTCACCATGATGATGCTCACGACGCTGGGATCTTCAAAATTACTTGTAGCTACTAATAATGCTGCGGCAAAATTACGTTGAGCTGTTCCGACTCCTAGCACTCGTTGGGTATCGATACCAGGGCCGCCCAAAAGATAACCGATGCTAAAGGAGAAGACTATGAAAACGGCACAAACTAAAATTGCACCTGTTTGTAATAAGCCAATGATATCGCCAGTGTGAACTATCAGCCTGACAATCAGACCTAAAAGCAATCCAGCATTAGATAATTTGAACAAAATCGGCTGGATAATGGGAGCGATCGCACTCAATTTTGCTTTGATGAATAACCCAACGATCAATGGGCTAACCATCATTAACAATAAGGGTTTGGCAATGTCCCAAGAGTTAATTTGCACACCTTCCACCACTAAGGGCAATACAATCGGCATATAAAAAATTGTGCCCAGCATTAGCAACATCATTAATCCCACCGAGAAAGCTATATTACCTTTGACTATGTGGGCAAGTTTAGGTAATGCTGGAGGCCCTGATGCTACTGCCATGATCAGTAAGCCATCTCTTAGTGGTTCACTTAAATGTACTACTTGTAGTAACAAATATACAAAAAGTGGCACTAGCACAAAATTTGTCAGCAGCGATGAGATGACTAAGCGGAGGTTGCGGAGTGGTTCCCAAATCTGTTGTACGGTGAGACTTAACCCTGCACCCAGCATGGTGAACACGATAAATGTGAAAAGTGCGAGTTTGTCGATTAGTGACAAGATTTCGTTCATGATTTTTTTTCACGCAGAGTTGCGGAGGGGCAGCACTTCGGCTACGCTCAGTGACCAAGGAGCAGGGGAGCAGCACTTCTCTACGAGAGGCTGCGCCAACGGCTACGCTCAGTGACCAAGGGACAGAGGAGCAGAGGAGCAGGGGGGAATGAGGAATAAATTCCCCTTTAACCCTTCCCCTTTCCCCAATCCTCAGTCCCTATTACTTCAATTCCAGGGTGACTTGCTGTAAGTTGCCAGTGAATGCAAAGGGTGTTTGATAAGTATCTACGGCAGGTGTCCCAGTATCTTGACCAACATCAAAGGTTTCATCTAAACCAAATCGGTAGCCTATGGTTTTATCAATGCGGCCTTCGGCAACCTGTCGATCGTCGATTGAGAGCTTACCAGTACCGCCTGCTCCCGGAGCGCCACCATCATAAGTAAAGTCAAATTTAATTTGGGATTTACCGATCGCAATTGGTTGAGAAGATTGAATGATTGTGCGATCGCTATTTAACAAGTTGTAAGCAAAGGTAGGTTTACCTTCTTGCAAAAAGAAACTCCAACCCGCAAAACGTCCGCCTTGAGTTACTAAAACGCCTTCAGTACCAGATGAAGCAGCATCTATATCGGCAGTGATGCTAAAGGAGCGATTCTTAATATTGGGAGCGCTACCTTCGGGAATCCCTGCAACAGATGTGTAATAAGTAAAGCTATTGCGTCCTGTGATTAGGTTGGAACGGATTTTGACATCAAATCGTTGAAGTAAGCGATCGTCCAAAGGTAGAACTTTATATTTCTTTGCTTCCTTGAGAAATAGATTTTGTAGTTGCGCTAACTTGTCAGGGTTCTGCTTGGCTAAATCGTTGGCTTCACTAAAGTCTTTGGTAATATCGTATAGTTCCCAATTATCTTCATCGAAGGAGGTTTTGGAGACACGCTCCCAAGGTAAGCGTCCATGACGGGCGGCTGCTACCCAACCTTGATCGTAAATGCCACGATTGCCAAGCATCTCAAAATACTGGGTTTTGTGATGGGATGGTACAGCAGGATTATCAAAGCTATAAACAAGGCTAGTACCTTCGATGGGTTGCTGTTTTACACCGTTGACTACCTCTGGTTCTTCAATTCCCACAGCTTCCAGAATTGTCGGCGCAATATCAATTACATGATGGAATTGGCTTCGCAGTCCACCACGATTTTTGATGCGATCGCCCCAAGCCACAACTAAACCATTGCGGGTTCCGCCGAAATGAGAAGCAATTTGTTTTGTCCATTGGAAGGGGCTATCTACTGCCCAAGCCCAAGCTGCATGAAAATGATTGAAGGTTTTTGGCCCACCTAAATCATCAAAAGCCGCGAGAACTTCTTGAGGACTTTCTGCTACGCCATTAAAGACTTTTAATTCATTAACACTACCTGTTAAGCCGCCTTCAGCACTCGCACCATTATCACCGGCGATGAAAAAGACTAAGGTGTTATCCAATTCACCCAGTTGGTCTATGGCATCAATAACTCTACCAATTTGTGCATCGGTATGGCTGAGGAAACCTGCAAATACTTCTGCTTGACGCGCATAAACTTTCTGCTCGGTGGGAGTGAGAGAATCCCAAGCCGGGAGTTCCGCCGGGCGAGGAGTCAGCTTAGTATCGGCGGGAATTACACCCAAGGCTAGCTGACGAGCAAAGATGTCTTCGCGTAATTTATCCCAACCTCGATCGAATTTACCCTTGTACTTGTCGATCCATTCCTTGGGCGCATGGTGTGGGGCATGGGTTGCGCCAGTGGCAAAGTAAGTAAAGAAGGGTTTATCAGGAGCGATCGCTTGTTGGGTACGAATCCACTTAATTGCATGATCTGCTAGATCGGGGGTGAGGTGATAATCAGGGCGATTTGGTTTCTGAATATGTTGGGTATTCTCTACCAATGCCGGACTCCATTGATTGGTATCACCGCCCAGAAATCCATAGAAGTACTCAAAACCTAAACCTGTCGGCCAGCGATCGAATGGGCCTGCTGCACTGGTTTCATAGTCTGGGGTATTGTGCCATTTGCCAAAGGCCGCAGTGTTATATCCATAGTTTCGCAATACTTCAGCGATCGTTGCCGCACTTCTAGGTAAAATCGCTGTATAACCTGGATAGCCTGTAGCTAACTCCTCAACTACACCTGTATTCACAGAATGGTGATTGCGTCCCGTGAGCAATGCGGCTCTGGTAGGAGAGCAGAGTGCTGTAGTGTGGAATTGGTTATAACGCAATCCCCTTGCTGCTAGACGGTCTAAATTAGGCGTATCGATTAGACCGCCAAAAGTGCTGGTTTGTCCAAAACCGACATCATCAAGCAACACCAGCAAAATGTTTGGTGCATTTTCTGGAGCCTTAATTGGTTTGGGGAAGTCTGGTTCGGATTCTTTGTAAGTCAGGCCAATTTTGCCTTGAAAAGATGGTTGGGGTAATGGCAATTTTTCGCCGTAGTCCGCCCAAGCAGGTAGAGGTAAGAGACTAGAAAATATTAGCGTTAGGGCTGTCAAAAAGGCGATCGCTTGAGAACTTAACTTCAGAGATGCATACAAAGAATCGCTCTTGTGAGGATCAGTCATACAATTTTGGATTTATAGGTAGTGTGCTGGAAGCCAAATTTTTAACTAGCCGAAACCCGATATGAGTAGTTCCCGTATCGGGTGATTCTGACTCTCGCGCTGCCGGACGGAAGCGGCTACAGTAATTGGGAGCGCAGAGATACGATCCCCCTTTGATTACGTGTAAGTTTGATTCATCTGGCTTTTTGGGATCAAAGCTTTGATTTAAAGCAATAGGATTAATTCGATCGGATTTGCGTAAGCGTAGCCCGCCGTAGGCATCGCGTCCAACTTGAAAGAAATCACTAGTCCATTCCCACACATTGCCGGTCATGTCATAGAGTCCATAACCATTGGGTGTAAAAGAACCGACAGGAGCAATGCCCAAGTAACCATCGGCTTTGGTGTTGAAAAAGGGAAAAATTCCTTGCCAAGTGTTGGCTCTATGTTCAGAATATTCATTGCCCCAAGTGTATGTTGCACCATCTAAGCCACCACGGGCGGCATATTCCCATTGGGCTTCGGTGGGTAGGGATTTTCCTGACCATTTGGCGTAGGCTAGAGCATCTTCGTAAGCTATGTGAACAACTGGATAGTTGGATTTGCTAGCGATAGCACTGTCTGGGCCAAAGGGATGTTGCCAATTCGCGCCAGTAGTCCAATGCCACCAACTCAGCAAGGAAACTTGCTTGACACCTGGTTTTGCCATCTCAAACACTAAAGAACCCGGTAATCGCTGCTCATCGGGTAAATCGGGAAACTGTTCTTGAGATAAGGGACGCTCTGCAACTGTTACATATCCTGTGGCTTTGACAAATTCATCAAATTGTGCATTTGTTACCTCATATTTATCAATACAGAAGTTAGTCACCGTTACATCTCCAGGCGATCGCTCTTCCACAAAACTGGAATTATCAGACCCCATTTTGAACGTTCCTCCTGAAATCATCGCCATCCCTTGGGGACAGGGATTGACTGTGGCTGCCAATGCAGTTGTATTGATGAATAAGAGTGCGATCGCTATTCCCGAAATGAATATTAGTGTGAGAAAGTAATGTTTTTTTCCATCCCTAATATTCTCAATTTTGCTACTTCTAATTGAATGCCTGTAGTTCATCAATAAGATTCAACTTTGCTTCAAACTTATATCATTTTGGTTTTAGATGAAAAATTCCCTTTTCGTCGTATTTATCGGTAATCTATTTTTTGTATTACATTATTTATTGTGGAAAAATCCATATTTTAATCAATAAATTTTAAGAAGTTTTCTATGTTTTATACTATGCAGAAACTGTTAACTCTAAACTTAGGCTAATTTACAATAAAGATATTCATTTTTATTAAAGTACTAAAAACCGATTAAGTTACCGATGTTTTATCTAATATTGATAAATTACATCTTGTGAAAACATAAGTCAAGCACTATATATATTTAGCTACGAAAAAGCTTAACAACACCTCAGTGAGATATTGGTGTAGTCACAAAACTAGTTTTGATACCCTTCTTCACCCAGTTTTTTCGTAAAACTGGATTACTTCCTTGGTTTGATATCATGTCCGGTTAATTAGTTATGATTCCCACAGTCATTGCACCCCACCCTTTGCCAAAGGAAGGGGAGACGAAGCGTAGCTTCGGTGGGGTGGGGTTCTTGGGGTTTAGTAAGTAATCAAGCGGACATGATATGACTTCCACTTAGGAGCATTACCTTGTAACAATTATGACTCCATGCAGATTGTACGCATCATGTATCAAGCGCTTTCCTGTACCTTGACAAAGATAATTGAGATTGATATCATGTGCGCCTAATTAGTTATAATTCCAGCATCTGTGCAAAAACCAGGAAACCCTCTTTTCCCCTGCTCCCCTGCCGTCTTAATGATAAGTTTTTAACCGGACACGATAGACTCCTTACCGATACAGCCAAACCCGGAGTAGTGAAAGCAGTTGCTCGGTATCTACAGGTTTGGTGATATAGTCAGAGGCTCCAGCTTCGATGCACTTTTCTTTGTCACCTGGCATGGCTTTGGCAGTTAAAGCAATGATTGGTAGTGAGCGAAACTGTTGTTGTTGGCGGATGGCGCGGGTGGTTTCGTAACCATCCATTTCCGGCATCATGATATCCATCAAGACTATATTAATCTCAGGATTAGCTTGCAGTCTTTCTATGCCATCTCTGCCATTTTCGGCAAACAACACTTGCATTTGATAGCTTTCTAAAAAGCTGGTTAGGGCAAAAATATTTCTAAGGTCATCATCTACAATCAAAATTTTTCGATTAGCCAGCACTGGGTCAGTTTGATGTAGTTGCTCTAACATTTGTCGCTTCGGTGTGGGCAAATTTGCTTGCACTCGATGCAAAAATAGGGCAGTTTCGTCTAACAACCGCTCTGGCGATCGCACATTTTTAATAATAATTGTTTCTGCTAGTCCCCGCAGCTGGGTTTCTTCTTGTCGGCTGAGTTCTTTACCGGTGTAAACAATTATCGGCAGTTTCAAAAGCTTGGGTTCAAGTTTTATCTGCTCAATTAGGGCAAACCCGCTCATATCGGGCAAACCAAGATCGAGTACCATACAATCAAAGTGATGCGATCGCAAAATTGAGAGAGCTTCTGCTCCTGTACCTACTGCTGTACTCTGGACATCGCCGTTACCAATCAGTTCGATGATACTTTGGGCTTGTACGGGGTCATCTTCTACAATTAGGAGATTTTTTACCTGACGCTCAATAAAGCCTTTAATCTCAGTCAATACCTGAGTTAGCGCTTCTGGAGACACGGGTTTTTGTAAATAAGTAATTGCTCCTAGCTGTAATCCCCGTTGTTGTCTTTCATCAACAGAAAGTATGTGTACTGGTATATGTCTAGTATCTGGTTTATGCTTCAGACGATCCAGCACCGTCCAACCATCCATCTCTGGCATGTGGATATCTAGCATAATCGCATTGGGTTTAAACTGTTCCGCCAGTGCTAGACCTTGTTTGCTTTGTAAAGCAACAATAGTTTTAAAACCCTGCTGACGTGCCATATCTAGTAAGATGCGGGCGAATTTATCGTCATCTTCGATAATTAGCAAAATGCGATCGCCTGGTTGAATTATTTCCCGGTCATCTGGAATATCGTGGGGTAAGCTGGGAACCACTTTCACTGATGGAGAGATGTCCACAGTTTTGGGTCTGTGTTCCACCATTGGCAGTTCTTTTTTGGTCGATGCTGGGCGAATCGGGGTGGTTGGCTCAAGGGTTGGTGTGGTGTTTTGACCATGCTTTTCCTGTTGTCTGGGCAAGTAAAGGGTGAAGGTGCTTCCCTGTCCTGGCTGGCTGAGTAGTTCAATTCTCCCTCCCAACAGTTGAGCTAATTCACGGCTAATGGACAAGCCCAAGCCAGTCCCGCCATACTTGCGGCTAGTTGTGCCATCTGCTTGCTGAAATGCCTCGAAAATAATCTTCTGCTTTTCGGCTGGAATGCCTATGCCCGTGTCGCTGACGGCAAAAGCGATCGTGAAATTATCAACTTGGGATATTTGCAACTTCACGCCTCCCTGTTCTGTAAATTTAAAGGCGTTAGCGAGGAGATTTTTCAGCACTTGTTGCAAACGTTTGGAGTCGTTATAAATTGTTGGGGGTAACTTCTCGTCCCGTTCAATAGTAAAACTGATTTCTTTATTGTGGGCAACTTGCCGGAAAGTCTGCTCTAGAGATGTCTCCAAATCTGCAAGAGCAATTTGCTCAATATCGAGCGACATAGTACCCGACTCAATTTTTGCCAAATCGAGAATGTCATTGATCAATTCCAGTAAGTCGGTTCCTGCCGAGTAAATAGTCCGGCTGTACTCTACTTGTTTATCGGTCAAGTTGTTAAGAGAGTTATCTGCTAACAGCCTTGCTAAAATTAATAGGCTATTTAACGGTGTCCGCAACTCGTGGGACATATTCGCCAGAAATTCTGACTTATATTTGGAAGACAAAGCCAGTTGTTCAGCTTTTTCTTCCAAAGACTTCCGCGCTCGCTCGACTTCCTGGTTCTTGCGAGCCACTTCCCGATTTTGAACTTCTAACAATTCTGCTTTTTCTTCTAGCTCCTTATTTAGTTGTTGCAATTCTTCGTTAGATTGCTTGACAAGAAATTGTGATTCTTCTAACTCGTGCGCTTGTTCTTCTAGGCGTTGATTGCTTTGCTGTAGTTCTTCTTGCTGGGTTTGCAGTTCTTCTGTTAAAGCAACAGACTCTTCAAGTAGTTGCTGTGTTTGCAATTGTGAGGCGATGTTATTTAAAAATACACCCAGATTTTCACTCAACTGCTCTAAAAATGTTAGGTGTAACTGGTTAAAAGACCCAAAAGAGGCAAGTTCAATTACAGCATTTACCTGCCCTTCAAATAGTATGGGCAAGACAATAATATTTAGTGGTGGTGCTTCTCCCAAGCCGGAAGCGATGCGGATATAGTCACTAGGAACTTCTGTGAGGAGGATTCTTTGTTTTTCTAGGGCGCATTGTCCCACTAATCCCTCACCCAAACGAAACTGATTTGCTAGGTTTTTTCGCTCTTTATAAGCATAACCACTCAGCAACTTCAGCACAGGCTGGTCGTCTATGGAGTCCATCACATAAAAAACGCCCTGTGATGCCCCAACTAGTGGTGCTAAATTCGACAATATCAGATTAGACACGCTTTCCAGATTTCGCTGCCCTTGGAGCATCTGAGTAAATTCAGCTAAGTTAGATTTGAGCCAGTTTTGCTCCTCATTTTTTTGAGTTGTGTTTCGCAGATTAACGATCATCTGGTTAAAGGTGCGCGTCAACACGCCAATTTCATCTTGGCGATCGCTATCTGGTAAACTTACCGATAAATCCCCATCCGCCATTTTTTCTGCTAAATCAGAAACTTGCTTCAGGGGTACTGAAATATGTCTGGTCAGGGTGAATCCAATCAAAGCTAAGAGCAAAGAAAAGAAGGGAATACTATAGACAATGCTGGCGAGCGTTTGCCGACCAGCTGCTTGTGCTTTCTCTGAGCGCTGTTTTAGCAGTGTATTCTCTTCATTTTTCATCGCCTGGATAATTTTCTGGATATTATCCATCAGCCGCTTACCCTGGTCTGTCAGAACTGCTTTCTGAGAAGCTTCTAAACCCTGGCTTTGCCGTAGCTCTATGACTTCTTTCATTACAGCCATTCTCTCGGTTAGTAATGGCTGCAAAATATCAAGCCGATTTTGTTGGTTGGGGTTATCTGCCGTTAACCTTTGAATTTCCCTAACTTTTTGATTCAGTACTTGAATGGCAGCGTTATAAGGTTCTAAATAGCGCTGTTCTCCAGTAATAATGTAACCGCGTTGCCCTGTCTCAGCATTTGTCAGTTGCAAGTTGAGGTCTTCAAGCTGACTTAACACTTGGTAAGTATGGCTTTCTTTGCGCGAAGTTTCAATTAGCTCATTAGTGCTTTGGTAGGAGATTAAACCAATGGTGGTCAGAGTTGCCAAACTCAAGGCAAAACTTACTCCAATCTTAGGCCCAATCTTCAAACGGTTTAACATTACTCCACGCAGGTATTCAAATTATTTTTCTTTTTAAGACTATTTTAATTATGTTTTAGCTATGCAAAATCAATGGGGCATATTTAGTTTATCTAGGATATACCTAATTTTTTGCACGCCAACTATTATCATTTGTATCCTAACTTTTTACAAATGTAACGATATTTAAATTAAGTATATATCTAAATACTAATATTTTTATCTAAGATTTAGACAAAAAGTCATTCAATCGCAGAACTTCTTTCAAAATAAGCAACTACTTGATTATATTTTTAATTTAATATTGACCGTGGATAGGGAAAACTTTTGCTTAGATTCTAAAGTTAACATTAGCTAAAAAAAAATGGTATTTTAACGTTATATTGTGATGTTCAATAACTTTGATATTAACAAAAAGACTGGATTTTAAAATTAAACAGCCGAACCGGGAAATTCAATTAATTAAAACATAATTTATCTAGACACTAAATAATAGTGTATTTCGCAATGTGATATAACGTCTATACCATTGTACATCAATCTACACAATCGTAACCTTAGCGATCGCCAGCAGCATTCATTCCACAGGAAAGTCAAGGTTTCAAAAGACAACCTCTACCCATAGAAGTAGATAATTTATAGTACAAAAGTATTGTTTGGACTATATATTGTTAGGAATATGCACAATCATGGCGTGTCAAAAAAATGTGTTGATATTAACTTGACATTTAACTAGAAGTTGTTAATCACCTGGCGATCGCTTCTAGCTGCATCAAGCTCGGATTGACTATAAATACTAAAATGTTGAACCTTGTTACTCTCTAAAATAGCTCTTGCACCTGCTACATAGATATCAGTGCCTTTTAGTACTAATAAGTAATGGCCAAGAGTCAGATGATGCTCATAATATCTAGCTAGCTCATCAGAAATTCCTAAAGTAGTATATTTATCTTTGGAACTGCTGATATTCACTCCAGAAATATCACCCAGATTGCTTGTATTTTTAACAACTATTGATATTTGACTCATTGGAAAGTCAGCGGTTCTAAGTTCAGTAACAGCTGCTTGTGCGTCTTGATATCGATAAAAAATACCGAGTGCATATTTGTAGCGATTATTTGGAGTCGAGTATGGCTCAAAGACTCCCCACTGTTGAATATCGCGGCGATTAAAAATCCTCTTGGCAAGACGAATTTCTATGTCTATACCGGTTACTATCACCAAATAGTAACCTTTACAGACAAGATCGCTATAATCTTGTGCTTGCTTTTCAGAAACTCCTAAACTTAGAAACAAACTAGATAAACCACCTGCTAAAGTGGTAGCGATCGCTGTTACTTCCGCTCCGGCTAAGATGACTGGGCCTATCCCAGGAATTACCAACAGGGCTAGATCGGCTGATGATAAACCAACAATATTTCCTAAAGAATTACTAGCAACGGCTCCAGCAGGATCTTCTAAGGATGTATTGCCGGTGTTTTCAATGATTTGAACACCAGCAATATCACTTTGTTCTTCTGTATTCCGTGCAATAACAGAAACTTTGTCCATTGGAAAATTAGCAGCTTTTAGTTCCTGAAGTACTAATTGTGCATCGGAATACCCAGCGAAAACTCCTATAGTTCTTCGCTCTTTCTCTAATGTCATTTTCTCGGTTTATTGCAGTTACAAGTGATTCCCAAGATTGTTACCTCAATTTGAGATAATTACACAGCGCGACGAGTCAGTAAACCCCAAAGGAAAATTAGTATCATTGCACCAATAACAGCAAATAAAATACTTCCCAGAGATAAAGCTCCTACAGATGCAGCTGCTGCCGAACTACTTCCTAGTAATACTTGACCCAGATAACCACCGAATACGGCTCCAAGGATTCCTAATATAATGGTAGAGATAATACCGCCACCTTGGGTTCCAGGATAAAATAACTTAGCTAACGCACCTGCGATTAAACCCAAAACCAACCAAGCAATAATGTTAGTCATCGAATTTCTCCTTCACTAAAAATCTGCTTTATTTGCATTTGACTATTTCATATTAAAGTTTGCCTCTAAAATTTTCGATCTATCTAAAGAACTAATATCAGGAATCTTTAGATACCATTTGAATATTCGCCAAGTCATCTTTGAGGATGAATATACAAATTAGTCACATTCTGTACATTCAAGTATTTGTATAAAAGTCCTATTTGACATCATACAAGATGTAGATAAGGAAGCTAACCGCATTCTATATGAGACACGACGTGTAGCTTGCTTCCCTGTATGGGTAAGCGTAGGACTTCTTGGCATTATGGGGAAAAGGGGAAGGGTTAAAGGGTAACGGTATGGAATTTTCCCTTCCCTTTTAAGATGCACCGCAACATAATGGGGAAAAGGGGAAGGGTTAAAGGTTAACGGTATGGAATTTTCCCTTCCCTTTTAAGATGCACCCTCACATATTGCAAAAGTAACTCTTGCAAGATATTTGTAGTATTTTGTAGATAAAGACAGAAAAGGAAGAAAAAATAAAGAAATCTAGACATTTCACATCTAGATTTTTCATTTTCAAAAAAGTGATATCAGCCGTTCAAGGCTCAGGACTGGAGACTATAGAAAGAGCTAGTTGATATAGTTGGCGACGGGGAAGGGAAGTAAATTTTGCTAACTGACGGCTAGCTTGCGATCGCGATATTCCTTGACTAATTAACTGTTTCAATTCGGCTTTCAACTCTTCTTCTGTCAGTTGGGGCTGACTGGCTGGAATTCCCGCTACTACTAATGTATATTCGCCTTGGGGTTCTCGTTGAGTGTAGTAAGCGATCGCTTCGGCAATTGTCCCCCGCCAAAATTCCTCATACAATTTAGTTAACTCCCGTCCTAGCACAATTTGGCGATCGTTTCCCCAAACAAGAGCTAAGTCTTGCAAAGTATCTCGCAAACGGTGCGGCGATTCATAGAAAATCAAGGTGCGAGATTCTGTTTGCAGAGATTCTAAATGTTCTTGTCTCTGTTGAGTTTTCGCTGGGAGAAAGCCTTCAAAGACAAATCGATCTGTTGGTAGTCCGGCTGCACTCAAAGCGGTAATTGCTGCACTAGCGCCAGGAATGGGAACTACAGGAATTCCCGCCTCAATGCAGGCTTTCACCAGTTCATATCCAGGATCGGAAATACCTGGCATACCTGCATCACTCACCAGAGCGATCGCTTTATTATTAACTAAATGCTCTAATAATTCTGGAATACGGCTGGTACGATTGTGTTCGTGGTAACTCATCTGGGGTGTTTTAACTTGAAAATGTTGTAGCAGTTTCCCGGTATGACGCGTGTCTTCCGCAGCAATGATATCCACAGTTTGCAAAATTCGCACCGCCCGAAAGGTGATATCTTCCAGGTTGCCAATTGGTGTGCCGACAACGTAAAGTGTTCCTGGTTTTGGATCGGTTTGCATGAGCAAGAGTTAGGAGTTAAGAGTTAGGAGTTATATCATGTCCGCTTGATTACTTACTAAACCCCAAGAACCCCACCTCGCCAAAGCTACGCTTCGTCTCCCCTCCCCGCCTGTGGGGAGGGGCTGGGGGTGGGGTGCAATGATTGTGGAAATCATAACTAATTACCCGGACTTGATATTAGGAGTTAAAAGTTAAGAAGTAAAAATAATAATTTACGTCTAATACGAATTGAGTATTGGCAACACTTTATACGTCAAATTTTGTTTTTTTTCACCCGACGAAAGTTTCTAATTCATCAATTTCAGTGATTTCAGGTATTTCTGGTCTTTTAAGACGCGATAAATCGCGTCTCTACATCTGGGTTTTGTTGCTCATCTAGCGTCCTATCTTATTTCAATAATCTTAGTCCACTGAGGGTTACTAATACTGTGGAACCTTCATGGCCAATGACGCCGATGGGTAGGTTAATATTTCCTAGAAAGTTGCCGACTAAAAGCAACATAATGAAACTCAACGCTACAACTATATTTTGTTTTACTATGGCTTGCGATCGCCTGCCCAAATGCATCGCCACAGCAATTTTTTCTAACCTGTCTGCCATCAGTATAATATCTGCGGTTTCCAATGCCACATCGCTACCAGATACTCCCATTGCTATACCTACAGATGCTTGCGCTAAAGCTGGTGCATCATTAATGCCATCGCCTACCATTGCCACAGTTTGATATTGTTGCTGTAAACGGCGAATAACATTCAGCTTATCTTCTGGTAGAAGTTGGGCATATACCCGATCGATTCCGACTGCTTTGGCGACACTGCGAGCAGTTTCTTCATTATCCCCGGTTAACATGACAATTTGTTCAACTCCCAGTTTCTTTAATCGGCTGATGGTTGCGGCTGCTTCGACTCTTACCTCATCTGCGATCGCAATTACACCCATCACCTCTGTTCCCCGTGCTACCCAAACCACAGTTTTACCTTCTTGCTCCAAAGATTGAGCCATTTTTCCCAGTTCTTCAGGTAAATTTGTGACATATTGCTGCACAAAAACGGCATTACCTACAATCACTTGTTGTTCTTGAGTAATTCCGACAATTCCTTGTCCCGGTATAGCTTGTACTTGGATTGCAGCAACCCAATCTAAATCACCAGCCGCTTGTACAATTGCCTTACCGATGGAATGTTCGGAATAGGATTCCACACTTGCAGCAGTTTTTAATACATCATATTGTGTGTATTCACTAGCTGAAACTACTTGGAATACCTGCAACTGTCCTGTTGTTAGAGTACCAGTTTTATCAAATGCGATCGCTCGGACTTTGCCAATCTTCTCCAACTGCGCCCCATTTTTAAACAAAATCCCCTGTCTTGCACCATTGGCGATTCCTGAAAGCAGGGTGGGCATAATTGCAGCCATTAGCGCACAAGGGGAAGCCACCACAAGGAAAGTAAGAGCGCGATAAATTGTTGTTTCCCAATCCCAACCCCAAAGAAATGGGGGTAAAGTTGCCAGTAATATCCCAGCTACTACAATGACTTTGGCATATCCTTTCTCAAAGCGATCGATAAACTCTTGGGAAGGTGGTGCTTCTGTCTGCGCTTGTTCTACCAAACGAATTACACGCTGAATCAAACTACTTTGGGCTGGTTTGTGTACCTTAATTTGCAATGCACCATAGCCGTTGAGCGTACCAGCAAATACCTCTTCGCCCACTGTTTTTTCTACAGGTAAAGACTCACCTGTAATTGCAGCTTGATTGAGGGTGCTGTAACCAGATAAAATTATCCCATCAGTAGGAATTAACTCTCCAGGTTTGACGACAATCTCATCACCCACTTTTAGCTGACTGATAGGAATTTCCTCTTCTCTTCCCTGAAGCAAAACTCTTGCTGTATCTGGTGTCAAACTCATCAAACTGCGGATACTCCGCTCAGTTCGCTGCATTGCGTAGCCTTCTAATGCGCCACTGATGGCAAAGATCAGAATTAAAATTGCCCCATCAATAATTAGATGATATTCTCTTCGCCATAAGCCGAGGCTAGCAGCACCAATCGCTGCCACAATCATCAGCAAATCTACATCGAGTTCTTTTTCTTTGAAAAGGGTAGTTAATCCTTCTCGCGCACTTTCGTAACCACCAATCACGTAAGCAGCAGGTAGTAGCAGGAACGCCAATCCCAAAGCGCCAAGATGTAACGCGAACCATCCGAGAAATAATAGTAACCCACACAAAAGGGCGGCTACGGTATCTGCGTGTTCTCTGGTAAATTGACCCAAACGTTGGGGATAGAGCATGAGAGGTGAATTAACAGGGACTCTCTCACGCTAAACCTTGACATTGATGTTAATGTCAAGGCTTATAATGATTTTGAAACGCAGAGGGGCGCTGAGGGAAGCGCGGAGGTACGCAAAGTTAAATCTTTATCTGTATTCTTTTTGGAGTAAATCATGAATGCTGGTTGCTTAACTATTAAAGAACTTACTGATGCAGTTGGTGGAGGTTTAACTCCGCGGATGGTGCGACATTACCATCAATTGGGACTGTTACCGCAACCAGTGCGATCGCGCAGCAATTACCGTCTCTACACCAAAAAAGATGTCCTTCGGTTGCAACGGATTGTCGCACTCAAACAGCAAGGGTTTCAGCTAAATCACATCCGCAATATTTTGGAGGTAGAACCAGAAGCCGACACAACTGTTAACCTCATGGGACAACTCCAGCAGCAATATCGCGCGGTAATGCAACAAATCTCTCAACTGCGGCAAACTGCATCAGCATTAGAAGGATTATTGGGGCGCGATCGCCATTGTCAAATTATCCAGGCGGAAGTTTTGGCGCAACTGAAGTTACTTGATGTTGAAACCCAAGCCGGATTGGGAGGATTGGAAAATCTCTGGAGTGGCTTGGATGCCGAAATTCATACCCACTCGGAAGCTTTTACTGAATCGCTACAACGCTTACTACCCGATTTGTCTCACCGTTCGGAAATTGAACAGCATTTAATTTCTCAGTTAGTTTTGGCTTGTGGCGATGTCAGTTTGGTGTCCTTTGTGAAATTGAGTCGAGATGCGATCGCAGCTAGTCGAGAAGCTTTATCTTCAAGTTGTCAAATTGTTGTCGATACTCAAACGGTTGCTGCTGCTTTGGATCAAACCCGATTACTTCACTTGGGATGCCGTACCGAAACTTTGATTGATAACCCCCATATTACCACCGCCACTGAAGCAGAACTCGCCTTTTGGCAACATCAAGAATGGCGAGAAAAATTACAGCAAGTAAGTAATAGTTGTGTACTGGTAGTTGGTTATGCTCCCTCAGTACTTCTGGAAGCTTGTGAAGCCATTGCTAACCAAAAAATTCAGCCTGCATTAGTTATTGGAATGCCCATTGGCTTTAGTCATGCTCCCGCAGCCAAGCGACAACTGATGCAACAAGGGATACCTTTTATTACAGTTGAAGGAACTTTGGGAGGTGGCGCTTTAGCTGCGACTGCCTTAAATGCTTTGGTTGAGTCACTGATTGATAAGCCAGATTGTCATTGTTATCTCAAATAATTGCCAAACAATAAGTATTCACTTAAGACAGTTTCATGGGATTTTGACTCAGCACTCAGCACGGGCTAAACCTTAGCTATCCGCTAACAGCACTCAGCACTCAGCATTACTGAAAATAATATTGTTAAATAATATTGAATTTGCTACACTTTACCAGTTTTAGTAATTCAATAATTCATAATCGCAGTCATAAACTACCAACTTGGTATAAGTTGCAATATAACTTAGAAGAATTTATAGTAAACAGACTTTGGCAATTAGAGTATAAATTATCATGCTATCCAAGCTAGAGCGAAGTATAAATCAGCATAAGTGCTTTGAAGTAATTAGAACTAAAGATAACTCAGATGTATAATTAGCCCGTCTCCTCCATTATCTTTATAAAGATCGCGATTTAGGACTGGCAGGCTTTCTATTTTTTACTTTAATTAAGGGGCTTATGTGGCAACAAGAAAAAAAAGATACTTCGATAGTCAGACTGGTATTATGGGTTGCCTTAGCTACAACCCCGATGGCAGCATCTCTGGTGGTATCAGCACCGATGCTGGCACAATCTACACCTGAAGCTACCTCTTCACCACTGCCACAAACAGTGCAGAATGAACCGATAGTGCGGATTGACGGTTCCAGTAGCTTGAGTGCAATCAACCAAAGCCTGAAAGAAAGTTTTGAAAAACAGTTTATCGGTAAAAAGGTTGAAGTTGCTGCTAACGGCACTGAGAAAGCGCTGAAAGATTTGCTAGATGGCAAAATCGATATAGTCGCAATGGGACGAGGGTTGACGCCAGCAGAAAAAGCTCAAGGACTAGAGCAAGTTCGTTTGCAGCGTGAGAAGATTGCGATCGTGGTTGGTGCAGACAATCCCTTCAAAGGAAGCTTGACTAGTAGGCAATTTGCCCGAATTTTCCGGGGGCAAATTACAAATTGGTCACAACTGGGAGGGCCTTCAGCCAAGATTCGATTCATCGATCGCCCGAATACGAGTGAAACTCGCAATACTTTTCGTACTTATCCAGCCTTCAAAACTGCTGAGTTTGCTACAGGGGCCAATGCTACCCAAGTAAGTGACGATAATACCGCAGAAATCATCAAACAACTGGGCAAAGACGGCATCAGCTATGTGTTAGCTAATCAGGTGTCGAAGTTGAAAGGTGTGCGAGTTCTGCAATTACATCAAGCCTTGCCAGCTGATGCGAGATATCCCTTCTCGCAACCTTTAGTTTACGTTTACAAAAAAGATCAGAGTTTAACCACAGTAGATTTTCTTGGTTTTACCCTAGCACCCTCAGGACAGCAAGCTATAGAAAAAGGTAGAGCTGCTGAAGCTGAGGCGATCGCAGCTAGCGTCTTACAACCTGCTGTTGCAGCTTCTCCAGGTGTCCAAGCGACACCAGCGCCTACACCTTCCCCTAATGCCACTAGTTCTGCATTTGCCGAACAACCCTTTGTGGCTGCACCTACACAAAGCGCTCCAATTGTAAATAAAGAAACACCATTGTGGTTGCTGCTACCTGTGTTTTTTATAACTGTGGGTGGCTCTGTACTATGGTGGATTCTGAAAAAACCCCCATTGCCTACCGAAGAAACAGACAATTTACCAGAATCAAATCCTCATCCACCCAATGGAGGAACGGCGGCGCTCGATGCCAGCACAGTTTCCTCCCTGAATGGAACGACGCTGGAGGAGCAGGCAGTACCGCATTTCCAAGAGCAAGAACCCGATCGCACTCCTTTCAACATCTACGCTCAAACACAATCCGATCTGAACCAAAATGCTACTCAGGGGACAGGAAATTTAGTACAAGAGACAAGTAATGGTACTTCTAACCTCTATGAAGGCGCGACATCAGGCGTAGCGAATGGCTCAGAAAATAACAATTTGGGAGCCGCAGCTTTAGGTGGTGCGGCTATAGCAACAGGCATTGGGGCGGCTACTTGGTCTACCTTTAACAACAAAGAAACAGAACCAAAGGCAATTGATGAGACAGCCGATCTAAATAATTATACGGAGACATACACTCCTGATGCTGATGAAGTTGCATGGGATATAGAAGCTCCGGCGGCTGTAGTCAATACTTCATATCCTTACCCAGGTAATATTCCAGAAGAAGTGTCTGATGTGGAACTGCCTTCATCTGAAGTGACAGCCCCACTCCCAGAATTACCAGATGTGCCACAAGCATCATCTGATTTTGGATATTGGGATACAGCAATTAGTGAAGATGAGGCAGACGAGGAACTTCAGGCAGAATTGAATTGGCTAGAGAGTATCACCTCAACTGAAGATACAGCCTCAGTCGATGAATTACCCTTAGCGGAGTCTAACGAAACGACAGCCGATGAAGAAGCATCAGAGACAGATACATCCTCACTGCTCGATTTACCGGAATTTCCAGAAGATGTATTGAGTAAAGATGCATTGAATGTGGTAGCGGACGCAGCCGAACCTACTTTAACTTTGCCAGAGTCAGAACTTCCCGCCGAGCCGACTGTTGGGGAAGCTAACTCTACAGATTTGGCCGCCGCCGCCGCTTTAGCAGCGGGTGCAGGAGTTGGCGCTTGGGCTAGCACTTTCGGATCGGATGCTCAAAATGATCCGCTCGCAGTCGAAACAGCTAGTGGTTTGGTTGATGCAGATGAAGAAAGCAGTATTGTGCTCACACCACATACTTATACATCGGCTCATGTCTCTTGGGAAATTCCCCCAGCCAAGAAAGCACAACTTTGGCAACAAGGCGGTACTCAATTAGTAGTGCGGCTGTATGATGTGACTGGCATTGATTTGAGTTATCAAAGTCCGCAGCTGGTACAGCAGTATGAATGTGCAGAGACAGCACACGATCGCTTTGTAGAAATTCCCCTTAACGATCGCGATTACATAGCTGAAATTGGCTATCTCGCTTATGGCGAACACTGGTTATTCATCGCTCGTTCTGCAATCGTTCGTATCTTCAGCCCTGTGAATCCAGATCCGATAGTTGATGATGTGGCAATCGCAGGCGAAACAGCTAATGGTTTGGTAGATGCAGATGAAGAAAGCAGTATTGTGCTCACACCCGATACTGATGGATCGGCTCATGTCTCTTGGGAGATTTCCGAAGCCAAGAAAGCAGCACTGCGGCAACAAGGCGGCTCTCAATTGATCGTGCGGCTGTATGATGTGACTGGCATTGACTTGAGTTATCAACCTCCGCAGCTTGTCAAGCTGTATGAATCTGAGGAAACGGAAAACGATGGATTAGTGGACATTCCCCAAGGCGATCGCGACTACATGGCTGAAATTGGCTATCTCGCTGATGGCGATCGCTGGTTATTCATCGCTCGTTCTGCGATCGTTCATGTGTTCAGTCCTGTGAATCCAGCTCCCGTAGTTGATGATGTCGCAATCGCGGATAAAACAGATGTTGATTTGGTAGATGTCCAACAAGAGAGCAGTATTGTCCTCACACCCCGCACTTTCCAATGGGCTGAAGTCTCTTGGGAGGTTTCCGAAGCTCAGAAAGCAGCACTACGACAACAGGGCGGCTCTCAATTGGTAGTGCGGCTGTATGATGTGACTGGAATAGATTTGAGTTATCAAAATCCTCAGTTTGTCCAGCAGTATGAATGTGAAGAGACAGCACACGATCGCTTTGTAGAAATTCCCATCAGCGATCGCGACTACATAGCTGAAATTGGCTATGTCGCTGATGGCGATCGCTGGTTATTCATAGCCCGTTCTGCGATCGTTCGTGTCTTTAGTCCAGTGCCTACAGAACCGACAACAAAAGATCCCGTCGTTGAAAATGTACCATTAGTCAGCGAAACAGCTGTTGGCTGGGCAAATGTAGAAGCAGAAACTACCCCAGAAGAGAGCAGTATTGTCCTCACACCCCGAACTCCCAAGTGGGCTTATGTCTCTTGGCACATTTCCAAAGCTCAGGCGGAAGCACTGCGACAACAGGGCGGTTCTCAATTAGTAGTGCGGCTCTATGATGTCACCGGCATTGACTTGAGTTATCAAAGTCCCCAGCTTGTCCAGCAGTATGAATCTGAAGAAGTAGCACGCGATCGCTTTGTGGCGATTCCCGTGAGCGATCGCGATTACATGGTTGAAATTGGCTATATTGCTGATGGCGATCTTTGGTTACTCATCGCTG
The DNA here is from genome assembly GCF_036917375.1 of Nostoc sp. Taxonomy (GTDB): domain Bacteria; phylum Cyanobacteriota; class Cyanobacteriia; order Cyanobacteriales; family Nostocaceae; genus Nostoc. The sequence continues at coordinate 24,506 of NZ_JBALDN010000008.1, forward strand.
GTTCTGCTAACGTCCGGGTATTCAGTCGTCCCCACGGAGATTTCTGGTTTGTGGCTGATGCTGAGTTAATTATTCATGGAGCAACCCAACCAAATACCAACGTAAACATTGGCGGTCATGCCATCAAAGTTAAACCCGATGGTACTTTCCACCTACGTCTTCCCTTTTCAGATGGTTTAATGGACTATCTGATCACGGTAGCTGCTGATGGGGAATCCACAAAAACTATTCATAAGAAGTTCTCTCAGGAAACTTCCGAAAGCTAACATTAGACTTCTTGGCATTGTGGGGAAAAGGGTAAGGGTTAAAGGGCAAAGGTATGGAACTTCCCTTGCCCTTTAACCTTTCCCCAGACTAAAAGAGAGATTGTTGGGTTTATCCCAAAAGTATTGTGAGTTATCCCCTCTAAACCAATTCTCCCTTTTAGGAAGTGTAGGAAGGGGGGATTTTATTATGCCAACTTTCGTTTTCGTCCCTGTTAGGGGAAGTGATTACAATACGATTCAATTAAAATTTTTTGATGAAAATTATAGATAGCAAAAAATGCGATCGATCATCACAAAAACACGATTCATCGCGTATTGTAGAGACGGCGATTCATCGCGTCTGTATTATAAAGACGGTGATTCATCGCGTTTCTTGTTCTAGAAAAATTTCTTGAGCTAGACATTTCTTAAATGCTAACGTCTACAAGGTGACACAGGATTTGGAGCGGTTTTTTTAACTATGAAGCATAGACACAAAGTAGCTTTTAGCTTAACATCGCTGATCGGTCTTAATTTAATCTCTAGCTTAGTCGCATTCGATCGGGCGCTCGCTGCGCCACCGAGAACCCCAGACAAAACTGTAAATTGCGAGATTTTAGTTGTGGGTGGTGGACTTTCTGGCGTAGCCACAGCTTACGAGGGGTTGCTAGCAGGGCGAACAGTTTGTCTCACAGAAATTACCGACTGGTTGGGAGGACAAATTTCTGCTCAAGGGACATCTGCGTTAGATGAACGCCCAACTCAGCGAGCTCTCAAATTCTATTCTCGCGGCTATCTGGAATTGCGAAACCGCATTGGGCGTAAATACGGTAAGCTTAACCCCGGCAACTGCTGGGTAAGTGAATCGTGTTTTCTTCCCCACGATGCTCACACAATTTTGACCCAGATGCTTAAAGATGCCGAAAAGCAGGGCAAAGGGAAGTTGCAATGGTTTCCCAACACAGTAATTAAGGATTTGGAAATCGCTGCTGATGGCAAAATAATTAATAGTGCGATCGCAATTCAACATCAACCACCAAAAGGCGCACCACCTCTCAATACTTTTACATTATCTCAAAGTATTGAAGATGCCTATCGCTACGAAAACTCGTCTCGGTTTACCAAAACTATTGTCCGTTTCATCCCCAAAGCAACGGAAGAGAATGCTCCTAAATGGTATGTTGTAGACGCTAGCGAAACTGGAGAAATTATCGCCCTTGCTGATGTCCCTTACCGATTAGGGATTGATGCCCGTTCTTACCTAGAACCTTCTGCTTCTAGCACCAACAATGACCCCTATTGCCCTCAAGGCTTTACCTACACCTTTGCAATGGAGGCCACTAAGGAACCGCAACCGCAGACAATGCCTGCATTTTATCCACAATATGCACCATATTTCAGCTATGAATTAACGCGACTGGCTAACTTTGATTTAGTTTTTAGCTATCGTCGCATTTGGAGTCCAAACAAAGGAAAACCAGCAAAATTTGGCGGTGTAAGTTTTACTGCGGCTGCACCAGGGGATATCTCCATGCAAAACTGGACTTGGGGTAACGACTACCGCCCCGGAACAGCGCAGGATAACCTAATTTATACCCGCCAACAGTTACAAGCGACTGGACAGTTAGAGCCAGGGGGTTGGATGGGAGGACTGCGGACAGAAACCCTCCGCAAGGCTGAGGAAAATGCCTTATCTTTCTATTACTGGTTAGTAGCTGGAACTACGGATTCTCAACTAGGGGATGGTGTCAAGCAGCCGCAAACTAATAACCGCTTTGTTTCCGGTTTAAATTCCCCAATGGGGACAATACATGGTTTATCGAAATACCCTTATATGCGAGAAGGACGGCGCATCATTGGCCGCCCCAGTTGGGGACAATCTGAAGGTTTTAGTATTGGGGAAATTGATATTTCCCGCCGAGATTATAATGACGAATATTACTCCAAGACTTTGCCAGCAGATATGTATCGTCGGCTACGAGCAGCAGTTGCAGGTTTAGAAGCAATATCAGTAATTGACGGTAGAGTTCCACCAGACAAAGCAATGCGACGGACTCGTTCTACCATTTTTCCCGATGCTGTGGGTATTGGTCACTACGCCATAGATTTCCATCCTTGCATGGTGAATAGTCCCCCAGAAGCACCTGGTAACACAGAACGTCCAGGCGAAAGACGCGGTGCGGGTCAAGCTTATCCCTTTCAAATTGCTTTGAGAGCAATGATTCCCCAGAAGATTGATAACTTGCTTGTAGGTGGCAAAAGTATTGCGACTAGTCATATTGCTGCTGCTGCCTATCGGGTACACTCATTTGAATGGTCGGCTGGCGCAGCTGCGGGAACTGTAGCTAGTTTTGCACTCAAAAATGCGATCGCACCTTACCAACTTGTTGATGATTTACCTAAACAAGAGCCACAACTAGAAGCACTCAAGCGGCTTTTGCAACAAAATGGCAACCCTACCGCCTTCCCAGATACATCTATTTTTAACGAAAACTGGGATAATTGGAAATAATTTGTCATTTGTCATTTGTCATTTGTCATTGGTCATTGGTCATATCAAGTCCGGTTAATCACTTATGATTACCGAATCTGTGCAAAAATCCCAAAAGCCTCTTCCCCCAGTAATAACTGCGGTATAAATGATGAGTCTTTAGCCGGACACAATATTATTGGTCATTGGTTAAGGACAACGGACAAATGACAACGGACAAATAACAACAGACTACTAAACAATGAACTAAACTAATTATTTGTAGTGTAGTTTTGTAAAATTATCTTGACCAATTGTTTTATGGTTATGACACTTTCAGCAGATGTTTACGGGATGTCCACAGCACCAACTATAGCTCCTGAACGGTCTAATCAAGTTATCCGTAAGACTTATCCGAATTACAAAGTGATTGTATTAAACGATGATTTTAATACATTCCAACACGTGTGTGAATGTTTGATGAAATATATTCCGGGAATGAGTGGCGATCGCGCGTGGGATCTGACTAATCAGGTACACTATGAAGGTCAAGCGATCGTCTGGGTCGGGCCCCAAGAACCTGCGGAACTCTATCACCAGCAGCTGCGCCGAGCAGGTTTGACAATGGCACCTCTAGAAGCAGCTTAACCTTAAATTATTATGGGCAAACCCTCCGTAGATCCCCTCCGCACGGCTTCTCTACGAGACGCTACGCGAACACAAAAAGCTGCCAGACTGGTTTGGAATCACTCAACACACCTTTCTGGTCTTATCCCGATTTTAGAACGTCTTTGTCAGCAAGATGGCATCCAAACTGTGACGCCGGGAGTGATTGGGCGATCGAAAGGTCACTGTCCAAAAATGCAACTACGTGTCTCAGTACCCATTCGCGGCGGCTATAAAGTCATTGCACGGCAGGGAAAAACGGTACAAGAGGTCTTTATTTTAACGACTTTACCCCAAGATCGACTAGAAGCTGCATTAGCGATCGCTATGAGATGTTAATCGTACCCGATAGCAGTGCTGTTAGCGGATAGCTAAGGTTTAGCCCGTGCTGAGTTGGGAATCTCACTTTTTTACCCAATGCTCAATGCCCACTTGCCCTGAGCGTGTCGCTAAAGCGAAAGCTCCGCTAACGCGTAGCGTCTTGTAGAGAAGCCGCCGTACCCTCCGGGGAAGCAAGCTACGCGTAGGTCTCGCAGAGAAGGTATGCCCAATAATTATTCCTCAACCCGATGTACTGCAAATTTGTGTAGCGGTAGACTAACAATACAAGAAAAAGTTAAGAAATATGACAGAGCCGTAGTTATTTTCAAAGTCATGACTACAGATTCCCAGCCAGGTAAAACTATTTTTTCGATGCCAAAAGCTACACAGTAAACTAGCCAGTAACTAAAGCTCATTCTAAACAGAATACGTTCTGTTTCTTCCATCTCATTTGTTTGCTGCTTACTATCCCACAGTAACAACAGTCCAATAATGCAAGCGACAAAGGAAACAGCAACTACAGATTCGTGACAAAATATATTTAACGAATGCATTTGTGTTTATTCCCACATTTTTTCAGTTGAAACTCAGTCTAAAGGAATATTCCTTGCAGAGATACAAATTATTTACAAACCTCAATAGATTAAAGAGTGCTGAGTGAAAAATCTCACTTGCAACTCAGCACTCATAACTCCATTAACCTGCAAGACTAGTTGCCAAAATTGAAGCGTTTGCAACAATCATTCCTTCATCTATAAGAAAGGTTTAAGTATTTCCAAAAAATGTATAAGCAATTGCTGGAAAAGCTTAATACTTTGCAACAATTGTTCCTTCATGTATAAGAAAGGTTTAAGTATTTCCAAAAAATGTATAAGCAATTGCTGGAAAGACTTAATACTTTGCAACAATCGTTCCTTCATGTATAAGAAACATTTAAATGATTGCAGCAATTGTTGCAATTAACTTATGAATTAATATTACTTAAAAAATAAATCAAAATGTTTTAAGTAATATTAACTGCCCTCATCCCACAACCCTTCTCTTATTTCCCCACTTAACTATTAGACTTCTTGCATAAGTGGGGAAAAGGTTCTGTATTGTCCCCTTCCCCTTTGCCCCTTACCCAGACCACACTCGATTATGAAAAATGCTTATCCGAACGTATTGAGAGACATACGGTTCCCCAATCTACTGGAGTTGATGGTGGGATTTCGTCATTTGTTTAATCGGAATTTCAATCCAAAATTCTGTACCTAACCCCGGTTGAGAATCACATTTAAAAACACCACCGTGTTTATCTACGACAATTTGGTAACTAATTGACAATCCCAAACCAGTGCCTTTTCCCACTGGCTTAGTTGTGAAAAAGGGATCGCAGATTCTTGCTCTGAGAGCTTCGGGTATTCCTGGCCCGTTGTCTGCAATCCGAACTACTACACTCTTGATATTGCCTTCAAGTTCTCCAAGAGCAGTACGGATAGTAATTTGACTGCTATGAGGTTTTGATTGAGATTCTGTGTAATCTTCTAAAGCATCGATCGCATTGCTTAAAACATTCATAAATACCTGATTTAGCGGCCCGGCATAGCACTCCACTAAAGGAAGGTTAGTATATTCTTTGACTAATTGAATCGCCGGACTTTCTGGTTTTGCTTTCAAGCGATGTTGCAAAATTAGCAAGGTGCTATCAATACCTTCATGAATATCAACTGGTTTTTTTTCTGCTTCGTCAAGGCGAGAAAAATTCCGTAAACCCAAGACAATCTGCCGAATGCGATCGACCCCAATTTTCATGGAAGCTAGAGTTTTGGGCAAATCCTCTATGATAAATTCTAAGTCGATCTCTAAGGCGCGATCGCTAATTTCAGGACTAGGGTTGGGAGTATTTTGCAAATAGAGGTCTAGGATACTAAGTAAATCTTGGGTGTAATCATTGACATGATTGATGTTGCCATAAATGAAGTTCACGGGGTTATTAATTTCGTGAGCCACACCAGCTACCAATTGACCTAATGAGGACATTTTCTCAGTTTGGATCAGTTGGGTTTGAGTTTGCTGTAAATCATGCAAAGCTTGAGCTAGCTTTTGCGTCTGCTCTTTGGTTTGATTATGTAATTGCGCTTGTTGGAGTGCAACCCCAAGTTGATTGGCAATTTGAGTAATAAATTTAATTTCCGAGGCTTCCCAATGGCGGGGTGCAGAATTTTGGTAAGCTGCTAGCAAGCCCCATAGCTGTTGCCCGATAAATATAGGTGCGATTGCATAAGCTCTTGCTTGAATTTGCTCTAGAACTGCAACGTGGCATTGAGAGTGACCGACTTCATAGATATCATCAACTGCAAAAGTTTCATTGTGACGATATCGCCCACCTTGGGTTTCTTGTAAATAGCTATCTTGCCAAACTGTCTTCGTATCTGAACTTACTAACTTTAACCAGTTATCGCCCACAAACTCGGCGATATATTCACCACTCCAATCAGCCTCGAAACGGTAGACTGCAACTCGATCTGCTTGTAGTGATTTACAAATTTCTTGGGTAGTTGTCTGAAAAATCGCATTTAGATCGAGAGATTCTCTAACTTTCGCCACAACTTCAAACAATACCCGTTGTTGTTCTGCTGCTTGTTGTAAATCTAATGTCTGTTGTCGTGTCTGAGTGAGTAAATCAGCTTGCTGAAGTGCTACGCCCATTTGGGCAGCAATCTGACTGAGGAAGTTAACTTCAGAAGTTTTCCATAGCCGAGGGCCAGTGTGTTGATAAGTTGCCAACAAACCCCAAAGTTGTTGTCCAACAAAAATCGGCGCAAGCACAAAAGCGTAAATTTGAAACTGCTCTAGATTGTCGATATGACACTGAGTAAACCCCATCTTGTAGATGTCATCGACTGCAAATGTTTCATTATGGCGGTAACGTCCTCCTTCTGTATCTTGTAAGTAGGTGTCATTCCAAATTGTATTAATACCTAGTTCCGACTCATTCGACCAGTATGGACTAGCAGCCTCGAAATCGCCGACAAATTCACCACCCCAATTAGCATCGAAGCGATAAACAGAAACGCGATCGGCTTTGATTAATTGACAAACTTCTTTAGTTGTGGTTTGAAAAATCGTATTTGTGTCCAAAGATTCTCGAATCTCGGCAATAACTTTAAACACAGCCTGTTCTTGTTCAGCTGTCCGTTGTAACTCAACAGTGCGTCTTCTAACCTGTTTTTCTAAATTTTCATTAAAAACTTGTACTTGTTGGTGTAGTTCATACTGCTGAACTGCGGAAGCAAAGTGTTTACCGAGGTTTCTAGCCAGTTCAATCTCTTCAATTGTCCATTTTTGAGCTTGTGCTGTTTTAGATTCGCGCCAAACCTCAAAGGATCGCCGGGGGTACTGTTGCCTTTGATCGCACTCATGCTGCCCCGCCCATAAAGTTTCTGTATCTACTTCGTTGCGGAAAATACTTAGGTAGCCCAGCAACTGCTGACGATACTGGAGTGGGATCATCAATATGCTGCGAATTTTAGTTGGTTGAAAAGCAACTTGCAAACTTCGCAAGCCAGGAGTGTTATATATATCTGAAATCGCCCAAACGTCGTAGTTAGTGAACTTGTAGTGTTCCTGCCAGATACTATATTGCTCGATTAGTGGATATATAGTTTGTTCTGGCATTACAGGTTGCTCTCCACAGATATAAAGCTTGATACAGCTATTTCCTGGTATTAAGCATTCTGTTAAGCTGGTGACGTTGCCATTGTGGAAATCAAGAGCTTCATTTCTAATACAAAGTCTGCCACCAACACCATCAAAGGCAGCAACAGCCGCTTCTAAGGCTGGCTGTAAGATAATCGTCGGCAGTGAATGTAATAGGGTAGCAATGCGATTAACGATCGCTTCTCGTTCGGCTGTTTTGCGAACTTGAGTGTGAAGGGTGCTTTGAGCGATCGCCATTGACAGCTGCTCGACTACCATTTGTATTGCTTCTAGCTCATATTCTGAAATCGAACGCGCTTGGGAATTATGAGACACCAACAGTCCCCAAAGTCGATCTTGATAGAGAATAGGCGCTACTACAGAGGATTTTACCCCCATTGCCGTTAAATATTCAATATGGCAGGGGTCTACAGGGCGGTAACGGATCTCCTCTGAGATATCTCCATTATCCAAGTCACGCAGGTGAATTTGACCAATCTCTTTAGTCTCAACATTCACAACAGAACGCACGCGTGATTTGATAAATAGTTCGCGGGCATAAGATGGGATGTCATCGGAGGGAAAATTTAGCCCTAGTAGCGACGGCAAACAATTTTTATTAATTGATTCAGCAATCACTTGACCACTACCATCGGGATGAAATTTGTAAATCATCACTCGATCGGTTTTTAATAGCGATCGCACTTCTGCCGTTGTCACTGTGATAATTTCTTCTAACTCTAAGCTTCGTCGAATACGGTTTGTAATGCGGCGTAGTAAACTTTCTTCATCGCGACATAAGGGCAAATCTTGTTCGGGATTGGAGGTCATTGTTATAGCAAAATAAATTAATAATTTGAAAACTGGCATAATTAAATCTAAAGACATTGTGAAATTTATTCGATCATTTTGTCTTCAGTAAAACTACGGTCAAATCATTAATAAAAATATTTTTTTGGCTTTGATTAAAATTCACCAAAAAATCATAAAAACAGACGCTAAAAAGATTGCGTCTGTACTAGCTACAAGAGAAATTTCTTGCATTTTAGTTTTAACTTTTTGTTGGCAGAGTAACGTTCAACAAAATTAAACTTTTGTGTTGTCAGCAAAGCGGATTTTTAGATAGTCGTTTTCCATCTTTGCTCCGCCTGGTTGTAGTGCTGCTAAGGCTTGTGGCAAAACTAAGTTACGACGATGGTTGCCAATAGTGATGTTTAATTCGTCTCCAGTTTTACTGAGTTGAACTTGGTCTTTAGGAATACCAGGTAAGTAAAGTTCTAAGCTGTATTGGTTTTCCTCTTGCACTACTCTAAGAGTTGTTTCTTTGTAATAAACCTGAGTTGGATCTTCATCTTTATAAAGAGTTTCTTTCAGTCGTTCTAATGAAGCCAATCCACACATTTCCTCAGAAAATAGGGGAACTTCTTTCACAGGCAGAGGGTGAAAATCATCATGAATTTCTCGGCGATATTGCTCCTGACTTTCCTTCCAACGTTGAAAAAATGGGTCTTGGACTTCGCTTGGGATAATGCGATTAGCCACGACTAAATCTGTTGCAACGTTATATAAACTCAGATAAGCATGGGCACGGAGAGACTCTTTAATCACCATTTTTTCGGGATTGGTGACAAGACGCACTGAGGTTTGAGTATTATCTGTTAATACTTTTTCCAGAGCTTCAATTTGTTCATAAAACTCATAAGGTGCATCCATTACTTCTTTATCAGGTAGCGAAAAACCAGCGATTGGTCTAAACAAAGGTTCAACCAGAGGTCGAAGTGCCACCGAGATGTTTTGAAATGGTTTGTAAAAACGGCGCATATACCAACCACCGACTTCAGGTAAACTCAGCAAGCGCAGGGCTGTGCCGGTGGGGGCTGAGTCGATAATTAAGACATCAAACTCGCCTTCATCGTAATGGCGTTTCATCCTTACCAAGCCAAAAATCTCATCCATCCCTGGTAAAATTGCCAATTCCTCCGCCTGTACGCCATCTAAACCCCTTGCCTGTAAAACTTGGGTAATATAACGTTTCACAGCACCCCAGTTACCTTCCAGTTCTTGCAACGCATCCAGTTCAGCACCCCAGAGATTTGGGCGAATTTTTTGGGGTGCGTGTCCCAGTTCCATATCAAAACTGTCTGCGAGAGAGTGGGCGGGATCTGTACTTAAAACCAACGTCTGATAGCCTAGTTCCGCACAACGAAGTCCAGTTGCAGCCGCGACAGAAGTTTTGCCCACGCCGCCTTTACCAGTCATTAAAATTACACGCATAGATGCTTTTATCCTGCCTGAGAATTTTTTACATTTATTTACATTATCGACTGTTTAAGGAAAATAAATGTTGTTTCAACACGTCTAGGCATTATTATGAGTATTTACCCTAACTCATCCGTTGGGTTTTGCTGCAATAACTGGTCAAGCTTGGTTTCCAGTGCTGAGAGTTTTTTAAGAATTGTGGGGCGATCGCCATCAATAGAAATTAGTAAATTGGTTATTTTATCTTGTATATTCGTTAATTGTGCGACTGCATTCTGAATTTGGAGCATTCCTTCTCGGAGTTCTTGGCGTTCTTGTCGTGCTTCCGCCATTTCGTCTAACATAGCTTGGACTGTTTTAGCATTACTCTCAATTAGATGTTTGAGTTCTTTATCAGTCATTGCGATCGCGCTTTGAAGTTGAGTTTATTATTAACTCTAAAGTATTGAGGGATTTTGTTTCAATCCCCAGTAGGGCAGCACAGTTGTGATACCATGCACTGTGGTTTAATTATCTAAAAATTGCGATCGGGGCTGTTTACTGGCAATTAGATTTTTTACTCTCATGGCAAATACTTATACCTCTAGACACCAGTCATTACAAGGCTTGAGGGTTATACCATTTTAGATTTTGGATTTTAGATTTTGGATTGGAAATTGCCTTGGTGCGTCTGGTTTGGTATGAATCCATCTGTCGCAATCATTTTTCAAAATGGTATTACTCTTTCTAGTGATAATTTTGGGTAATTTTTAACACTACAAAAAGTGAAGTGTTCTTGTTGCACTTGAAATAACCGACTGTTGCGGTTATCAAGCCCTCGTCCCACTCCACAAAATTGGATAATTTATTTGTTGGAAATTCCTAATTCACTGTCCCAAGCACATTTTGCTGTAGAGGAACGCCACTAAAGGCAATTTCCTCAACATTCAAGACATTCAAGGTAAATTGATCCCGCTTAATGGTGTAATTGTTGGGGCTGCCTGTACCCGTAATAATATAATCACTTTTGAAATCAGACAGAATTAGCTTATCCGATCCCGATCCACCATCGATCGTGGCATTACCGTAACCAACATCAAATATGTCATTTCCACCTCCACCCTTAATCAAGACATCAGCAATAGCACCCCCTTGGCTTAAAACAGTATTACCGTTAGCATCAATTCGACGGGCTTTGAATTTATCGTTACCGTTTCCGCCATCAATCGTGCCGCCTTGAATGCCAATGCTGGTGCCATAGCCAGTAAGGATATCAGCTCCTGCCCCTTGATAAATAATGCCATCAGTATTAAGAATACCTGTGCCTTGATTAATGCCAGTGCCAATGAGGGTATCATTACCATCGCCTAAATTGATTGTGCCACTGTTAACAATACCTATACCTACACCAGGTGCAAGCTCCACTGGCCCGTTCCCAAAAGGGTTATCAGCGTAGAACCCTGCACCGCCTGTGCCTGTGCCAGAGAGATAATCGTTTCCCTGCCCAAGAGCGATCGTGCTACCCTTGCTGTTGGAGATGCCTATACCCCTACCCGCATCGTACGATCTAAAAGGTTCTTCGCTTGCATCACTCCCCTTGCCGATACCAACAATAGAATCGTTTCCTTTCTCTCCATTAATGTTGCTACCACCACTGTTAAAGATACCTGTACCTTCTCCTCCAGTACCACTAATTCCACCAGTTCCAGTTCCCTTAATGGAATCGTTCCCTTCTCCTCCATTAATGTTGCTGCGCTCAGTGTTAGAGATTCCGATAGCATTCCCCTCAAATACTCCAATTCCAGTTCCCTTGATAGAGTCATCCCCAAATCCTCCATCAATGCGGCTCTTCTGAGTGTTTTGGATACCTATAGTGATGTCTATTCCATTTCCGTCACCTCCGGTTCCGGTTCCCTCGATCAAATCTTTTCCGTCTCCTCCATTAATGTAACCACTCTGAGTGTTAGAGATACCTGTACCAAGTTCATTGGTTCTATACCCGGAACCACCACTGCCTGTGCCAGAGATCGTATCGTCTCCACTCCCTGCATTGATGATGCCACTGTTAACAATGCCTGTGCCTGTGCCACCAACGTCATTGTCGTCGCCGCCGGTGCCACTACCCTTGATAGTATCGTTACCTGCTTGAGTATCGATGACTCCGTTTTTTAGAACCTCAATTCCAATAGCTGGGATTGCGTTATCCTCTTGTCCTACCACTAGATCGGAACCAGAAGTGCCTAAAAATGGGGGTAAAGAAACAATTAGTCTGGACATAATATAATTTTCCGCGATTGTGTGCGATCGAATTTTAAACCCTGAAAGTCTTGCTCTTTGAAAAAGAATTTTCTAAGTCAGAATTTCAGTAGCTCGAAAAGTTTTCGTATCTCATCAAAAATTCGGGGTAAGCAATTATTCATTATTCTGCTGTCTACAATTCTCCCATTGAGATTAAGAGAAGAGTTCTAGCGAATAACAATCAGCAGTAGTTTCTAAACAACGGTTAGGCAATGCCAGATCAAGTAAACGACAATTTATCTTCATCAAGCTAGTACCTGTTTACTCTACGCTGGACGCACAAGTTTTATGCAGAGCCAGCCAATTTTTTATAAAAGTTTATAAAAAAATCCTGCCTGATAATTTCACAACATCGTGCATATTGATTTATCAGTTCCGGCTCACACCATAAATAAATTACGATCCGTTACAAGATTTAGATAAAGCATAGAGTGAGTAGAGATTAGCCGCGCAGGGAAATTTATCAATTGCATATAGTGTGACCCAGCAAGGTTGTACCTCCTTCACAACAAACCAGCCGAAGCAGGTAAAATTTGCAATATCTTGGGAAAAACTTTCATATACTCATCAATAACCAGAACAATTCCCAAAAAAATCCTGTCCAAGAATTAAGTTATACTTCAAAGATTTCAGGGAAGATGAGCAATACCAAGATAGTATATGTATGTTTATTCCTCTTTATGATAATTGTCTTGTTTAATATGCTAGCAAGGCAGATTAAGACAAATTCTTTCCCCGTAGCTGAACAGCAAGCAATCAGAGTTTTATTTATTGGCAACAGCTATACATATTTCAACGATCTTCCTTGGTTGACACAACAGTTGGCTGCTTCAGCAAAAGAACCTAAAAAGTTAGAAACTGAAATGGTTGTGATTGGTGGAGCTACACTTCAAAACCACTGGAAACGTGGTAAAGCACTCAGGCTTTTGAAAGCGAAACGCTGGGATTACGTAGTACTGCAAGAGCAAAGTACTTTACCAATTACCAATCCCAAGGAAATGTACAAGTACGCTACTCTGTTTGATGCCGAGATTAAGCGAGTGAATTCCCAAACAGTGTTTTACTTAACTTGGGCAAAGCAAAATCAACCAGAAACGCAACAGATATTGACTGATGCTTACATGAACATTGCTCAAGAACTGAAAGCTAAAGTCGCACCTGTGGGAATAGCTTGGCAAAAAATTCAGGAAGCGAATCTAAAATTAAACCTTTACAGTTCCGATAAAAGCCACCCTAGTCCGATTGGATCGTATGTAGCAGCGTGTGTATTCTATACAACATTTTATGAGAATAGTCCTGTAGGCTTGAGTCGTCGTATATATAGTAGCGATTCTAGTACGCCACAAGAAAACAACAGAATTGAGTTGGAAAATTTAAGTGAAACAGACGCTCAACTGATTCAACAATTAGTTGAGTATATCGTGAAAAAGAATTCAGAAGTCAGTATTTAGGAGTCAGAATCAATTAACGAAAATTAAAAAGTAAAAATAGTGCTACACATAAATAAATTTAGAATAGTAGGTTGGGTTGAGCTACAGAAAAACCCAAAAAAGCCTTGATAAGGTTGGGTTCTGGCAAAGTTGATGCTATGTTTGATTGAGACTCTCTAAGTTACGTTGTGTTTGTACGTAATTGCACTTTGCTGAGAGAGGGCAATCATTACAAAGAGGATTTTTTGCCCTGCAAACCATCGCTCCAAAGTCTAGCAAGGTTAGATTCCATTTGCCAACTTCTTTATTGGGAGCAATTATTTCTGCTGCATTCCAGAGAATCTTACAGCGCGATTTCACTCTTTCTCCTTGCAAGGCAAAGAAGTGTTCGAGAATGCGAGCTACGTTAGTATCAAGTATGGTTAACGGTTGATTGAAAGCTTGAGAACAGATAGCACGAGCCGTATATTTACCAATTCCAGGTAATTTAAGTAACTGCTTTTCTGAATCGGGGATTTTTCCTCCATACTGCTCTAAGATTATGCAAACGCACTGGTACAGTCTTTCTGCTCGGAAGAAAAGACCTAAAGGTTTGAGCAGTTCGCTTAATTCTTCAATACTAGCTTTTACTAATTTATCGAGCGTAGGATATCTAGAAAGAAATATTTCATAGACAGGGAGAACCGTCAACGCATCTGTTTTTTGTAGCAGAAACTCAGCGACAAGAATGGCATAAGAGTCGCAAGTGTGCCGCCAAGGAAAATCGCGTAAATTTTGCGTTCCCCATATAGAGAGATGGTGGCGAAACCATTTAATTTTTACAGCATCCAAATTTGAGGCTGCGTTTTCTTGAGGTTCTTTAGTCGCACGCTTCACGATTGTTTTCTCAACTTAAATCTAGCAGACTTTTACCACCATTTTCAGAAGAAGTACGCAGCCATTGTAAAAACTCAGCAGTTAAGGTGGGAGTTTCTCGCAAGCGCTGCAAATCTTCGCTTTGTTTTGCCATTTCTCTTACTGTAAACGGATGGTTGGCAACTATTTTTACTAGTTCTTCGTGGGAAATATCTGCCGAGTATTCGTCTTCACACTGGTATAAATAATCTATATACTCAAAAAGAGTTTCATGTATTTCTTTTGCTACTGAAATAGTCTGTTGTACGCTTGGATCTAAACAAAGTTCTAAAGTATTGAGAATTGCATCCGCGGCTCTCTGTGCTTCTGGAGTTTCTATGTTTTCATGATCGGGGTAGCTTTGGTCGGAATCGGAATACAGTTGACGAAATATTGCCACCTCAACCTTTTTTCCTGCCAAAAATTCCCAGATTTCATTGAGTGCTACTCTAAATAAATCTTCTCCATCCCAATCATCTTCTCTAGCTGCTCGCAAGTAAATATCATAGTGTGGATACAATCTCTCACAACAAGCTGCCGCAAACGCCACTCGATGCATAGGCGCAAGAGCTTCTAGTTCTCGCTCCAATATATGGAATTGACGGTACTTTAGATTCATTTTTATAACTTAGTTGTATTGTCAGCAGTTTTGGACGGATTTTTGATTAGCGATCGCATCTTGAATCTCAATATTAATAACCCGATCCTACTTGCTTATGAGAGAACTTATTTCTACGACTGCGGCTTTACATAACTTTATGAAGCTAGTAGGATCTAGCGTAATTACCACGTTAGTTTTTTGGGATAGCTGGGTAGTATAAATTACCTAAAAACTAATTTGGTATATAGCAATGTTCAAGACTAAATTATCAGAATCCCATACTTCGGGGGAACTTAAGACCTCAAAGTTCATGGATCGCCATGTTGGGGCGATCGCAGCTTTAATTTTAATTAGCTTACTGAGTTCATTGAGTGGAACACCACTTAACCATACCATCACTAACTGCTGGGAAGCCTTTATCTGGGGATTGGCAGATCCAGTAATTAGCTTGAATTGTTTAGTTGGTATTGTTGCGATTGGCTTACTCTCATCTGTGTTTGTTCGTGGTGCTGCGATCGCTGGATGTTTTGTCTTTGCAACAGTTTTGGGGATTGTAATTCATATATCCCAGCTAAATTTACCAGACACAGAAATAGCGATGCCTTCGGCGGGCGCAGCCATCGCCATTTCTACCATCGTTTTTGGTACTATGCTGATGATGCCAAATCAACTAAACTTTCTGGTGCTTGCTCTAGTAGGCATCAGTGCTGGTTTATTTCAGGGTTACGCTAATGCTGAATCGATTGTTAGTGCAGGAACAATATCAGTAGTTGCCTATATACTAGGTATTGCCTTAACTCTGTTTGCCGTTGCCATGAGTGCTAGAGAAATTGGTGTTGGGATGGGTATGGGAGAAATAAACCGAATTTTACCCTGGAAAATCAGCCTTGCTGGCTTCGCTTTGTGTGCGATCGGTATCGTGTTTTTGAGCAATTCGCTTATTTAAATCAGATATTTAAATTCAGTGGAATACATTCATTCGTGGGGGCGTACACCTAGCTGTGCGCCCCCACTGTGTTTTCAGACTGGACAAGCAAGCATTCTAGTGAATAAGTTGATGCACCTCTGCGCTAATCTAGAAGCTATATATAAATAAAAAGTTATGACACCTGAAGAAATTGCGGGTACGTTAACAGAACTATTTGACACATCGGCTGTTGCTGCGACTGCTCCTGGATCGTGGCAAGTAGATACTCCTAATTTCCGGCTGTTGGTGCTGCTTTCCGAAGATAATACTTGGCTGCGAGTTTTACTGCCTATTCTGCCCATCCAAGAAGCCCAACCATTTTTAGAACAGTTTCTAGAAGCCAACTTTGATGACACTCAAGAAGTACGTTACGCTTTATATGAAAGAGTAATTTGGGGGGTATTTCAACATAACAGTGAAACTTTAGTGAGTGCAGATTTATCCAATGCAATCAACCGACTTTTATCTATCCATCAGACTAGATTAAATAATGTCTTTAATCAACTAGTTGAAAGCCGCATCCGGCAAATTATTCAGGCAGCAAAACAGCAAGGACAATCTCTGCAAGCTACGATGCAAAGCTTAGAACGTTTTTACGCCGAAGGAATGATGGGTGAAATCAATCAAACTTCACAAGGGCGAGAAGAAGTCCTAACTGCTTGGCGGCGTCAGTTAGAACGTTTATGGAATGAGGGTTAATTTCAGTTTTCATATTCAACCAATTTACAGATATATTTATCTATCATGGATCTCGTTGAAATCCTCAAAGAAGACTATCAAAGATTCCCAGTCAATCAAACTTACAGCATTTATGCCCCAGAGGTTTATTTTCAAGACCCGATGAATAAGTTTAGTGGTGTTAAACGCTACAAACAAATGATTAATTTTATCGAAACTTGGTTTTTAAATCCCAAAATGGATTTACATAATATTCAACGTTTAGGAGACACAATAAAAACTGAGTGGACACTCAGTTGGAATACTCCTCTTCCCTGGAAGCCACGGATCTCTATTCCTGGTTGGAGTGAATTAGGTCTTAACTCTGACGGTTTGATTATTTCCCATATTGATTATTGGAACTGTTCCCGATTAGATGTGGTGAAACAGCATTTTTCCTCTTGGAAAAGTAGATGATTCAAATAATATAATTACCATCAAAATTTTCATGGTTTGTAGAGAGGACTAAAGTCCTCTCTGACGATATGCTACGCGAACAAAATTAGGACTGAAGTCTTACTATTACACTAGATGTAATAACGAAAGTCATTAATTATTATGACGGCTGCCAAAAATCCTGAAATCTCTACTGAATTGACTATACATACTACAGCAGAAGAATTTGTAAAATATTTTCCCTATTTAGAAGAGGTTAATCACTACCCAATTTCTTAATAAAATCCTCATGTTCAGCAGACTGCAAACCTGCTTGTAAAACCTTCAACACACCCTGCATATTACCTGCTAATAACTCCGTCGCCGCTAACCACAACCCTGGAAATGCCCGACTTCGCAAAATGCCTTCATTGTCAGGTACCAATTCCAGATATTCACCCTGTTCCAGAGAAAACCAAGTCAATTTTTGGTCTAAAACTTGCCAAACAATATATTCTTTAACACCGTTGCGACGATAAGCCCGTTTCTTGCCATGAAGATCGATAGCCGCACTACTAGCAGCAATTTCCACAACTAACTCTGGCGCACCTTCAATATAATCATCTTCACTCAGCCGCGTTTGACCACCTGCTTCCGGTTCAATCAACAGAACAGCATCGGGTTGAGGTTCATTATCTAAGTCTAAGCGGACGGTAGGTTCAACTCCCAACGCTACACCAGAAGTTGCAGCTTCGTAAGTACCAAGCCATGTCAAAATCCAACCATGCGGTTGACCGTGACTTCGGAAACGCACAGCAGGCATAATATAGACAATCCCTTCGGTTAATTCAGCTTTTTTGAGGTTAGGGGTGGCATTATAGCGACGCTCAAATTCGTAGCGGGTGAGTTTGTCGCCATTTTCCAAAGGAGGAATTGTCCAAAGCTGGGAGGGTGTTTTCACCATAATTGCTGTGAAAATGAGCTTGTGTACATCTTAGCGAATTAGGTAAAAACGCAACCGACCAGGGAATGAGAGATTAATAAACAAATTTACCGGAACATTAAGATTTTTTTACAAAATCACCAGCAATGTTGTTGAAATTGATAGCTGTATCCCAAGCAGTAAATAGATTTCAGCCATATCGCCTCCTAGAAAACCCGCAACAAACCTTATTTTTTTTCAGCCAGCAGGTTTGAGAAGATCAGAAACGATTTAATAAATTAAGCACTTATAAGTAAATGGGCTGAATTAAAGATAATACCTCTCTCCAAACCTTTTCCCTTCTCTACCAAGGACACGCTGGGCGATGCCTACAGCGGTAAACTACGCACCGAAGGGGTTGGTGGTAAGCTCTATCTTATATTTTTTACGCCCAGTTACTTAGTTATTTTGAGTTTAAAAGGGAGACACAAACATGAAATTGGCTTACTGGATGTATGCTGGCCCAGCCCACATCGGCACTCTGCGAATCGCTAGTTCTTTTAAAAATGTTCATGCGATTATGCACGCCCCTATAGGCGATGACTACTTTAACGTCATGCGCTCCATGCTATCGCGGGAGAGGGATTTTACTCCGGTGACAACCAGTGTCGTCGATCGCAACGTTTTGGCACGCGGCTCCCAAGAGAAGGTGGTAGATAACATCGTCCGCAAGGATGCCGAGGAACACCCAGATTTGATTGTGTTAACTCCCACCTGCACCTCTAGCATTTTGCAAGAGGATCTGCACAACTTTGTCGAACGGGCGCAGTTGGAAGCGAAAGGAGATGTCATGCTGGCGGATGTGAACCACTACCGCTACAACGAACTGCAAGCCGCCGATCGCACTTTAGATCAAATCGTCCAATACTACATTGAAAAAGCTCGGAAGCGGGGCGAATTAGCAGAGAGCAGAACAGCAAAACCCTCGGTTAACATTATCGGTACTACCACCCTCGGTTTCCACAACAATCACGACTGCACCGAACTCAAACGGCTGATGGCTGACTTGGGAATTGAGGTAAATACCTTAATTCCCGAAGGTGCTTCAGTAAACGACTTGAAAAAGATGTCCCAAGCCTGGTTTAACCTGGTGCCTTACCGCGAACTTGGTTTGACCACAGCCCGTTACCTGGAAGAACAATTTGGCACACCTTATATAGACATTACTCCAATGGGTGTAGTGGAAACTGCCCGTTGTATTCGCAAGATTCAGCAGGTAATTAACGCTCAAGGTGGAGAAGTTGACTATGAAGACTTCATCAATGAGCAAACCCTCCATGTATCTCAGGCTGCTTGGTTCTCCCGTTCGATTGACTGTCAAAACTTGACTGGCAAAAAAGCTGTGGTCTTTGGTGACAACACCCACGCCGCCGCTATTACCAAGATTCTGGCGCGAGAAATGGGGATTCATGTTGTTTGGGCTGGAACCTACTGTAAATATGATGCAGATTGGTTCCGCGAACAGGTGAGCGAGTATTGCGATGAAGTGCTAATCTCCGAAGATCATGGTGCAATTGGGGATGCGATCGCTCGTGTCGAACCCTCTGCCATTTTCGGCACGCAAATGGAACGCCACGTTGGTAAGCGTTTGGATATTCCCTGCGGCGTAATTGCTGCACCAATCCACGTCCAAAACTTCCCCATTGGTTACAAACCATTTATGGGTTACGAAGGCACGAATCAAATTACAGATTTGATCTACAATTCCTTCACTTTGGGAATGGAAGATCACCTATTAGAAATCTTCGGTGGTCATGATACCAAAGAAGTAATTACTAGAGGAATTTCTGCTGATTCTGATTTGAATTGGACAAAAGATGGTCAAGCAGAATTGAATAAGA
The DNA here is from genome assembly GCF_036917375.1 of Nostoc sp. Lineage (GTDB taxonomy): Bacteria > Cyanobacteriota > Cyanobacteriia > Cyanobacteriales > Nostocaceae > Nostoc. Next base: position 44,232 of record NZ_JBALDN010000008.1, read on the forward strand.
TTCCGGGATTTGTTCGCGGTAAAGTGAAGCGAAATACTGAGAAATTTGCCCGCGATCGCGGTTTCAAAGAAATCAACGCTGAGGTATTATATGCTGCGAAGGAAGCTGTCGGGGCGTAGGTTAACGGGTTAGAAAATTTTAATAATAAAGGGCATATCTTAAGGAATGCCTTTTATTATTACTTATTCTGACTTCAGTAGACGAATAAAGCCAGCTTGTTCAAAGTGGTGGTCTGTAGTTAATGCCTCTTTAATGCCAAGCTGTTGCATGACTATAAAAGAAGTGCTATCCACTAAAGACCAAGCTTTATCTTCTCTAGTTTTGAGTAGCTCCCAAGCTGCTAAATCTATTGTTGGTTCAAGATAAATCAAGTTGATATAAGGAGCAGTTCTGACAGCTTCTACGTATTTAAATAACTGCGGACGGGGTACGCGTAAAGGGCTATTCAGCAAAGCTACCAGTTCAAGAACAACATAATTAGTTGTTACCATTGCTTGATTTTGCTGACGTTTATGTTGAAACCACTGCTTTGCTTGTTCATGGTAGGACTCAGTTGCAATAAATAAATTAGCCCACCCGGATGTATCTATAAAGACTTTATTCGTCAATTTTTAACTCCTGCTGCAAAGTTTGCTGGAGATATTGATCGTGGTTTTCTCCTACATCAGAATTATCAAATTTCAATGTACCTAGTAAAGGTAAAATTGGATCGAATTCGGAGATATTTTCCTGTTTAGCTGATTGAGATAACGATTGCAGAATTAAATCTTCTAAAGATAGATTCAGTTTTTGCGCCTGAGCAGTTAATTTACTTTCTAAGTCATCTGACAACTGTATTGTTAATGTTTTAGCCATTTTATTCACCAGTTACGGATGTTCAATAATCCCATTATATGCAGGTATAGCAAGTAGAAGAAAGTCTTTGTCTAGCTTGGAAATAATCGCAACTATTTGTAAAATATGAATTATAAGTTTTACGTGCTATTCAGTAATAACTTCAGTTACCAGAATATAAAACTATTACAGCACCAAGAAACTTGTCTGCGATCGCAGTTTCAAGGAAATCAACGCTCAGGTATTATACGCCGCGAAGAAGCTGTCGTGGCTTAGTTTAGAGGGTTAGCTATTTCTAATTTTGAGATTAACTTCAATCGTTTCGCTGAAACATCAGCGAAACGATTTTTTAGTAGCATTACTCAGGACAACTTTAGCTTAATTTAGTTTTTGTTTTTGGATTTTTTCCCATTCCTCTTGAATACTTTGTAATGCCTTCAAGGTGCGATTTAAACGGGCTTTCTTTAACTCAGGAGTCTCTTTTTGGAATAAACTCGGAGAATTTATTACTTTATGTAGTTCAGATTGAGTGGAATGCAACCGATCGCTCAAACAGCGTTCAAAGATTTCATCATTATCACTGCTCACATTTTCTACTAATTGGCGATATATATACTCTTTAGAACTGATTTGACCGTTGAGGGCAGTATTAACAATTTCCTCGATTAACTTGTGGTAGGAGTCAGATAAGAAATTAGATGCTGTAGCTGGCGTGGGTTCTGATGCAAGATTATTTGTTTCAGAAGTGGATGGATCGGATATTTCTTCTTTAGCTGGCGTTACTAAAGTTTCCTCAGAAATAGGGGATTCTTCTTTAGTGGGTGTTGGTAAAGTTTTCCGAGAATTTGTAGGTGAAGAATTTGCTTTAGAATTAGATAAATAATAATCTGCTAAAGAGCCGCAGAGAAACTCTTCACGAAAGCGGTTGATTTTGGCACGTGACTGGATTTTGTGGTAACGACGTTTCTGATACCATAAACCAGAAATGAGTAAGCCTGCAATGGCTCCTATGCCAACTCCTGCCATAGCAACCTTGCCATCTTCTAAAGCTTGATTTTGTTGCCCAGATTCAACAGTCGGATTAGAAGATGCACTTTGAGCAATAGCATAGTCACTCGCTGAATTTAGCTGCACGCTTGTGGCGATCGCCGCAGCCGACAGTATAAGTCTAAATATTAACTTTGATTTCCACATAATTTTACAGCTTAAAAATATGTTGTCTATTTCTGGAGACTAACCGCCTCTCCAAGGAGTGAATAGTTAAGAATCAAACTAACTAGATATCTCTTTTACCAAGGAAGTTCCACTCCACCAATATAAAAAATAAACTTTCTCAACAGTAGTTTCCAGAATATTTTCTTATTTTTTAACATTATTTGTGCGTCTAGGAATTTTGACAAAGCCATATATTAATACCATTTCTCAAAGTATATGTATGTATTAGGTACTTCTTAAAATGCTTATGATTTATAGCGATCGCATTATCAAACAGTGATTGAGTTCAGCAGGCAATAGTCGAGGATGTGCGATCGCTGCTAGGCTCTCCCTTGATATCGCATATTGCTGGGCATAAAGTCTATAATGACATTAAATTGCAAGTAATATAACAAAATTTGGCATAAATAGCACTAGTACCTCATCGGTAGTATAGTGTTAGCGATCGTCATAGCCCATTGTAGACATCGCCTCTTGGATTTGGAAGGTATGAGCCAATAAAATATAAACTTTCAGAGACTTGCACCAAGTTTCTAACTACCTTGCTCTTTAATTTCTCTGTGTGTAGTTCTATTTATAGAATAGGTGCTTCCCCGAAAGCTCAACTTATGAGTTGCTTGTGGTGTAATGATTCCAGTCGATTGAGTATTAGGCTCGGCGCCAAGAACATAAGTACATCCCCGAAAGCTTAATTTATGGGTTACTGATGGTGTGGTTTCTCCATCTAATTTGGGGTTGAGACCATGACGATAGGAAGCTCCGCGGTAGATTAAGTGATAATCTGGTTCCGATTTGGGAACTAGCTGTTGTGTATATTGTGTTTCCCTGCTAACTACTTTGCTTGTATAATACTCGTAGCTTGTACTGATAAGAATAAGAGTTAATAGTAGAAGTAAAATCTGCCAAGGAACCAACATTAAACCCAAAATCAGGCTGATAGCTGCAAATACAGTCACTAAATGTGAGATTTCATTATTTCTATTTTTGAATAAAAAATAGCCAGTGATGAAACAAACACACGGAAAAATGAAAAAGTACAAAGCCATATTTCCTACATTCGCAACTAAAAGCAAAGGATTTATAAAGCAGATTGAACTTATTTTAAAAGTTGTTGTTTATTTTACCTCCAATCAGCTTGAGAAGTTACCGTACTACTGGAGTAAAAGTTTTACGTTGAGGTATCTGTATTAGCTGCGATCGCAAAGAAAAATTAATACTAAAGGCTATCTCGAACCTTTGGAGCGGAGTTCAAGGGTTATGTATTCATTCAGAGAGGTTACAGGCGTCCTACAGAGTGGATGCTCAGTGTCAAGCCTTTACTGAAGTATATGAAGATATTACCTCATAGCGATGTCATGTAGCGATCGCATTCCTTAACGTAGAAATTTACTGATAAATGAAAATTAAAAGCGAACAAATATCACAATACAAAATTATTACTTCGGGGATCTAATAGGCAGAATAACCCACTACAGTTCTAACCGATGTGTCTCCGGCAACGAAGTAAAAAAATCATCATAAAAGCCTCGCAATCTCGCGTATTAAAAAAAAGCAGATGCATGTTACTGTTTTAATCTCATTGTCTTCCCTTCGCGCCTTTCCCTATGCATCTGCACTATTTACACCCCCAACACCTTGAAGAATTAGTCAAGAGTAGTGGTATAGACTTACACTTAGTGCATCTCAATTTTAGGTCGCTCCAAGGTGTAACAGCTTATGAGTACCTGTTGATTTCTGAGCTACTTCCCCGCACCAATACCGGAATGGTGAAAAGTAGTTGGTTGCAGCGTTTCGCTCACATCACAGAGGGTGGTTGGTGGTGTTCGGGACTAGACCCTCTGAATAATTGGCAAATGATGGAATGGGGATGCTTTAAGCCAAACCAACCCCGACAAAATCACAATGGCAAGTTCATCAAGTACGAGCATCCTCCCAGCACGCCAACGCGAGTGTTTTGTTTGCGGGTAACGTTGCAAGTGTGGCAGCAAGTCGCTGGGCGTTACAATCTGGTCATGCCTGAAAATATCACCATTACTCCTGATGGCGAAGCTGGAGGCTTTTGGCAATGGGTGATGCAACACAACATTCCCCTCATTATCTGCGAGGGTGTAAAAAAAGCAGCCACGTTGTTGACGCAAGGATATGTAGCTATTGCCGTTCCCGGAATTACCAGTGGTTATCGGGTTGTGAAAGATGAATTTGGTAAAGTTACCCGTCGTCAACTAATTCCTGATTTGGCCGCGTTTGCGATTACAAAGCGCAGTTTTTACATTTGCTTTGATTTTGAAACTCAACCCAAGACAATTGCTGCTGTAAATAATGCTATTTCCCAACTTGGTTGTTTATTCCAGCAAAAAAATTGCCCTGTAAAAGTCATCGAACTTCCAGGAATAGAAAAAGGAGTCGATGAGTTTATTGTTGCCAAGGGTGCAAGTAGTTTTGAGAAAGTTTATCGCCAAAGTGTTGATTTAGAAATCTATCTTGCTCAAACCAAACCCCACACCGAGTTAAGTATTCCTGCTGCACTTACCTTCAACCGTCCTTATATAGGTGAAATATCTTTCCCCACCTCTGGATTAGTAGGAGTCAAATCAGCGAAAGGAACGGGGAAAACTACAGCATTGCAAGGCGTTGTTCAACAAGCAAAAAGTCGAAATCAACCCGTTTTGTTAATTACTCACAGAATCTTACTTGGACGATTCTTGTGTGAAAAAATTGGTATTCAATGGGGAACGCATAAAGAAGATGGGGAGAAAAAGATTAATAAAACACTGACACCCGCTCCTCCTATTCTGCGCTCTCTCTTTCCTCAGCCTTCCCTCGGCTTGTGCGTTGATTCGATTTGGAAACTTAACCCGGAAAATTGGCGCGGAGCAATAGTAATTTTAGATGAAGTAGAGCAATCTCTGTGGCATCTGTTAAATAGTAATACTTGTAAGCATAAGCGGGTAAAAATATTAAAGTTATTCCAGCAACTCATTGCGACAGTTTTAACCAGTGGGGGATTGGTAATTGCCCAAGATGCTGATTTATCAGATGTTTCGCTTGAATATTTGCAGGGATTGGCAGGAATTAAATTAACACCTTGGGTAGTTCTCAACCAGTGGAAACCTCAGCAAGGTTGGGATATAACTTTTTATGATTCACCGAATCCAACACCGCTAATTCACCAACTGGAATTGGATTTACTTGCTGGACGTAAATGTTATGTTACTACCGATAGTCGGGCTGGTCGTTATAGTTGTGAAACAATTGAACGTTATCTGAAAGAAAGGCTACAAAAATTACGGCGACAATTTCCTAAAACTCTGGTCGTTAGTAGTCACACTACAAATACACCTGGTCACGCAGCAGTTGATTTTATCGCAGCAATTAATCAAAAAATATCGGAATATGACGGCGTTTTTGTTACCCCTAGCCTTGGGACGGGAATTAGTATTGATGTCCAACATTTCGACCGTGTTTATGGCATTTTTCAAGGGGTAATTCCTGACTCGGAAGCAAGACAAGCTTTAGCAAGAGTTAGGGATGATGTGCCGCGTGTTGTCTGGTGTGCTAAACGAGGTATTGGTTTAATTGGTAGTGGTAGTACAAATTATCGCTTGTTATCTGATTGGTATCAAGAAAATCAAAAAGAAAACTTAGCTTTGCTGAGTCCCTTACATAAAATAGATGTGGATTTACCCTTGGTTTATGACCCGATTCATTTGCGAACTTGGGCAAAGTTATCTGCAAGGGTAAATGCTTCTATTCGTCTCTATCGGCAATCGATGCAAGATGGTTTGATTGCTGATGGGCATCAAATTCAGGTGCGGAGTAATGCAGTTCACAATAATATTATTCGAGATTTACGTCTGGCATTTTTGGCAACCGATGCTGATGATTTAGCTACTCGCAAAAGGTTAATTCTAAAAATTGTTAAAGTTCAAAAAGATTGGGCACAAAGTCGTCAAAAAGCTAAAGAAATTAAACGCAAAATTAAAGATATTAAGCAGCAAAATCAACTATCTTTAGCATCTGCTGTTGCCAATGCTAAAGATATCGATTATGTAGAATATGAGCAGATGTTAGTTAAGCATTCTCTAACGGATGGAGAACGGAACCAAATTAACAAATATATTCTCAGGCAAAGGTATGGTATAGAAATTACTCCTTGGCTGAAATTGCAAGATGAACAAGGATATTATCGTCAACTGTTAATTCACTATTATTTAACTCACGAGAGCGAATATTTTCACGTTAGAGACGAGCAAGAATGGCATCAACAATTGTCTTGGGGTGAAGGAAAAGTTTTTCTCCCAGATTTAAAAACTTACACGCTTAAAGTTGAGGCGATGAGAGCTTTAGGAATGCTTCAGTTTCTTGAAGAAAAACGAAAGTTTGTTGAAAACGATCCTGATTTGATATTGCTGAAAAATGTTGCGTTTCAACATAGTAAGCATATTAAAAGGGCGCTTGGCATTAATTTGGTCGGGGAGAAAGAGCAGGTTTCGGCAATAAAAATACTCAGCCGACTATTAAATTTGTTGGGTTTGAAGCTGAAGCGAGTAAATGAGGTTTACCAAATTGATTTAGAAACGCTATATGATGGCAGGGAGAAAATATTTGCTGTTTGGCATCAACGAGATGAGTTGATGTTGGCTCATGTTAAGAGTGGTGGTTATGAATTGCCTGATTATTTTTCAGATTGGAAGTTTGAAATTATACAAACGAAGTCTGAAAAGGTAGAGCAGATGGTTTCTATGCCTACTCTTCCGTCATCAACTATATAGCAATCCTAAATTTTTGTGAGAACTGCAAAGCTTTTAGAGATTGTCTTATTCCCAGTCTCCGATTCAATACGATTCAGTTAAGGGTTATTGGTCTTTCAAGACGCGATAAATCGCGTCTCTACATGAGGGTTTTGGGCTGTATTGGTCTCTTGGGAATGCCTAATAGTGGATTACAGAAGATAATTAATAAAATGGTAACTTCTTATTTGAAACTCACAGCACTTTCAAATGAATGAAACCACTTGGCGGGATTGAAACAAAAAACCTTAGCAATAGTCACAATAGTAGTTAGAATGATTTTTAAAACATATTGTTAATAATCGCAATGCTTTAGAGGATGTTTGAAAAGTGTTTGACTGTGATTTTAATTGCGTTACCCCCCTTAGTCCCCCCTTGTAAAGGGGGGAAACAAGAAAAATCCGGTTCTCTCGCCTTTTGAAGGGGAGGGTTAGAGAAGGGTAAAAAATATTTGATACAATCACGACTTTTAAAACATCCTCTTAGGCTTGAGAATGTCAAAAACCAAAAAATTATATGAATGCTGAAGATTTTTTTAACCAAGGATTAAATCAAAATTTGCAAGGAGACTATCAAGCAGCGATCGCAGCTTACACCCAAGCAATCAAACTAAATCCTGACTATCCCGAAGCTTATCATAATCGCGGGCTGATTTTAAGTGGTCAACTCAAAGATTATCGCAGTGCGATCGCTAACTTTAATCGTGCCATCGAAATTAATCCCAATTTTGCCACAGCCTATTACAACCAGGCTAATGCTCGTTACTTTTTAGCCGATTATGAAGGCGCGATCGCAGATCATAATCAAGCGTTACAATTAGATCCCAATCTGGCGCAATCTTACCACAGCCGGGGAAATGCCTACTTTGCTTTGGAAAACTACGATAAAGCGATCGCAGATTATATTCAAACAATCGAAATGAGTACCCAATTGGCTGATAATATCAATATTGATATTGCCAATGCTTATCATAATCGGGGCGTAACTCGTTTTGAACGTGGAGATCGTCAAGGGGCGATCGGAGATTTTCAGCAAGCTTTACAATGGCATCCCCATTTTGCCGCAGCTTACAGCAATCGCGGCAATATTCACCATATTTTAGGCAATTATCAAGAAGCGATCGCTGACCATAACCAAGCATTACAATTAGATCCTAACTTGGCGGAAGCTTATCATAACCGAGGTAATGCCTACTACGCTTTAGCAGATTATCAAAGTGCGATCGCAGATTACAACCAGGCTCTAAAAATCAATCCCAACTTTGCCGGAGCTTACTATAATCGGGGTTTGGTGCTTGCTCACCTCAAAAACTATCAAGAAGCAATTGAAGACTTTAACCAAGCATTAAAGCTGAATCCTGATGATGTGCAAGCTTATTGTGAGCGTGGTCTAGTTCGTAGTACTCTTGAAGACTATCAGGGTGCGATCGCAGATTATGACCGAGCATTACAAGAAAATCCGACTCTCGCTTTAGTATATGGCTTTCGGGCAAATGCTCGTCGGCGATTGGGAGATTATCAAGGTGCAATTGAAGATAGCAATCGCCTATTACAACTCAATCCTAATTTAGCAGAAGGATATTGCGATCGCGCGGCGGCTCGTCGTTCTATAGGAGATCATAAAGGCGCAATTAAAGATTACGATCGAGCATTGCAAATTAATGATAAATTAGCCGCAGCTTATTATGGTCGGAGTATTGCTCGTGAAGCCCTGCAAGATTTACAGGGTGCAATTGATGATAACACTCAAGCCATAAAGCTTGTTCCTGACTTTTCTCAAGCATATTGCAATCGAGGAAATGCTCGTCGTCTTTTAGGAGATGAACAAGGAGCGCTCGCAGATTATAATCAAGCATTAAAAATTAATCCTGATTTAATTGAAGCATATTACAACCGAGGTTCTACCCACTATGCTTTAGAAGCTTATGAAAGTGCGATCGCAGATTACACCCAAGCTTTGCAAATCAATCCCCAATCTGCTGCATTTTACAGCGATCGCGCTAATGCTCGCTATGCCCTAGAAGATTATCAAGGGGCAATAGAAGATTACAGTCGAGCGATCGCGCTTGACCCCAGCTTTGCCGAAGACTGGTACAATCGGGGTCGTAGCCGTTCTCTGTTGGGAGACTTACAAGGAGCGCTTGCAGACTTAAACCAAGCCTTACAGCGTCAGCCTAATTGGGCTTCAGCTTACATCCTGCGGGCAGATGTCTACCGGAATTTGGGAGACTCTCAGAGAGCAATTGCCGATTTTCAGAAATCCGCAGACTTATATTACCAAGAAGGAAATATCCAGTATTACCAGCAAATTATTGAGCTAATTGAACAGCTTTGAAGAACCCCACCCCGCCAAAGCTCTGCTTTGTCTCCCCTCCCCGCTTAGGTTGTACACACAAGTTAAATTACCCCCCTTAATCCCCCCTTATAAAGGGGGGAAACAAGAAATCCAGTTCCCTCCCCTTTATAAGGCAATACGGTTCAGTTAAGGCTGAAAATCTTGTAAAGTAAGCATTGTCCCAAGAATGAAAATCAGCGTGTGGAGCATCTCAAAGATTTTTCATTAA
>NZ_JBALDN010000009.1:0-21988 GCF_036917375.1 Nostoc sp.
CAATGTAATTCAGTATATTGCTCATGCTTCTGTGTAAAAATAACTCTTTAATCTTCTTTTATCACAGAATAATACTATTTTGGAGATGTCTTTTGTGGAGTTGCAACTGATAGCTGCATTTTGAAGACAGCAATTGACTCTTTTGAGCGTGGTATTGAACCAGTCATTATCGAGGATGCTTGCTTTATTCACGGTGGTCAGCAAGCACATGATGCGGGTATTTTTTTACTCAAACGTAATATAGGAAAAAACCAAATTCAGATGACTCATGAGGTGATTGAGAAGATGTCATAAGCTGTTCCACAGAAACTATCCATTGTGAGAAAATGTTCACTCGATCTTCAAATAGGCACGGCTTCAAGGAGTAACAGCGATGGAAACGCGATTTTTAGGAAAGTCTGGTCTTAAGATTTCGGTTCTCAGTTTCGGTACAATGACATTCGGTGGTAGCGACTTCTTCCAAGAAATTGGGGCGACTCAGGTAGAAGAGGCGCAGCATCTGATTGATATTTGCCTTGATGCAGGTGTCAATATCTTTGACACAGCAGATGTTTACTCAAATGGACTTTCTGAGGAGATTCTTGGTAAAGCTCTCGGAAAGCGTCGTTCTGATGTAATTATTGCAACTAAGGCTTATGGTCGTATGGGAAAAGGAGCAAATGATACTGGACTGTCACGTTATCATCTGATTCGAGCCTGTGAGGACAGTCTACGACGATTAGACACAGATTACATCGACCTCTATCAAGTTCATGGTTTCGATGCTCTGACTCCACTAGAAGAAACGCTTCGCGCCTTAGATTCACTTGTACGTAGTGGCAAAGTTCGCTACATTGGCTGCTCTAATTATTCAGCTTGGCATTTAATGAAGGCGCTGTCTGTATCAGAGCGTTTGAACTTGGAGCGCTATGTGTCACAACAAGTTTATTACTCGCTTGTGGCACGAGAGTTGGAATTTGAACTAATTCCTCTAGGTTTAGATCAAGGTGTGGGTATCTTGGTGTGGAGTCCGCTCGCTTTTGGTTTCCTCTCAGGTAAGTATCGTCGTGGTCAGTCCCAACCGGAGGGGACGCGACGAGCAAAAATCGGTGATATTGGCACTGTCAGTGACCTGGAAAAGGGATACGACATTGTGGAAGTTCTGCACGAAGTGGCTAATAACCGTGGTGTCAGTGTTGCTCAAGTCGCACTCAACTGGCTGTTACGTCAGTCTGGTATTACATCCGTTATTATCGGAGCGCGGAATGAACAACAACTTCGAGACAACCTTGGTGCTGCTCAGTGGGAGCTAACATTAGAGGAAGTAAATCGGCTCAATCAGGTTAGCGCGATCGCGCCAATCTATCCTTACTGGCATCAGCGCAAGTTTGGGGCTGAACGCATTCCACAATAAAAATATCCCAGTTGCGATCGCATCAAGGCAGTGAGCTTGGTGCGATCGCTCTCTATCTGCTTGTTCAAAAGGACATAGTTGTTGGTGATGGGGTGCCAAGAAGAGGGAACCTGGGGATAGAGTTCGTAAGGTTTGAGAGAAAATCGCACATGACGTAATCTCGTAATCTAATAGATGTTTTCCTAAAAAGCGCAGAAATAAATTGCGTTCTCATCTACTTTCTGCATTTTGCCCTTCACAGATGCAACGACGCTGTAAGCTTGACCTTCATAACTAGGTTGCCAAAATACAATCATGGGTGCTGATTTAGCGTTAGCCTGAAAAGCTCCAATTGGGAAAGGTATTCCTGGTGTACCGTCAAAATTAGGAAATTCAACAGGCCCAGGGTCGCCACCTTGCATATATGACTTTTTCTCCAGGGCATTGTAAGCTATCCGAGAATTGATTAATATACTTAAACGCACTTGGTCTTTACTTTGTTTTTGCACCACAACAATTGCTCCTCCAGCTTTCCAAGCGCGTGCAACTGATGGTTTACGTTTGTTGACAGGTAATACGCTTGTAGGAACTTCAGATAAATTCAACGCTTGGAAAGTCAATGATTTTGCTTCTTTGGCTAGGTTTGCGGGTAAAAGCCAAACAGGCCCTTCTGCAAAACGTTTAGCTGCGGTAAACGTTGCCATTTTCGTTTTATTATTATCACAACCAAAAAGTTCTTCTTGAGAACGACGAAATTTTACCTCTTGTTTAATTCCTCCAGCGATACCAACTAAAGATGTACCGGGTTTGACTCGATCCCATGCATCTGAGAAAAGTGCAACCTGGGCATCTGCATTCACAGGCAGCAAAGGCAAAAATGCGCCGTTTTTGTTTGCTGTAGTTGCAAAACCTAACCATCCTGTCATTGCTGACTGTGGTGGTGTGGTACTGTTTGCTTGAGCTACTGATGTTTGCGGTTGATTGGCGCTCGCCTGTAAGGCTTGATTTTTGGCAAAGGATTTATACAAATCTTCGGTAAGCGCGATGGATGGCTGGTTAGTTCTTTGCAAAATCGAGATAGCGCTGATGGTAGCTCCAGCGATGCCTGCGGCGGTAAACTACGCAGTTAAGATTATGGCAGTTCTCCACAATGGCTTCATGTTGCTAATGTTGTCACAATATTAAGAAAGCACAATCTTAACCGCAGTTAACTGCCTACACACACTTCCCAACGGTAACAGCAACGGTATCGGGTGTGATACCAATTGGCAATACTTCGGCTGCGCTCAGTACAAGTTCGCTTTTTCGCCCATTCGCAATTAAAACAATTTAGATGCAGCAAGGGTTTCAGGGTTTATAGTTAAATTGCCCTCTATTTGTGAAATGCTGTAATCAGTGCGATATGTAAGGAGAGGATCTCCATGACATCAAAAGGCAGGAAGAAGACCTCACGGCGTGGTTTTCTCCAAGGAGTGGCTGTTAGTACAGCTGCTGTAAGTGCAGCAGAGTTACTAAAAAAAGAAGTGGCAGATGCTGCAAATATTGGGGACGATCCAGCAATCCCTCTCCAAAGTATTGAATTTGACTTAACTCAGAAATCGGCTGCCCTAGAGCCAGACAAAATTGTAAATAGTGCTTGTCAATTCTGCAATTCTCTGTGCCGATTGAAAGTTCATCTCAAAGACGGACGCATCATAGATGTGTTAGGTGAACCAAATGACCCAGTACAGGCTGGTGGCTTTTGTATCAAAGGGCCAATGATGACCCAGCTAGTCTACAATCGTTTCCGCTTGAAAAGCCCAATGAAGCGGGTTAGTGGAAACAAAGGTGACAGCAATTCTAAATTTGAGCCAATTTCTTGGGATGAAGCACTTTCAATTATAGCTAGCAAGTTTCTGGCACTCAGGGATGCAGGTGAAGCTAGAGCGATCGCCAACAAAACCTCTGGCAGACTCCCACGGGGGACAGGTTCTCTGGTTGGGCGCTACTTCAGTATGCTGGGCAGCCCTAATAATACTGATGTTGGGCCTGTATGCAACGATGCAGGTGGCAATGCTTTGGCATGGACATTTGGCTTGGGTAATTTTACAAACGGTTACGGAATCGATGATGCGACTAAAAAAGAAGACTTGGGAAGTGCCAAATTCTTTTTGTTTTTAGGTACGAATCAAGCGGAAACTCATCCTGTAACCTTTGCCTATCTTCTCAGAAGTCGTGCTCAGACCAAAGCCAAATTAGTAGTTATCGACCCGCGCTTGACTCCTACAGGAGCGCAAGCTGATGAGTGGATTGCACCGAAACCACACACTGACTTGGCTTTGGTTTTGGGAATGCTCTATCACATCGTGACTAACAACTTATACGATGCTGCTTTTGTAAAAGAGTGGGTACTGGGTTTTGATGAACTGAAGAATCACTTAAAAAGCAAGGGTTACACACCAGAATGGGCTGCAACTATAACGGATGTTCCAGCATTAAAGATTAAGCTTTTGGCTGAGGCTTATGCCAAAACTAAGCCTGCTGCTATTTTCTGCAACGCTGGGATTTCTCATCAAATAGGAGCTTTTGACACTTACCGTTGTTTGACATTCCTAGCTGCAATTACAGGCAATATTGGTATAAACGGTGGTGGTTGCAATTTCATGCACAATACCTGGCCAGGGGAATTGAATTTGCCAGCGATTATTGGTAAAACACCTAACAAAGATATTGCACTACCAGTTGGGCCAGATTATTTTGCAGAATCGATCGTTTCAGGTGAACCTTATCAACTCAAAGCGATCGTTACTCAGGGAAATCCTCTGTTGGCTTGTTCAGACACAATTAAAGTACAACAGGCTTACCGCCAATTAGAATTTTATGTTTACACTGGATTGTTTATGGAAGAGTCAGCCTACTATGCTGATATTATTTTGCCCGTAACCAGTGGTTTTGAAATGGAAACCGTTTATATGCGGCGGGACGATCGAGCAATCCGTTGGCAAGAACAAGTGGTTACTCCGGTAGGTGAGTCCAAACCAGATTGGCATATCTGGATTGATTTAGCACACGCCACAGCGAAATTAGACAAACGCAATCCGCCTGAATACTGGAAGGATAACTTTCCTTCTTCTTGGAAAGACTATCGTCATCTGTGGGCAACTTTTCTAACGAATACTCCAGGAATGGGAGGTATGACCCAACAGAGACTATCTCAAAGAACAGAACCCCTGCGTTGGCCTTGTCCAACAGTGGATCATCCTGGTGTGAGTACACTTTACCTAGATCATGCCTCTTGGTATGAAGCCGCATTAGCTCTTAACCCTAAGAATGTTGGTAAACGATTTCTCACTCCCAGTGGTAAGGTAGAAATTTATACTCCACAATTGCAAAGTCGGCTAGCCGAGTCTGGACACTCTGCTCTGCCAAGCTTCTATACCCATCCAGAGGTAACAGGTAAGCATCCTACCATTGAATACACATCTGAGTTGGTAAAAAATCCTGTGAATCCACAGGCTCTAACTCAAAACGTCAAATTCGGAAAAATCTCTTCTGGTGAAGTACACAAGCAGTACCCACTGATGGGAATGACTGGTAGATCGAGTGTAGTTCATTTCCACTCTGTAACTCACTGGACTTATACAGGCAAACAAATGAATGGTGTTCGCCTAGTACAAATCCATCCAGAGGCAGCAAAAAAAGCAGGCATTAAAAATGGTGATGAAATCATAGTTGAAAGCCCCAGAGGATCTATCAAAGGCACTGCATTAATTTGGTCAGAAATTAGAGAAGACACTATTTTTGTCCCTGGCTGGTTCGGGCCTGGGCAGAAAATGGCAGAAGAGTTTGGAACTCCCTACTATGAGTCAGTTAATATCTTGATAGATAAACAATATTATGACAATCTTTCAGGACAGCAGGCATTTAAATGTTTTGCCTGCCGAGTCAAAAAAGCATAAGGATTATTCGTTCCAAGTGATAGCGTAGCGTAAAGCCAACTCTTAGAGCGAGTATAGCCCCATCTGTGTTGATGAAACTATGCGTGGACAAGGTATTGCTGCGAAAATGTTCGCAAAATTGAAAGATTTTTTACCAGAGCGCGAAGGGATACTGTTCATCAAGGCAAACAACAAAGCATTACTTCAGGCAGATCGAAAGATGGGTATGTGCAAGATGGCAGAGTTCATCTATGAAGACACTGAATTTTTGGTATTCGCGTATAATGGCTAACTAGTAGTACGCCAAGGGAACTTGGCGGGGAAAAGGGTAAGGGTGAAGGGGGAAAGGATTTAAATCCCTTACCCTTTTCCCTTTTCCCTTTCCCCAGCCGTCACAAGCGCATTTTTGGGTTGGCAGACTACTAGTTGATGGGTTTGGGTGATTCGAGGGACGCGATCGCTCGCACTGTACTACAAAACCCACCACTGTTGATTAGACTTCTTGGCATTTGTCGAGGGCAGGAGAAAAGGTTCTGTATTGTCCCTTTCCCCTTTAACCTTTACCCTTTTCCCCCTCTTGCAAAAAGTACTTCTGCAATTTGGGATGTCAGTCAGTGGTAATATTAAACTGCGAGAACGGACGGTGATGAGCATCTTTACAGATATGTTTAGCTCTAGTGTTGAAAGTCTCAAGTTTGTACGATGAAGATAGCAAAAATATTGTAATTGGCACTGTTGCGATCGCTTCTGGCACGGCGAACTTAAGCAGACAGGAGAACTCCCCATACGTCCGATACTGACAACACCTGGCTCGTAGGAAGGAACAGTATCTCGTTCATGTCAATGTCCTGCGGCTAGCTTATGGCGAAGGTAAATGTATTATCTTTTCGTAAGGATTCAGGTCTAATATTGCGGAAGTAAAGAAGGCGAGACTGAGAATTAATAGAGTCAGCCAGTAGAGCTTGTGCAAAAAAAATCAATGCTTTTCTAGGATGCAAAAGAGTGCTTTGGGAAGGGGATCGAGTATCCCATGATAGACTGTTTGTTTAGCCAAACGCAGATGAAATCGTTCTTTGAATCTCTGCTGAATCTCCTCTGGGCTAAAGCGGTAAGGGCCTTTTTCTCTTGTTTCCTCTTGAGAGAAGCATTTCAGTAACAGGTAGCACTTAGGCTTTAATAAGCTTGCGACTGTTTGCACGTAAGTACCATAGCTTTGGGGTGGCAGAACATGGAAGCATCCTCTGTCGAGAATCAAATCGAAAGATTGTTCCAAACGACTGTTGAGAATATCATCTTGCTGAAACGAAATTTCTAATCCTTTTTGGTTTGCTTTTAATGCCGCCTGACGAATGGCCGCCTCTGACAAATCTGTTCCCATCGTCTGAAATCCTCGTTCGGCCAGGGCGATCGCTTGAGTTCCCGGCCCTGTTCCCAAATCCAGCACTGAACCATTGCTCAGTTCAAGGGTAAGGAGCGCTTCTTCGACATCTGGATCTAAGCTAGGGTTGAACCAGGGCATGGTTTCAACGGTTTGTTCTTGATAGAGCGCTTCCCAGTTCGGAAATTCTCGTTCGGTCATCATTAGTTACCCTTTCTATTGAATAGCTAAAATATAGTTAACTTGATGACACCTCAACGACATTTTCCGCAAAGCTTTTATAAGCATCGCCCATTTGTTTAGCTATCGAGTCAGGAAAGACGTGAAAATCCCCAGCTTTGAGAGCTTTTATTATCCCGTCTGCCACAAGTGCAGGTGGCTGTGCAACCTCATTCATTCCTGCCGCATCGCCCATATCCGTGGCAATCGGGCCAGGGTGAACGCTTAATACAATCGTGCCCTGCTCACTCAATAGTTCTCGTAATGCCTGGGTGATTGAATAAGCCGCAGCTTTTGAGGCACAGTAAGTGGCAGAGTCGGGGAAACCTTTGAGCGAAGCAACAGAATTGATTTGGGCAAAGACACCACCTCCATTGGCTTTGAGTACCGGGGCAAACGCCTGAGCCATGTAGATTAATCCATATACATTGATGTTCATCTGAAATTCGAGAGCGGCGATCGCATTCTCAGATAAGGGAGTTCCAGCTTGAAAAACTCCTGCATTATTGATAACTATCTGTACATCTGGGGCAGTTTTAGCAGCAGCAACAATAGATTGGGGATCGCCTAAATCAACCTGAATTGGTACTACCCGATCGCCGTATTGTTCAACCAATGAGGAGACACTGTTGAGCTGACGAACAGCCGCATAGACTTTGGTGGCTCCGTGTTCAATAAACGACTCAACTATCGCCTTGCCGATGCCGCGATTTGCACCCGTAACCAAAATGGTTTTGTCTTTGATATCGTAGTTCATTTGGATTTCTCCTGATGGTTTTCCGCGATCTGAAAAACCTTGGACAATCGCTCTAAGTTAGGGCAAAGAAATTTAGCTGCTCTTTTGAAGAAAGACTGCGGCTTCCCCCGCTCTTTCTAGCATGGTATCATCATTCATCATGCAAATTTAGCAACACCAATTTTTTAGCCGTCTTTGAAGTTTGTGCTTTTGGACACCTCTTCCCAGGCATTTAAAGTTGTTGTTAGGGACTGAGAGCTGATTTGTAAAGAAAATCGGTGTTGGTTGATCGGAATGAATCGCGATGTCTGCGACGGGGTACGCCTACGCACTTCAACTACTGGCATATTCTAGCATTCGTTCCCACTCCCAACGCCAAGCAGTCTCTAGTAGTCTGCCACCCAAAAATGCGCTTGTGAGGGCTGGGGAAAGGGGAAAGGAAGCCTGCGGCAGGGAAAAGGGGAAAGGGTAAGCGCCTTCTGGTGCGATCGCCAGCAACTTCTTAATTTACTTAGTGTTTTTACTGAGAGACACCGATTTCCGCTTGTATAATAGCGACTTGCGAGTTTGGATTCCTAAATATCAGTGTGGTACTTATACCGATTTGATGGTTGTTAATGGCGAACCAGAATTCAATGGCGATCGCAATGATGAAATTCTCAATCCAATGCTTATTGTCGAAGTTCTATCGCCCTCGACTGAAGCTGATGATCGAGGGGACAAGTTCAGAAAATATCGCTCGATTGCCAGCTTTTGTGAATATCTACTTGATAGTTTTTTGCTTGCTCATCCAAAAAACACCATAACCACTGTTCTCCTAAACTCAGCCAAGCTAATTACTGAATGTCCAGTTTCTCCATCTTCTTGTCAGTAAAGCGCGTTATTTGCGTAATATTTATGACCCGGTATTTATCTTTCCCCTACCGTTGCCATATCCTACCTTAAGAACAGCAAGCGCTACGGTTTTGCAGTATATAGTCCGAGTAAACAGTGTTACTTGTATCAAAAGAGCATATTCAGTAAGAGTATATCTTTGAATATACCCATATATGAATATGCTTTACTCCTTTCATCTCAGCAATTAGATACTTGTTCAAGATTTATCTGAGTATTTTAATGTTATTGATTGGTGTTAATGCTTGGTGTGAGTAGCGACGTGCCAGAACTCGAAGGTGAAATCGGCCTTTATAAGGGAGTGAGCAGCAAGGTTGCTAGTGTTGCAAATTTCTTCGGTGTGTTGGAAATCCTCGCGATCGTCAGTCAGTCCAGCGACATTGATTGTACCAGAGCAGACGCTCCAAAAGCGCAGCTCATCGGCGGCCCCCTGAGCGAGAATACACGCAAAGCGAAGTTTGCTTCGGTAGTTACGTGTGTTACTGCGAACGGCCCACCAGTTCTGACTGTCCACGGCACTGAGGATCGCACGGTTTCCTACGCTCAGGCTGCTCGTCTGGAGACAGTGTTACGAAATGTTTGCGTATTGAGTTATTTTGTTACTGTCAAAGGTGCTGGGCATGGTGACTTTGGTACTTTGGTACTGCCTTTAGACAATAGAGTAAAAGCCTTCTTCGATAAGTATCTACATAGGCAATACGTAGAGGTTTCGACTGCAATCATAAATTGGCGTAAGTTTCAGGAGAATAAAGATGACAAATAACCTAAATTCATACTTACCTGTACCAACTAAACGAAAATTTACAGCCACTTTCGGTGTAGTAAGACCAATTAGCTTTTGGGTACAGTTAGCATTAGGCGCCGTTTCTATCTTGACTTTGTTACTGGCTATATTTAGCCGCAACGTCACTGTCCAAACAACAACGAATTCGGTTATGGGTTTTGGAGTATTTTTGGGAATTATTGGAATTTTAGTGCTGTGTTTCCGACTTTACTGGATGAACCGCTACAGGCGTTTAGACAAACTTTTACAGTCGCCTAATCGGGAATTACATCCAAGTAAACAGGACGTAATTCAAGTATTACAAATAGGGTTAATTGTAAGTTTTATAGGGCTATTGTTAGCTTTTTTAGCATCTGAAGTGGCTGTTATTGCTGTATTAACGAAAACGCTAGCTCTGCCTCAAACAATAGCAGTCTATAGACCTGAAAATGTTATTCGGTCTCTAGATATTTTTGTGGTTTTGGCGAATGTCAATCTGATTGGCGCTCACTTTGTTGGAGGTGCTACTTCGCTTGGGCTGCTTAACTGGTTAGAGCAATAGTCACCAAAGCAAAAAGTCGGTAAAACGATACACTTAAAAAAATCCTTTGTACAGCAGATTGCAAGTAAGTAAGGTACAAAATGCAGGACTGATTCATCAGATATAAAGAGTTTCTACCTTCTGCCTCCTGCCTCAAAACCCGTAACTTTGTACTTCATGCAAATGAAAACTGCTGTATATTTTTAACTGGACAATTGCTGTTCAATTTCAAAAGCCCTGAGAAAAATCCAGGGCTTTATTTACAGGGAGTTTATTAAATACTGACTTAAAATCTTTGCCAGCGCTTTTTTATACAAATAACTATCATCAGGGCGAACGCATCTAAATTATACTTATTCACTATCGAGGTTAAGAATCAACGAAACAATCAGCATTTATCGTTTGATTTATTTTCTAAACCTCGATGCGATCGCTACAGCTTTGCAGTCATTGAATTGCTTGACCACTTATAATTCATCTATGGCGCTACTTTTTCTTTAAACAGCAACAAGCAGAAAACGCAGGCACAATGGTTGCCGGAATTCTCATCGGCTCATTGGTTTTGGGATTACGCCCTTCGCGTTCTGAGCGATGCCTACGGCGGCAAGCTACGCGCCGCTCAAATGAGCCAAACCCTACCAGCGTTATCTTCTCTCCATTTGCTACAGCCTCGGTAACAACGGTCTATTTTGCGTTTTTGCTCTCGGTGCAAACGCCCACTGTCGTCGAGCGCATAAATGACTGATAGGGAGAATCGTATTCCTTTTTCACTCTCCACTTCCTTGAATGATTTGCTTGTGACCAAAAAGTATTGGTTTTCCTTAAAACAACCATCAATTCCTCTCGATAGCGTTATACAACATCAAGTCGATGGGAATACTAATGTCAGTAAGGAAAACAAAATTCTGTCATAAGGTATGTATAGATGGCGACTGTGAACTCTATCCCCATCATTCCAGGATATCAAATTAACTCTCAACTGTACGCTGGCTCCAGAACCAACGTGTATCGAGCTATTCGCCAATCAGATCAACTTCCAGTCGTTATTAAACTTCTGACCTTAGAGTACCCCAGTTTTAACGAATTACTACAATTTCGCCATCAGTATACAATCAGTAAAAATCTCAACATTGCTGGAATTATTCATCCCTTATCGCTAGAAACCTATGGCAATGGCTATATTTTGGCGATGGCAGATATCGGAGAAATCTCTTTAAGAGAGTACATTAAAAACTCAAATTTATCCTTAGTAGAAGTTTTAAATATTGCTATTCAGCTAGTCCGCATTATCCACTATTTACACGAAACTCGCATTATTCATAAAGATATTAAACCAGCAAATATTCTGATTCATCCCCAAACAAAACAAATTCAACTCATTGACTTTAGTATTGCTTCATTACTACCTAAAGAAACCGAAGAAATTAAAAATCCAAATGTTTTAGAAGGAACTCTTGCCTATATCTCCCCAGAACAAACAGGCAGAATGAATCGTGGCATCGACTACCGCAGCGATTATTATTCTCTGGGTGTAACATTGTATGAAATATTTACAGGAAAGTTACCATTTAATTGTGACGACCCGATGGAATTGGTGCATTGTCATCTGGCAAAAATGCCATCGCGGCTAGAAGGCAGAAGCAAAAAAATACCAAAGGTCTTATGGAATATTGTCATGAAGTTAATGGCGAAAAACGCCGAAGATAGATATCAAAGTGCCTTGGGATTAAAGCATGATTTAGAACTTTGTTTAGCCCAAATCCAAGATACAGGAGAAATTAGAGATTTTGAAATCGGTCAGTGGGATGTCTGCGATCGCTTCCTCATCCCGGAAAAGTTATATGGCAGAAAAGCAGAAGTAGCTAGCTTATTACAAGCATTTGAGCGTGTGGCTCACGGCGCATCAGAAATCGTGCTAGTAGCGGGATTTTCCGGGATTGGGAAAACTGCTGTGGTGAATGAAGTCCACAAACCAATTACCCGTCAGCAGGGTTATTTTATCAAAGGTAAGTTTGACCAATTCAATCGTAATATTCCCTTATCCGCCTTTGTGCAAGCTTTACGCGACTTAATGGCACAATTGTTGTCAGAATCCGATGCACAATTGGTACACTGGCGCAATCAAATTCTTCAAGTTCTTGGAGACAATGGGCAAGTTTTGATTGAAGTAATTCCAGAATTAGAACAGATAATTGGTAAACAACCCCCTGCACCAGAACTATCGGGAACGGCAGTACAAAATCGGTTTAATTTACTGTTTCAAAAGTTTATTACTGTCTTCACCACAAAGGAACATCCACTGGTAATGTTTCTGGATGATTTACAGTGGGCAGATTTGGCTTCGCTACAGTTAATTAAACTGCTGACGGAAAATCAAAATTATCTGCTTTTGTTAGGTGCTTATCGAGATAATGAAGTGTCAGCCGTACATCCATTTATGTTGAAAATGGAGGAACTCAAGAAAACTGGTAAGACTGTTAATACTATTACTCTTGCCCCTCTTGACTTGAGTGATACCAATCAGTTAGTGGCTGATACTTTACATTGTACGACACAGATATCACTTCCTCTGACAGAATTAATCAATCGCAAAACTAAAGGCAATCCCTTTTTTATCACGCAGTTTCTCAAGACTTTATACGAAGATAAACAAATTAAATTTAATCACGAACAAGGTTACTGGGAATGCGATTTTGCTCAAGTCAATGCGCGATCTGTGACTGATGATGTGGTGGAATTTATGGCTACTCAGTTACAGAAATTGCCCCAGCAAACGCAAAACATCCTGAAGTTAGCTGCTTGTATTGGTAATTCTTTTGATTTAACTACTTTGGCAATTGTTTCACAACAGTCGCTACAGAAAGTAGCAGATGCTTTGTGGAAGGCTTTACAGGAAGGATTGATTTTACCGCAAAGTCAAGTTTATAAGTTTTATCTCAGCCATGAGCAAGAAGTTAATACTAACAATATCGGAAATGTTGCTTATCGCTTTCTGCACGATCGCGTCCAACAAGCTGCTTATTATTTAATTCCCGAAGACCAAAAACAAGCTACTCATTTGGCGATCGGTCAATTATTGCACGCTAATACGCCTGCAACTCAACTAGACAATATCTTTGAAATTGTCAATCACTTAAATATAGGCATTGATTTGATAACTCAGCTTGACAAAAAACTGGAGTTAGCACAACTGAATTTGCTAGCCGGGCGCAAAGCCAAAGCAGCGATTGCCTATAATGCTGCTGTCAAATATTGTACCCAAGGTATTGACTTACTGCCCTTTGATGCCTGGAAAGAACATTACACATTAACCCTGAATCTGCATAATGAGCGTTTAGAAGCTGCCTGCCTCAATACAGACTTTGACAAGCTGGCAGAATGGGGTGACGTTGTGTTGCAATCTGCCAGTTGTTTGCTTGATACTATCAAAGTCTATGAAACCCGAATGACGGCATTCCGATCTCAAGGTCAATTTGCCAAAGTAATTGAGACTGGATTGCAAGTGTTGAAATTACTCGGTGTAGAATTTCCCGAACAGCCAACTATGGCAGATATTAGCGCAGCAACTCAACAGACAAGGCAACTATGGATGGGGCGCGCACCCCTAAGTTTGCTGGATTTGCCTGCAATGAGCGATCCGCACCAACTGGCAGCTATGCAAATAATGACTACACTAGTGTCCTCTGCGTACATTGGTAAACCGACACTGTTACCATTACTTACATCTAAGCAAGTGGAGATGGCTATCCAGTTTGGCAATTCATCTATTGCTATCTTTTCTTATGCAGACTACGGAGTGACTCTTTGTGGTTTGATTGGAGATATTGATGCTGGGTATGAGTTTGGACAGCTTTCATTAAAGTTACTAGAACAACACCAGATTAACGCTTTTAAAAGCAGAGCTTACTTTATTGTCAACAGCTTTATTCGGCATTGGAAAGAACCATTAAATCACAGTATCCCATCTTTGTTAGAGGCTTATCAGAGTGGCTTAGAAACCGGAGATTGGGTATGCATGGCGTTAAACTTAGTGTCATATAGTCAGTGTAGCTATTGGAGTGGTCGAGAATTAAATGATTTGGCTGAAGAAATGGAGACTTATCGGCAAGTTATCAGCCAAGGCAAACAAGAAGCAACGTTAAAATATCAAGAGTGTTACCAGCAAGCGATTCTCAATTTATTAGGACAAGCGGAAGTTCCCTATTGTTTAGAGGGAAAAGTCTTCAATGCCGCCCAAATCTTACCTAGATTCCAAGCTGCCAGTAATCGCACGGGGTTATTGTATCTTCATCTCAATCAAGCTGTTCTCTGTTATTTGTTCGGAGAATACGAAACAGCCTCACAACAAGCAGCCTTAGCAGAACAGTATAGTAATGCTATAACTGGCTATTTCGTCGTAGTTGTCCGAGTTTTTTATGATGCTTTAATTCATCTAGCACGCTACACCGATGTTAATGCCCAAGAACAATCAGCTATTTTAAAGCAAATCAATACTCATCAAGAAAAACTACAAATTTGGGCTACTCATGCCCCATTCAATCATCAACATCGTTGGCAACTTGTAGCAGCAGAACGCTATCGAGTGCTTGGTCAATTTACTGAAGCGATGGAACATTACGATTTAGCTATTGCCCAAGCTAAAACACATGGTTATGTGCAAGATGAAGCACTCAGCAATGAACTGGCCGCTAAATTTTATCTAAGTTGGGGCAAACAGAAGGTGGCAGCAGGCTATATGCAGGAGGCATACTACTGTTACGCTCATTGGGGCGCAAAAGCCAAAACCGAGGATTTAGAAAACCGCTATCCCGATTTACTAAGCGTTATTCTCCAGCAGAGAGTACAATCACTGCACATGCTGGAAACAATATCGAGCAGCGTTAGTCGGCCGCTCTCGGTTCATAATTCCACTAATTTAGGTCGTTCTTCTAGCACTGACATTAGTAGCTTTGATTTTGCTGCTATTCTCAAAGCCTCCCAAGCCATTTCCGGCACAATTCAACTGGACGAACTACTGCACAGATTAACACAGATTATTCTGCAACATTCTGGGGGCGAGCGTTGTGCCTTAATCCTACCTAATACTCAAGGAAAATGGTTGGTAAGAGCCATTGCTACACCCGAAACCACAGAACTTTGTGCCGAACCTTTAGAGGGCAACCCTAACTTACCACTTAAGTTGATACACTACGTCAAAAACACTGAAGAAATTGTGATGATTGACGAACTCAAAACCAATTTACCTGTAATTGATGAGTATTTAAGTCAACGACAACCAAAAAGTTTATTGTGCTTGCCAATTCTCAATCAAGGACGCTTAATTGGAATTTTGTATTTAAAGAATCGTTCTACTAGTAGTGTGTTTACAAGCGATCGCATCCTCATTCTCAACTTTCTTTGTACCCAAGCGGCCATTTCTCTAGAAAATGCCCGTCTTTATGAAGATGCACAAATTTATACTCAACAGTTAGAACAATCTCTAGAAAAATTACGGCTCAGTGAAACCCGCTTTCAGAAACTAGCAGATAATATTCCTGGCATGATTTATCAGATCCGAATTCAAGCCGATGGTTCAGCTTCAGTACCCTACGTCAGTTCTGGGTGTCAAACTCTTTACGAAGTCCCAGCAGAAGATTTCCTGTCAGGGAAATGTAGCCTGCGTGATTTTGAACATCCCGACGATGGAGCAGAGGCCTTTCAGGCAGTTGTTGAGTCAGCACAAAATCTTACCCCATTTCAGCATGAGTGGCGCATTGTTACACCCAATGGGAATATCAAGTGGGTAAAAGCTGCTTCTCAGCCAGAACGCGGTGAGGATGGTGAAATGGTATGGGATGGAATTCTAATTGATATTAGCGATCGCAAACTTGGTGAAGCTGCTGTTAAGCAAAAATCTCAAGAACTGGAAAATGCTCTGCAAGAACTGCAACAAGCCCAACTGCAAATGATACAACATGAAAAAATGTCTGCACTAGGTAACTTAGTTGCTGGGGTAGCTCACGAAATGAACAATCCCCTCGGCTTTATTTCGACTAGCCTCCAACAAGCTAAACCTATCTTAGCTGATATCACTGAACACCTAAAATTATATCAAAAAGCTCTACCGAATCCGGAAGTAGAAATTCTCGACCATGCTGAAGAAATTGACTTAAACTATAGCTTAGAAGACATGCCAAACATGGTTGACGCAATGCTTATCGCTTCTGAGCGATTAAAAAATATCAGCACCAGCTTAAGAACTTTCTCCCGGGGCGATAAAGATTATAAAGTACCATTTAACATCAATGAAGGGATTGATAGTACAATTTTAATTCTCAAACATCGCCTGAAAGCGAATGAGCAACGTCCAGAAATTATAGTTGTAACTGAATACGATAATTTACAGCCAATCGAGTGTTTTCCTGGACAATTAAATCAGGTATTTATGAATATTTTAGCTAATGCTATTGATGCTTTAGATGAGTCAAGTATAGGTCGGAGCTTTGAGCATTTTAAGTTAAATCCACATAAAATTATAGTGAGAGCTATTGTTGAAAATAATACCTTAAAAATATCAATTGCTGATAATGGTACAGGAATAAACGAAGATATAAAAGCACGCATATTTGACCATTTATTTACTACGAAAGGAGTGGGAAAAGGTACAGGACTAGGGCTAGCGATCGCACAGCAAATTGTGGAAGAAATACATGGGGGTAGAATTGAAGTTAATTCTGTTTTAGGAAAAGGAACAGAATTTATAATTTATATTCCCATTATTGAGAGGCTATTTATAAAGTAAATCCAAAGGAGATGTCTCAGATAAAAAAAGCGACATCTTTTGAAACAAACCAGGTAAATTAACAGTTATTCCCTAATAGACGCTCACAAAATCGGTGCATCTCCAAGAATTCCCGCTTATATCTCCAGTTATAAAAGCAGATGAAGTATTCAGGACTATAGAAACAGCTATACCCTTGGATGTAATCGAACAGGCAATTGATAAAACCAACAGTCAACAAGAACCTCACAGAAAGTTTCCATCCCACTTGAAGCTTAGTCTAGTGGTACTTCAAGGCAACTTGGCGGGGTAAAGGGGAAGGGGAAAAGGGTTTAAATCCCTTACCCTTTTCCCTTTAACCTTTACCCAACCTCCACCTAACATTTTTGGGTTGGCAGACTACCTGTTCCACTTGCTCTATGCTGCGGTTAGTTCCTGCATCTTGGGCTGAATTTTACCTATAAAAAGCCAACTACAAGTCCAATTCCAGTATGATGATTGAGGTTGGAGTGCGGTAAAGGGACTACATAATATTGTCACTAACACGTTCTGATCTCGAATCTAGACGCTTGCAGCAGACTATCCTACAGTCTGGCACTGGTGTAATTTTAACTGAAGCCCAGTTACAAGAATCACTTAACCAAACACTTGGTCAACAAAAGCCAAATTCTGATGTTTGGGTGTTTGCCTATGGCTCACTCATTTGGAACCCAATCTTTAAATTTGCGGAACAGCGTATTGGTAAAATTTACGGCTGGCATCGTAGTTTTTGCCTGTGGGTTCCTCAAGGTCGTGGGACACCATCCAATCGAGGATTAGTATTAGGTTTAGATAGTGGTGGTAGCTGTCGAGGTATTGCCTACCGAATAGCTGCTACGGATGTATCATTGGAACTACCATTGCTTTGGCGACGAGAAATGGTAGTCGGTTGTTATATCCCTCATTGGGTAAAAGTTTTTGATGGTATTCAACAATTACCAGCGATTGCCTTTGTTATCAACCGCCAGCATCGTGCTTATGCTGGCAAGATTTCAAAAGAAACAATGATTAACAGTATTGCCACAGCATCTGGTGAGCTTGGTTCTTGCGCTGATTACCTGATGCAAACTGTTAACGGATTAATGAAAGTTGGAATCAAAGATCGGCAACTGCTTTGGCTTTCCAAGCAGGTGTCAGCCCGGCTGGATTAGTTTCTTATTTTACCAATTACTAAGTTTATTTAGACAGTGCGTGTAGCTTGTTTATCCACGTAGCAATTTAAGTTTAATCTTGCCAAATAAGTAGCAAACTCACTCACGTTCTCCCTACCGTTTCCCCCGTTGCCTTTACTACTGTGTCGATTTGGCAGTCAAAAGAGATAGGACATCTATCCAGTACATAAGTAATAACCCAAGTTGCTAGTTACTCTTATGGGCGATCGCTTAGGGACAATTAAGCAATAAAATGCCCTCCAAGAAGAAAATGAGGAGGGCTTATGCTAAACGAAATAATTGCAATATATGCTATTACGGACGACCTGTTAAAGGCGATTGGGCACAAAGAAGATTCTCGTCGAGTCATGAACGACGCAAAAATTATTACAACCGCTATCTGCGCGGTGATGTTTTTTAATGGTAATCATAGTAAAGCTTGTAGCTATATGAAAGACCATCGCTTGATATTGAATATGTTAGAAAAGTCACGGTTTAACCGGAGATTACACAGTGTCTCAATGTTGCTCAATGATTTATTTCATCAGGTGGGAACAATCCTGAAAAATATTAGTGATTCTACTGAATATCTTGTCGACTCATTTCCCGTACCCATCTGCGATAATATTCGGATCTTTAACGTAAAAATCATTCGGTCAGCGCAGTATAGAGCGGAGCCGGAGATGCTCCGCCTCCGGCTTTTGATAAGGTTCGGTCAAAAAGGACAACCCTTACACATCTACCGAGTAAAACTAAAGCATTTGCAACGTCTGCACCTACATTACCTGCACCAATAATACCGACTTTAGATGTTTTACTCATGATGCTATATCTACTTGTTTCAAGAGTGAAATGTCGTTTGTTTGGTAAGTCCTTGGGTCTGCAATTGCTGTCTCGTTACAGCTTGGAAAACAATATATTTAATCCTTCGGTCATCGTGGGATGAGTCAAAATACCATCGCGCAGAATGGTGTAGGGCATCTGAGCTTGCATCACAATCTGCACTGTTGAAATCACTTCACCTGCTTCATGACATAACAGGGAACACCCTAGAATACGACCTGTATCTGCATCCACGATCGCCTTTAGCAGTCCATCGGTTTGACCGAGTGTTCTTGCTCTAGGAACGGCTGACGCATCGATTTTCGCCAAGCGGATAGCATATCCTTGTTGCTGTGCTTCAATTTCAGTCAAACCTACATGAGCCAGTTCTGGATCGATGAATAGACACGATGGAACCAATCGATCCCGTGTACTCCGGTTGCCCCCATCAATTAAATTAGCTTTGATAATGCGATAATCGTCGAGGGATATATGCGTGTATTGCGGGCCGCCATTGATATCGCCTAACGCCCAAATCCCCGGTACGTTCGTCTCTAAGCGATCGTTGACTTGAATAAACCCACGTGTATCAGTTGCCACACCAGCAGCAGGTAAATTTAAGCTCTCGATATTGGGCGCACGGCCAACGGCGACAAGCAAATGCGACCCCTGGAGGCTAAGGGAGCGATCGCCAACTTGGATTTGCAGGATGGTTTTATTATCAGTGCTATCGACCCTCAACACCTTCGCCTTCAACAAGAATTCAATACCATCTTGTTCTAAAAGTGTTTGAACTGCGATCGCTATATCTGGATCTTGCTGTGACAGGATTTGCTCACTTTGCCCAATGACAGTAACGCCACAGCCAAAGCGTCGAAACATCTGGGCAAACTCTAAACCAATATAGCTACTACCGAGAACGATCAGGTGTTCAGGCAGGTGTTCTAGCTCCATAATCGATTCACTCGTTAAAAACTCAACTTCTGTGAGTCCGGGAATGGATGGAATTAACGGTCGTGTGCCTGTATTAATAAATAACCGTTCGGCGGTAAGTAAGCGATTATTCCCCTCAGTCGTCGTTACTGCGATCGTTTTGGGAGCAACAAAGCGGGCTGTACCAATGATTAGTTCGTGACCCAAAGCAGTTTCTAAATTGTGCAAGTTCATTTCACGCATCCCTTGCACAACCGCTCGTTTTCGTTGGATCACCTCTGCTAAATTAACGCTGGGTGTATTGGTTCTAACCCCATAAGCGGCACTTTTTCGCACTGTGTTTGCTACATTGGCACTCGCCACCATAGTTTTAGTAGGAATGCAGGCAATATTAATGCACCCGCCACCAATCATGTTTAAGCTGCGTTCAACCAGAGCGGTTTTACGTCCGTCAGCAACCAGTGCTGGTGCTAGTGTTTTACCCGCTTTGCCGCCACCGATAATAATGTCGTCATAGTGTTGAGTGCCCACTTCCATATCCTTTGGGTTTGATCGGGTGAATACGATTTTTAGAAGTTGTTATGAATTTTAGAAAAACTGGCTACCTAAGAGGGTTTTAGCAATAACGTATTTGGCGAGCGTAACTCAAGATGCTTGCCCTAGTAGTCTGCCAAGGAAACTTTGCATGGTGGTTAGCAGAGGGGCAGATGGGAAAGAACTTGGTATTTGCCTCTCTTCTGCTCCCCTGCTCCCCTGCCGACTTCCAACCAGCAATTTTGGGGAAAGCGAACTACTAGCTGATTTTCCAAAAAGTGCATAACACCCATGCTTAGGATTCAACTTTTTCTACAAGCTTGTTTCATCAAGATACGGTTGTTTTTATACACCTCTAAAGTTCCAGACTGCGGGTTATCCAACGTGCCATCCCATACCCAATATTCATAAATTCCACTCCGAAACTTATATACTCGAACACCTTCTGTCGCTTTGCTAGTTCCTTTGCCCAAACTTAAATTACCGTTGGGACTGGTCGCGCGATAGAGTAGTTCACCGGAATTATAATTCTGCCAAATATTGATGTTGTACCGACCCTGGCATTTTGTACTCAGGATGAGGCCAGCAGTAGAATCAGCAGAAGCTCTTAAGGAAAAGTTAGCTAAGATACTGATTGGCAGAGCCAGGAGTAACGCGGATATTTTCATAAGTTTTGTAAAATTAATAAGTTTGACATTACTCTATTACTGCAACAACTTCATCTGTAAAAAGGACTGCATTGGGGATATACCCAAAGTTGGTCGGTGCTGCCTTATAGCCGTCACTCAGTTTTGGATGCCGAGGGGCTGCTGTTGCATCCTTAATGCTGTTTCAAAAACGCCAAGGATCGCCTTTTGGGCGGGCGCTTTGCGCCATCGCGTGCTAATTCTGCAACTTATTGGCGATCGGCAGAACTAAGTGCTTGATAGATTAAAGGTGCAACGATCGCGATATTTTTCACCAACTCATCCGAGAGAGAAAATCGCTGTTTTAAGTAATTAGGATCGTTGTAACTCACCCAAACCTTGCCGTCAGTCGCTTCCCATGCCAATACTTTCAGGGGTAAGTCTAGGGCGATCGTTGGTTCTGCCACCATGAGGGAAGTTCCGGCTTTCGGGTTGCCAAACAGCAACAACTGTGTAGGACACAGGCTTAGTCCGACTTTTTCGGCTTCAGCCTGTTGATCGATGCGGGCAAAAATGGTGATGCCTTTTACTTGAAGGACGGCTTCTAATCGATCAATGGTTACAGGCACTGAATATTGACTGAGCTGGCTAATGATGCCGTTATTTGCATTCATAGCAGTGGACTTCTTGTAGGATAAAAACTGGGTGATATGGTCGTTGGGCTTTTCAAAGATTGAGGTCTGACAATCCTGGATGCTCGTCAGGACGACGACCTAGTATCCAGTGGTATTTGCGATCGCTTTGGTGAATTGGCAGGTCGTTGATGCTGGCAATACGCCATCGCATAAATCCATGTTCATCAAACTCCCAATTTTCATTACCGTAAGAGCGAAACCAGTTGCCGGAATCATCATGCCATTCGTAAGCAAATCGGACAGCAATGCGGTTGTCTTGAAAAGCCCAAAGCTCTTTTATCAGACGGTAGTCCAATTCTTTAAGCCACTTACGTGTCAAGAATTGTGCGATCGCCTCACGACCAGATAGAAATTCTGAGCGGTTGCGCCAAATGCTATCCGACGTGTAAGCGAGTGATACTAGTTCAGGGTTACGTGTGTTCCAAGCATCCTCTGCAATTCGGACTTTTTGGATAGCGGATTCATTATCAAAAGGCGGCAAGGGTGGTCGAGGATTTTCGGCGTTGTTCATAGTATCCCTCTTCTGTCACTTTCCGGAATAAGTAAGTAGTAAATAAGTTAAATTATCCAGAAGCATAACCAGGTTTAAATTGATTCATTGCAGCAAT
>NZ_JBALDN010000010.1:0-2696 GCF_036917375.1 Nostoc sp.
TAATGAAAAATCTTTGAGATGCTCCACACGCTGATTTTCATTCTTGGGACAATGCTTACTTTACAAGATTTTCAGCCTTAACTGAACCGTATTGGGATTCAGACTGGAGTTGGCTGAAATATCAACAAAACTAATATTAAAACTACAGAGTTTGTCTTTATATAAGATATCTGATTAAAAAATGTGAGGAACTTGTGAGGAAATACGGTGCTTATTAAAACTTAAATTTTGCCAGGATTCGGGCTGGAGTTTGCTGGGATATGAATAAAACTAATATTAAATATCTTAATGAACACATTACCAATATTGACGGAACTTTCAAGGTTGAATAATTTTTAGGCAGGGGCAATACCCTGGAAAAAGCCGCTTCTCTATGTTCGCGCAGCGTGTCGCAGACAGACGCAAATGCGTCTACATGAATTGCCCTTAAAAATCTATTTCAACTCAATAATGCCAAAATTTTAGGGGTGGTTATGAAACCACCCCTTTATTCTCCTAATATTTAGAATTTACTTGCAGATCCCTTAATGGGAAAGTTAATTTACTCAGAAATGTTAATCGAACTTTCAACTTGAGAAGTAGCCAATGTTGGTGCAGAGAAAATCCGCGAGTACAAACTTGATGGTTGTTGATGAGCAACAACTGGTAGAACTTGACGAGCATGAGCAGCTAATTCTACTGCCTTTACATCATAAGTCTGCGTTGCTAATTTGGGATAAAACCCGATTCCGATGATTGGCAGTAGCAAACAAGTGGTAATAAATATTTCGCGGGGTTTGACATCAGAAATTACAGCATCCAAGTGTAACTCTTGACTTTGCTCACCGTAGAACACTTGACGCAGCATCGACAGTAAATAAATTGGTGTTAAAATCACGCCAACTGCTGATAGCAATACGACTACAACTTTGAAGCTGGAACTGTAAACATCACTGCTGGCGATACCTAGAAATACCATCAACTCACCCACAAAACCACTCATTCCGGGTAAGGCGAGAGAAGCCATTGAACCAATGGTAAACAGAGCAAAAGTTTTGGGCATTACCTTAGCCATACCGCCCATTTTATCCATCATCAAGGTGTGGGTGCGATCGTAAGTCACGCCAGACAGGAAGAACAAGCTAGCAGCAATCAAGCCGTGGGAAACCATCTGTAACACTGCACCGCTGATACCAAGCTCTGTGTAAGAGGCAATCCCAATCAGGACAAACCCCATGTGGGCAATTGAAGAGTAAGCCAAGCGGCGTTTGAGATTGGTTTGAGCAAAGGCACAGCAAGCACCGTAGACAATGTTAACCACACCCAAAATTGCTAACACTGGGGCAAAAGTTACATGGGCATTGGGCAACATTTCCACATTGAAGCGGATGAGGGCATAACCACCCATTTTTAACAACACACCAGCCAAAATCATTGAACCGGGTGCTGATGCTTCACCGTGGGCATCTGGTAGCCAAGTGTGTAAAGGGAAAATCGGCAGCTTCACACCGAAGGCTATTAAGAAACCTGCATAAACCAACAATTCCAAGGTTTTGGGATATTCTTTCATTCCTAGAGCCGCCATATCGAAAGTGACGGTATCTCCAGAGAATGCCATTGCAAAACCAGCAATCAAGATAAATATTGATGCAGCAGCGGTGTAAAGAATGAACTTAGTAGCGGCATAACGGCGGTTTTGTCCTCCCCAGATGGAAATCAGCAGGTAAACCGGCACTAACTCGATTTCCCACATTAGGAAGAATAACAGCAAATCTTGGGCAACAAATACACCAAGTTGGGCGCTGTACATCGCTAACATCAAACCATAAAATAATCGCGGCTTGGTGTTAACTTTCCAAGCCGCGAATATTGCGAGGGTATTTATTAAGCCTGTCAGAAGCAGTAAGGGCATCGATAAACCATCAACCCCCACAGCCCAATGCAAACCTAACTGCGGTATCCAAGGATAGTTTTCTACAAGTTGGAGTGTTGAGCTTTGGAAGTCGTACTTATACCAAAAGTCATAAATCATCAGTGCAAAGTCGGCAAAAGCAACTCCCAGTCCATACCAGCGGATAGTTCTACCTTCTTTGTCTGGGATGAGGGGAATGGCTAAGGTAGCCACCAAGGGTAAGAGGATTATGGCTGTTAGCCAGGGAAATTCTATAGCATTCATCACTTCTGACAATCAATTTGGCTTATCGCTTTTAATTTCATTATATTAAGGAATCAATACTTTTGTAAACATTCTTTAACTCTAGAAAATTAAATTTTTGACATAGATAAGAATATATACTCATTGAATGTCAAATTCTTACGATAAATAAGAATAAATACTTATCTGCTTTTGACGATTCCATTCTAAATGTAAACTTTTGCAACGTCAATAAAAAACGGCAGCTAAAGCCACCGTTACAATACAGTTACATTTCCTGCTTCAGGTCAACTGTCAGGGCTATCTAGTCTACGCTTCTAAGTTGAGTCATAGACTTAACCCCAACACTTCCCAACCTAGCGTTGGGAAATTAGTGAGATGGCGATCGTATAGCAATTAATATCCGAAGTCTATAATGGGCTACCTTATGCACTTATATGTAAAGTTTCTTGAACTCGAAGATTTATTATACTGGAGTTTAGACTAAATCGTCGAAATCAAAGAAAAAAGAGGAGGTCTGATTGAACACAGGCCCACTTTTGACAGAAGGTGAGAGAAGAAC
>NZ_JBALDN010000011.1:0-10203 GCF_036917375.1 Nostoc sp.
CCAATAAGAAATCTTTGAGATGCACCACACGCTCATTTTCATTCTTGGACAATGCTTAATTTACACGACTTTCAGCCTTAACTGAACCGTATTGCCCCATAGTTCTCTTTTAAGGAGGTTTATGGGGGATTTTAATATACTGCAACTGGGAAAAGAATGGGTTTTAAGGCAATACGGTTCAGTTAAGGGTTATTGGTGTAGGTAATTGGTCTTTAAGACGCGATAAATCGCGTCTCTACATGAGGGTTTTGGGCTTATCTAAACCGTATTGGGTTTTAAGGTTGATTATATACATTAATACAAGAAATTATACCATCACCAAAAGACGTAACTTTATGAGGTTTATCTAAAAAAATTGAGTAATTTTTTCGATAAATATCTCTAAAAATCAGAAAAAATAGTATTATTAATTTTGTAAAAATTAATGGTGATTAATTACCACTACTGTTCACTTAG
Source organism: Nostoc sp. (assembly GCF_036917375.1). Lineage (GTDB taxonomy): Bacteria > Cyanobacteriota > Cyanobacteriia > Cyanobacteriales > Nostocaceae > Nostoc. The sequence goes on from NZ_JBALDN010000011.1 coordinate 457, forward strand.
TGGTAGGCAACTCCCGATTATCCCCTGAAAATCTTAAAAAAGCTTGCTTTAATTGCATCTTTTTTAAGGAGTGTTAGGGAGAAGTAAGTCTTAAGTCAAGCGGATTGAATTATTTGCGCCTTCTTAAATTCTAAAAGCATCGAATAAACAATGAAACTATTTGCTAATCTACGCACACCAGCGTTGCTACAAACTCTGCAATTAATTGCTGAACCAACAAAGTTTTTAGAAAATAATGCTGCCAAGTATGATGATGTTTTCACAGTGCAAGTAATGGGTTTAAAGTCACCACCGATAGTATTTTTTAGCCATCCCCAAGCAATTAGTGATTGTTTTGCTATCCCTGCACACAAGTTAGATTTTAAGAAAGCAACCCATGTATTTAAACCCTTATTTGGAGAGAATTCTATTGTATTTCAAGAGGCGCGATCGCACCAACAACAACGGCAGCTATTACTCCCAGCTTTTCATGGGGATAATTTAAAATATTATGGACAAGCAATTTGTCAAATAACTGAAGAAAGTACACAACATTGGACATCAGGTACAGATATTTGTATACACAAATTAATGTCAAATATCACTTTAGAAATTATCTTACAAGTGGTATTTGGGATTACTCATGGTGCGCGTTACCAACAATTAAAAGAACAATTGAGTTCTTTATTAGAAGACGTAACTAAACCTTGGTATTCCAGCTTGTTTTTCTTTCCTTCGCTGCAAAAAGATTTAGGCGCATGGAGTCCTTGGGGACTTTTCTTAAAAAGACGAGAGCAAATTGACAAACTCATCTATGCAGAAATTTCTGAAAGACGTTGGCAAAATGATACTGCGCGTACAGATATTCTCAGTCTGCTGATGTCAGCGTATGACGTAAATGGCCAACAGATGACAGATGAGGAATTACGCGATCAATTAGTTTCATTATTGCTATTGGGTTACGAAACTACATCTGGTGTATTAGCCTGGATATTTTATTTAATTCACTCTCATCCAAAGGTTAAACATCGGCTAATGCAAGAACTAAATACCTTAGACAATCTCACAAATCCTGAAACAATTGCACAATTACCTTATCTCACCGCCGTCTGTCAAGAAACACTGCGAATTCACCCTATTGCTTTAATTTGCACGCCGCGAATGGTAAAAGATAAAGTAGAAATTATGGGGCATGAATTTACATCAGAAACAGTTTTAGTTCCCTGTATTTATTTAGCACATCGCCGAGCCGAGACTTACCCAGAACCAGAACAGTTTCGGCCAGAAAGATTCCTCAACCAAAAGTTTTCACCTTACGAATATTTACCCTTTGGTGGAGGTTATCGCGGTTGTATTGGTGCAGCCTTTTCCATGTACGAACTAAAATTAGTAACAGCCATAATATTATCCCGTTTTGAATTAAGCCTTACTGATAAACGTCCTGTGCATCCAGTCCGCCGTGGAATTACAATCGTCCCTAGCGGTGGTGTAAAAATGGTTGTTACTAAAAAAGCAAAACTCAAAAAACAAACAATACTTTCTACTTAATTATTCAATCCTTCCATTTGCATATATCGTAATATAGAGCCGCTTGTTAGGATCTAGCCTTTACAGTAAATAGTAAGAGGACATTTATGAGAATTAGTAATTCATGCCTAATGAGCATCGATTAGAAGAACAATTTCTATCCCAAGAAGCTGAAAAACAAGTATCGAATCAGCTAGATGAAGTAGAAGAAATAGCAATAGATGTAAAAACCGATCTATTAAAAATCCTTCAAGGACAGGCGGATGGAGTTGCAGTTGCAGGGCAAGGATTAGTCATTAAAGAAGACATTCGCATACAGGAAATAAAACTGCAAACAGATAGTATTGCTATCAATCCCTTTAGCGCTCTTTTTGGTCAAATAGAACTCAATGAGCCAATTAATACCATTGCTAGGGTTATACTCACAGAAGTAGATATTAACCGCGCCTTGACCTCAGAGTTTGTTCGTAGCCAGATGCAAAACTTTGAGTTGAATGTAGACGGCGAAATTGTCAGTTTTGAACCAGAAGAAATTCAGGTATTTTTACCTGGTGATGGCAAAATGGAATTTAGGGGAAAAGTGCAGTTAAAGGAAATGGGAAATACTCGCCCTTTAGCTTACACTGCGATCGCTCGCCCACGAACTCATTCACAACCCGCCATGCTGGAGGCTTTTAACTGCACTGAGGGAGAGGGGATTTCAATAGAATTAATTACAGCATTGATGCAGAAAGCTAAAGAACTGATGAATATCCCATCCTTTAAATGGGAAGAGATAGCTTTTTCTATCAAAAATCTAGAAGTACAAAAAGGTACTTTAATACTTATGTTAGAAGTTCAAGTAAAGCAAATACCCCCATCGTCAAGTTTAATATCTCCTTAGTAGGATTGACACGAGTTAAAGATAATTTTTGTTACTGAGGGATGATGTCAATGTAATAAAAATTTTCTAATATTTCAGAAAGCTACTTATTTCTAAATTCCAACTATGCAAGAGTATGATGTTGTGCTGATCGGTGCTGGACATAATGGGCTAGTTTGCGCAGCTTATTTGCTAAAAGCTGGTTATAGCGTTCTGTTACTAGAAAAGCGTTCTGTACCAGGTGGCGCAGCAACAACTGAAGAATGCTTACCGCAAGAAGCTCCTGGATTTAAATTCAATTTGTGTGCGATTGACCATGAATTTATTCATTTAGGACCAGTTGTTGAAGAATTAGAACTAGAAAAATATGGCTTGCATTATTTGGAGTGCGATCCAGTTGTTTTCTGTCCTCATCCTGATGGTAAGTATTTCTTAGGACATAAGTCAGTGGAAAAGACTTGTGCAGAAATCGCCCGTTACAGCGAACGTGATGCCAAAAAATACGCAGAATTTGTAGACTTTTGGCAGCGATCGCTAGGTGCAATGATTCCCATGTTTAATGCACCACCAAAATCAGTTATAGACATCCTTGGTAACTATAACGTCACCAAACTGAAGGATTTATTTTCTGTTATCGGTTCTCCAAATAAAACGCTGGACTTTATTCGCACGATGTTGACCAGCGCTGAGGATTTACTTAACGAGTGGTTTGATGAAGAATTTCTGAAAGCGCCACTAGCCAGACTAGCATCAGAACTTGGTGCGCCGCCATCACAAAAAACCCTTGCCATTGGTGCAATTATGATGGCAATGCGTCATAATCCGGGGATGGCCAGACCTCGCGGCGGAACTGGGGCACTTGTGCAAGCTTTGGTGAATTTAGTCACAAGTAAAGGTGGCGTTATTCTCACAGATCAGCACGTTGAAAAAGTTTTAATTGATGATGGCAAAGCTGTAGGTGTGCGGGTTGCTGGGGGAAAAGAATATCGCGCTAAATATGGAGTTATTTCTAATATTGATGCCAAGCGGTTGTTCTTACAAATGACAGATAAAAGCGATGTTAATGCAGCCGACCCAGATTTATGGGAAAGATTAGAACGCCGCATCGTTAACAATAACGAAACCATCCTCAAGATAGATTTGGCTTTAGACGAACCACTCCACTTTCCCCACCACGCCCACAAAGATGAATATCTCGTCGGTTCTATCTTAATTGCTGATTCTGTGGCTCATGTAGAACAGGCTCATAGTAAATGCACCTTGGGAGAGATTCCTGATGCTGACCCATCAATGTATGTGGTGATGCCTAGTTATTTAGATCCCACATTAGCACCACCAGGCAAGCACACTCTATGGATTGAGTACTTTGCTCCTTATCAAATTGCTGGTGCAGAAGGTACTGGTTTAAAAGGTACTGGTTGGACGGATGAATTGAAAAACAAAGTTGCAGATCGGGTGATTGATAAATTGGCAGACTATGCACCCAATGTCAAAAATGCAACTATCGCCCGTCGGGTAGAAAGTCCAGCCGAACTAGGAGAAAGATTAGGTGCATACAAAGGGAATTATTATCATGTTGACATGACTCTAGATCAGATGATATTTTTCCGTCCCTTGCCAGAAATAGCGAATTACAAAACGCCAATTGATAATCTATTTTTGACTGGTGCAGGGACTCATCCAGGTGGTTCAATTTCGGGAATGCCGGGACGCAATTGTGCGCGGGCATTTTTGCAGGCAAAACATCCCATTAGCCAAACTTTGAAAGATGCGCGGGATTCGATTAAGTCAACTGTCGAGTCAGTGTTTGGCATTAATTAAGCCTTGCACAGATAAAATAGAGTAATACAGTTCAGATAAACCCTTATGTAGAGACGCGATTTATCGCGTCTTGATTTATCAGGCAATCACGAAAATATTTGTATTAGTCATGGCTAGACCTATTGCTAGTTGAGCAATTTGGATTTGACCAGATGAACCTGTACCATCAGCATCAAAGAATAGACCCCCTGTATTATTGTTGTAGATAAAGCGATCGCTGCTATCTTCGGCTACTGAACCGATAAAAAATTGCGTGGCTTGAAGTATACCTTCACTAAGTCCACCTCCAAACCCTATTTTAGAAACATAAATTGTATCATCTAAGGACGAAAAATCTGTAATGTTATCAATACCTTCAGAAGGGGTATTAATAGTAAAAACATCAGATCCAGTTCCTCCCGTTAGGGTATCGTTACCTAAACCCCCAACGAAAGTATCATTACCATTTCCCCCTATAAGGATGTCATTGCCATTGCCACCATTTAGCTGATTATTACTACTATTACCAGTTCCATTAATATCATCTGTACCTGTTAAAGTGAGATTTTCTTCATTAGCTGATAAAGGCGAGCTAACGGTTGATGAAACGGTCACAGGTGTCGAAATAGGCGTACTATTGGCAACAGTGAGTAAAGTTCTAAATACCTTTTGGTTGCTGGTTAGACTTTCATCAAACTCTTGGATTGAATTAGTTGGATCTAGAAATGAAATAACATAGTAATTTCCAATTGGGATATTCGGAAACGCACCGTTCCAAGTTGCTGTTCCCGAATTGAATGGATTAATTGAAGAAATAGTTGTATTACCAATTAAGTAATGAGAACCAATGTTATCAGTGATATTGGCATCAGTGGAAGCGTAAAATGAAACCGAGAAAGTTCCTGTCGCGGCTGTACCATTGTTGCGAGGATAGACTGTGATGCTGAAATTTTCCCCATATTTGATATTGTTATTATTAAAACTTCCAAGAGTGGTGTTAAACCACACATCAGAATCTACTAAATCAGCTTTGTCAGTGGGTTGGCGCGCGGTAGTGTCTTGGTCAATCCAGTTTTGAATCTCATTATATCGAGTGCTTGTAATTCGGGCGAACTCGTTGTAAAGCGGAGTTTTGTTGCTGGTTGTCTCATTTGAAGCTACTCCATAAATAGTTGGTTTATTTGTATTGGAATTATTGAGCCAGAGAGGGCTTCCACTATTTCCAGGTAGGATATCTAGCTCATTACTACGCAAGATTGAGTCAGTTGTACTTGTGATTTTTCCGCTCTGAGTCCACATATCATAGTTATCAAATTTACCATCGCTATTGGAATCAAACTTATCAGATGAGTATCCAGTGACATTCATTAAAGTTCCACTGCTGAGATTATCGTCATATCCATAGTTAAACCAGCCAGTGAAGTTTCCAATATTGCGGTCAAGAGTAACCAATCCTATATCGTATTGAAAAGTTTCGCTTTTAGTTTGATCTCCTTGAGTCCATCCTTCAAAAGAACGTGTATAAACAGATTTGGCTTCACTATAGTATTCATAGTCAGCCCGATTTGTACCAGCAATGATATTTCCTTTAGAACCAAGCATCACCTCAATCTTATCTGCCCAACCTCCATATCTCGTGTCATACACACAATGTCCTGCTGTTAAAAAGTGGTAGGAATCAATCATGGCACCAGAACCGTTGATGATAATATCATCAGCAGTATCAATAACCCCATCTGGGCCTTTCCAATGTATTCTCATCTTTCCTATAGCACTAAATGGAGAAGTTGTCGTGTTGCTAACTTTTGTCCGATCATCAGGCGAGAAAAGAGACATACTTTTATATCCTAAATAAAAAATGATGAATACAAAATATACAATTTTAATGCCAAAAATTCTTTCATGGCATTAGCAATCCACTAGCAATTTTTATGAGAAGTTTTCCTATTACTAAGTTTTAAGTAGTATTAAAACTCTAAATTGCCATATATTTAATATAAATTATTTATACGATTTATCAATAATCTAGAGTTTAATTTAAATTTTATTTTTAAGTAAAAAATAAAACTAATTAATAGAGATAGAGATTGGAAAAACTAACTATTCTGATATTACTTCTATCTTCACGTCTGCGATCCCGGCTGATTTATACCGTCGGCATTGGCGGATTGAAGAAGCTTTTCATCAGGGTGAATTACTACACGAGTGCCATGTTTACGACGAGTCACAGCTATGCAATATATATAGCAACACAAATAATTGTTTTTTGAGTAAAGTAGGTTCTAAGCGATTGCTTTATGCGTATTTAATATGATAGTATTATATACTCTTGATTTTAATAAAGTTTTATGCATCGTCACCAAAACTCGTTGAGAAAATAAATATAAGTAAATTAATGGGTAAAAACTAGTGTATTTTGATAATACTCAAAAAACTAACAAATTTTAACATCGTCTAATAATTTTTGTAGGTACAGCATGGTTTTTCGGCACTGCTTCGTTGCATCTGGCTTGATAGCTTTCTTGACATTTGGCTGTAGTGGTGGGGCAAACTCATCGGCAGAAAATACTACACAGGTTGTCCAAGAAAGCAATGTAACCCAACTTTTTATAGAAGCGAAGGCTACGCAAAAAGCAGAAGATTACTTTCATCAAGGTAACAATTTATTAGATAGACATAATTATGAAGATGCCATAAAAGCTTATGATAAAGCGATCGCCATCAAAGTTGAGAGTCTTGAAGCTTGGATTAACCGTGGTATCGCCTTAACATCATTGCAACGCTACCAAGACGCTCTTGCATCTTACAATCGAGCGATCGCGATTAAACCCGATAAATATGAAGCTTGGTATAATCGTGGCATCGCCTTAACATCGTTGCAACGCTACAAAGATGCTGTTACATCTTACGACAAAGCGATTGCAATCAAACCCGACAAATATGAAGCCTTAATTAACCGAGGCATAGCTTTGACAAAGCTGCACCGCTACAAAGATGCGATCGCATCTTATAATAGAGCGATCGCTATCAAGCAAGATTTGCACCAAGCATATTACAACAAAGCTTGCTCTTATGCTTTACAAAGCAATCTGGAATTAGCAATTGAGAACCTAGACAAAGCAATCGAGCTTGTTCCTGATAAATACAAAAAGTTAGCAAAAACTGACCCCGACTTTAGCAAAGTGCGTAGTAAAAAGCAGTTTCAGGAATTACTGCAATAATATTCGATCGCCACTACTCAGTGTAAAATATAAACCTGCTGTAACAAGGATTTTTTCTTGAGCGGTTTACGATTACACATGAAAAAATTGTTAATCACTGGGGCAAGCGGTTTTTTAGGATGGCATCTTTGCCAGCTTGCCAAACAAGAATGGGATATTTATGGCACTTATTTATCCCATCCTTTAGAAATTCCTGGGATGAAAGTCTTAAAAGCAAACTTGACAAATTTTCAGGAATTAAAACGTATCTTTAATGATGTCAAACCAGAAGCAGTTATTCATACTGCTGCACATTCGCAACCAAATTTTTGTCAAACCAATCCCAAAGAATCGCACGCAATTAATGTTATCGCATCTTGCAATATTGCCGGAATTTGCGCGGATAATTCTATTCCTTGTGCTTTTACCTCAACCGACTTAGTTTTTGATGGCTTAAATGCCCCATATCGAGAAACAGATGCCGTGTGTCCTGTCAATCTTTACGGTGAGCAAAAGGCGATCGCAGAAGCAGATATGCTAGAAAGGTATCCCATGACCGCAGTGTGTCGAATGCCGTTGATGTTTGGTGCAGCAACACCCACAGCAAAAAGCTTTATTCAGCCATTTATTCAAACTTTACAAGCTGAAGAAGACCTAAGTCTATTTATAGATGAATTTCGCACACCAGTAAGTGGAACAACTGCCGCCAAAGGACTCTTACTAGCATTAGAAAAAGTTAATGGCATCATTCATTTAGGTGGCAAAGAGCGGATTTCACGTTATGATTTTGGACAGATATTAGTAGAAGTATTTCAACTTCCCACCACCGGACTTAAATCCTGCCGCCAACAAGATGTGAAAATGGCAGCACCTAGACCAACAGATGTTTCTTTGAATAGTTCCAAAGCTTTTGCATTGGGGTATCAGCCTTTATCTGTAAGAGAAGAATTAGAGGCAATACACTTCAGCTAAGGTTAAGTGTTAATTGGATATATATACATGGATATTCGCGTTTACAGACCTTGTAGAAGATGATTTTTTGGGATCTGTCTTTAAAAAATTTATATAACTCTCCCTCTTTCTGCTGCACAACATGGGTCAACTCATGCGTCAACAACTCCTGTCCACCCCGACTCCCAGGATTATATTCTCCTGAACGAAAGAACACATCCTGTCCCGTCGTAAAAGCACGCGCCTGAATTGAGCAATTCAACTGGTCACTCTACAAGATCGGCGATCGCACTAATAAGCTCTGGGTTGTCTGTCTGATGGACAATATTTATTCGATGGCTTAATTGTTCGCCATTTTCGAGGCTCGTAGGAAGTAACTTTGTTGTAATTAGTGGCAAGCTTGCTAAAGTTTTTCAAAATAGTCCTATCCTCGCCTTGTTGCTGCATCAATTCATAAGTCTGATTCAATAAGGCATACTGATCCTGAGCAAGGAAATATTGAGCATCAGTGTCAAGACCGTCGCTGCCAGGGTCCCAATCTCGAAGTTGGGGTGAAGGACCGATAAAAATATTGGCAGGACTCCACAAAAAGAAGGAACCAGTAATTTCTTCTTTTTCCGATTGATTAAGATCGGTATTACGTTTTTTTTCTGTTTTTGCTTCGTCAATTTTGTTTATAGCTGTAAGGACTTTGTTATAGTCTTTTTTCTCGTCTTTAGAGGTGTTTCGGATTTTCGTATTATTAAGAAAATCTTTTGCCGTCATCGCACCATGTTTAGAATAATCTTGTCCCCACCCACGAAGATCGTTAAGTTTGGGAAGTAAGTGGATATTAACTAGCTGCTCAAGAGTGACCTTATCTTTATTAGGAATGAATTCTTTAGCAATAGCATGGTCTTTATATTTCTCTAAATTGCTATGTGGAATAACGTGATGAGCAGTCAGTGCTATTTCCGCAGCAGGTACAGGATTAGGGTTGTAATCCCGTTTTTGTAGCATAGTTTTTCCACCTTGCTGCACCACATGGGTCAATTCATGAGCTAACAACTCCTGTCCACCCCGACTCCCAGGATTATATTCTCCCGAACGAAAGAACACATCCTGTCCCGTCGTAAAAGCACGCGCCTGAATTGAGCGATTCAACTGATCGGATTGACCATCCGTGTGAACCTTTACCCCACTGAAATCTGCGCCAAATGCCTGTTCCATCGGTTCGCGGATGTTGTCTGCGATCGCCACTCCTCCACCCCTAGCTTGGTTAATGGAGGCTTCCAAGTCTGGCGCAGCAGGCATCCCAGCCTTAGCCTGACGCTGCACCATCGACTTCATCTGTAATTCTTCCTCATCCTCTGGCACTTCTTGACGTTGCAGTGTGCTATTGTCGAGGGATTTCATTTGCAATTCTTCCTCATCCTCTGGCACTTCTTG
>NZ_JBALDN010000012.1:0-23581 GCF_036917375.1 Nostoc sp.
ATAAGAAATCTTTGAGATGCACCACACGCTCATTTTCATTCTTGGACAATGCTTAATTTACACGACTTTCAGCCTTAACTGAACCGTATTGATTTCTAGAATAGATGTGCGGCAAAATAATCAGATTACTACCTTCAAAGGTGCAAAAATTGGCGACACTGAAGCGCAAATCAAGTCCCTTTACCCAGGACAAATTCAAGTTACACCTCATAAATACGTCCAAAACGGACATTACCTAACTTTCATCCCGAAAGACCGTAGCGATCGCAACTATCGTCTAGTCTTCGAGACTGATGGTAAACTTGTCACTGAGTTCAGAGCGGGGAAATTGCCAGAAGTCGAATATGTTGAGGGCTGTTCTTAATTTGGCGTTGCTGAAGATGTCTGCTGAATTCTGACTCCTGACTCATGAATTCTATTTCTATAAAGTCTTCTGATGGCGACTTCGCACCCGTTCAGCACTACCAGTAGGAATCGCAGCAATTAATTTTTGCGTGTATTCCTCTTTAGGTTCTTGGTAGATGCTTTCGGCTGTCCCTTCTTCAACAATTTGACCGCGATTCATAACTAAAATGCGATCGCTCATAAATTTCACTACACTTAAATCGTGAGAAATAAAAATATAGGTAAGCTGAAAGTCTGACTGTAATTCTTTGAGAAGATTTAATACCTGCGCCTGTACTGAAACATCCAGCGCTGAAACTGATTCATCGCAGATGATAAACTTAGGATTTAACGCCAAAGAACGAGCTATGCAAATCCGTTGGCGTTGACCGCCAGAAAACTGATGAGGATAGCGGTTAATCGCATCTGCACTCAACCCCACCCGTTCTAAGAGTTCGACTACTCGCTGGCGTCGTTGTTGTTTTGTCTTACCCACAGCGTGAATTAATAATGGTTCCATCACCGCATCCCCAATCTTCATCCGAGGATCGAGGGAACTAAAAGGATTTTGGAAGACTATTTGCATTTCCCGTCGCAGTTTTTGCAACCGTTCTCCTTTGAGACTAGTAATATCTTGTTTCTCAAAGATAATCTGACCACTCATCGGTTCAATTAAGCGCAGCAAAGTTCTGCCAAGAGTAGTTTTACCGCAACCAGATTCTCCCACCAAACCTAGTGTTTCTCCTGGTTTGACATCAAAAGAAACGCCATTAACTGCCATATTGTAGCGTTTTGTCCCACCAAACACCCCGCGCACTGGAAAACCAACTTTCAGGTTGCGGATTTGCAGCAGGGGTTCCAATTCATTGAAGTTAGCCAATCTTGCAGCAATCTCTTCTTTGGTGACTTCTGTAGGTTGTGCGGGTTCTTTCGGCTGAATTACTACTTGTCCCGTTGGCGTCTCTTCTGCACTCATGTAGTCGGAAACAGTGAGTAATTTTTGGGGACGGCGGTTGAGTGTAGGGCGACAAGCTATCAAACCTTTAGTATATGGATGCTTGGGAGTGGTGAAAATTTGCTCAGAAGTACCAGATTCGACAACTTTACCTCTATACATCACCGCTACTTGGTCAGCAATTTCTGAAATTAGCCCCAAGTCGTGGGTGATAAAAATCATTGCCATGTCACGACTTTGCTGCAATTCTCGCATTAACTCCAAAATAGTCGCTTGCACTGTCACATCCAAAGCTGTGGTTGGTTCATCGGCAATTAAGATTAATGGGTTGCAAGAAATTGCCATTGCAATCATCACCCGTTGCAACTGACCCCCAGAAAGTTCATGAGGGTAGCGTTCCAGCATGGCTTCTTTGTGTTCTTTAACCAACTGTGCTAACTTTGATGGTTCTAGTTTCGCTGATTTGCTAGTTTGATGCCAATCGATATACTGCTGCTGGATCTCCTCATCGCTAGGTAGAAGTTTAACCTCTTGCAGACCTGCGATCGCAATTTGTCGTGCTTGGGCTGCTGACACATTTTGATGCCGCATAATCGCTTCTGTTAGCTGAAACCCGATGTTATAAACCGGATTAAGCGAACTCATCGGTTCTTGAAAAATCATGGCGATGTCGCCACCCCGGTGTAACTGCATTTGTTCAGGGGGCAATGTTACCAAATCGATGGGGTTGGCATTCTCTTGAGGACGAAACCAGATTTCACCGCCAGTCACTATGCCAGGAGTTTGCAACAAACCCATCACAGCTAAGGCTGTCACCGATTTACCACTTCCCGATTCTCCTACTATTCCTAGAGTCTCACCTCGATGCAGCGTAAAGGAAATACCATCCAAAGCTCTGACAGTGTTGCCATCACCGGGAAATTCAACTTGGAGATTGCGAACCTCTAGGACAGTTTCTCTCATAGGAGTTGGGTAGGAATTCTAACTTAAAATTATTTGGATTTTAACAATAGTTTTGATGTATGTGTCGGTAAACTTGGTTTTTACAATTGGCAGTTTCTCACATACTTCCACAATATACACGTATTTGCGATGTAGAACTGCCTGCGATCTCTGCAAACTGCGTTCATACGCTTGCGTAAACCTCTGGCTATTGCTGCTTTACTAACTTCGATTACTGGTTTGAGTTTCTACATCAATGTAATCGATACAAACAGCTCTGACTCACGGTCAACGACTAAGCTAAAACACATTTAATTTGCATATTAAAATTTTCTCAATGTCTTGTGGGTTGGGCATCTTGCCCGCCCTGATTATGCAACTTTAATGCTGATTAGCTTATAAAGATAGGAGTTGACCTGACACTAAGAGGTGGTTTACTTAAGTCTAAATAAGTAGTTACGCCCTTAATAGTTGTATCCGAACAGTTAAGGGTTTATTTTATTGTTTATCACAACACCGAGATGAAGAAAGGTTAATGCCCTGGCGATCGCTAATCGCTGCTTCTTTCTGCCCTCCAGAAATATTTGCCCCCACTGCGCCTGAAATATCATATTTTTGCCCAAATTGACCAAATGTAAGAGACTGAGGTTTTGGATTTCAAGATTAAAATAGAGTTAGCAAAGGTAGAATTTACTTGATTAGGAAGTTCTATGATGACTTTACAAGAAATTATTAATTCTATTGAAAGTTTGCCCACAGAAGATCGAGAGTATTTATTTGAGTTTCTTCGCCAGCAACGAATTGAGAATCGGCGGGTTGAAATTTTGGCTAATGCTCAGGAAGTGATGCAGGCTTTTAAGGATGGGACAGCTCATAGGGGAAGCGTTGATGATTTGATCGCTGATTTACTCGGAGATGATGATGGAAGTTGTCTGGAGTAGTGGATTTAAGCGCTCTTTTAGGAAGATTACAAAGAAAAACCCGCAATTAAAGAATCAAATTGTTAATGTATTAAGGCTTTTGGCAGATGATCCATTTACACCGTCTTTGAAGTCTCATAAGTTAACAGGAAATTTAGCGGGTTTGTGGTCTTGTTCTGTTGCTTATGATTGTAGAATTATCTTTAATTTCTCTGAGGATGAGAAGTTGTTAGAAATGGTTATTTTATTGATTGATGTTGGCAGCCATGATGAAGTTTATTAAATTGTAAAATAAACGCTGAAGCTGGGAATTTAGAAAGTAAAATTCTCTATCCCTAACTGCTCGATAGCTAAACTAAGCGATGTCTCATAACTAGATGCAAAGCGTCAACGCAACTAAAAAAATAGCACATCCTAAAGGATGGCTATTTGTAGAAATTATCTAATCATAATGTTTTTTGTCAAGTATGTAAGCAAATTGAATACACGCTCAACTACCAACTTTAGAACGGAATATCATCTGGATCTGGTTCTTCCTCTTTCATTGCTGGGTAAGTGGTTCGCTCATAATTTGCGGGTTGAGGTACGGGTTCGTAAGTTGTCGTTTGGGGAGCAACGCCAACAGGGTTTGTTGCTGGGGTAGGTGCTGGACGTGGTGACTCGTAACTGCTAACGTCTTTCTGTGGCGGACGAGATGCTGATGGTTGTCGGGGAGCAGTTTCAGTGAATGATGGAGTTGGGGTTGCTGAGGGTAATGGATCGGTATCAAAACTACCTCCAACAGATTGAATTTGTTGCACTGTCAATTCAGCGCGTTTTTCTTTAAACCCTTCTTGACGATCGACAGTATTCATCGTTAAACGTCCTACCAAAATGACGCGATCGCCTTGATGGTAATTTTGCTGAATTTCTGTTGCTAAATTCCCCCAGCCAACAACTTTCAAGGTAGCTAGCGGATCTTCTTTTTTTTGGGAATTGGGAAACTGCACGAGCATTTCCGTGACTCCCAAATTATCCGCTGTATAGCGGAGTTGCGGCTCGTTGATAATTTCCGCCATCAAAACGCAGCTGTTCATTAAAATTGCTCCTGACTGCAAAAAGTACTGATTCCAAAAGAGGGGGTTTTTCTATGTAGTGCCAATTAATATCTAGATAGGTTTAATCTTTTGCATTTTTTAATAATGTTTGAACAAATTTCCTACATTCATTTTGAGAACATAATTCAGGAGTCAGAAGAAAACTTGATGAATGAATATACTAATCATACTAAACTCCTTATCAATTCTGACTTCTGACTTCTGACTTCTGGGTGCTGAATTCTTTTTAGTCCTTTCTAGCATAAAAGCCAAGCGATCGCTTTGAACAGCATTGAGTATACCGTTCGCCACCCTCGCTTGACTAAATTGAGCATTCAATTCTGCATAGAGTAGTATAATTGTACCACTTATTGATTAAATAGAAAAAATTCTTGGCAGAAATTAAGCCTTAACGTGAACTGGAAAAACACCCAAGGCGATCAACCTGGCTGGAAGGTCGCGCAAGATGGGTAAGCGCAAAAATGCAGGTGGTACAAAGGTGCGATTTGAGGTGATAACTGGCGCCAATACCCGCTTTTGGATCAAAGTTTGAAACGCCTGAATGATGCGTGTAGGCAACTCGCGTTGACGTTGTACTTTTGCTAAGTCGCTAAGTTGTACTTGTCGGTTTTTGAGCGGTTTGCTAAGTACATTCGCCGCGACTACAGCATCCTGAATCGCGTAGTTAATGCCAACTCCACCAACGGGGGACATTATATGAGCTGCATCACCAATGAGTAACAGTCCCGGACGATACCAACGTTTGACAAGGCTGGACTCGACTGAAAGAAAAGCTATTTGTGACCAATCATGTAAATTTTGAATGCGTTGCTGGAATTCTGGCACTACTTCGGCAACAGATTTTTTTAATTCCTCCAAACCCGCAGCCCTTAGTTGTTGATAGCCTCCTTTAGGAATAACATAGGCAAGTTGCCACTCATCACCACGGTCAAGCATGGCGATTAGCTTACCTTGACCAAAGCGCCCCATTCCTCCCTCTGGATCTTCTGGCTGACGCGGTAGGCGAAACCAGAGAACATCCATTGGCGGCGAAGTTTCGATTGACTCAAACTCACCCAAGTGGCGTAAACGTGAGTGGCGACCGTCTGCACCAACTGTCAGTATTGCTCGAATTTCATGCCAACCACCGCCTCCTCGATAGCGGACACCTTGAATCATGCCATTTTCGGCAATTAATTCCTGCACATTCGCACCCATCACCAGATGGAAACTAGGATATTTTTGTGCTTCTTGGGTGATGAACTCCAGGAATTTTACCTGGGGAAGCATTGTAATGTAGGGATAATGGGTTTTCAGACGGCTAAAATCTGCGAATCTGATAGTATCTTGAGGAGTTTGAATACTAATTTGGCGCATTTTGGTATGGGGAAGTTCTAACAAGCGATCGCTTAATCCCAATTCCTCCATAATTTCCATCACCGATGGATGAATCGTATCGCCGCGAAAGTCGCGATCGAAGTCTTTGTGTGCTTCCAGCAACATCACAGAAATGCCTTGACGCGCTAACAACAGCGCTAATACTGCTCCTGCTGGCCCCCCACCCACAATGCAACAATCTGTGGTTTGTACGTCTACAATGTCATGGACAGGATTAATACTTGGGTCTTGGGAAAGATTTTTAGGTACATCGGTAGTCATAACAACACCTCTTGATAACCCTAAAATTTAGGTAGGACTTACGCAACTGTAACAAGCAATGGTGCGGCTACACCGCGCCGAGCGCCAAACAACCTAAAAGGCAAGCATAGGAACATTGGGACGTTTTAGTTGTTGAACTAAATAATTTGACAACAATCCATCGCCGGGTTTTCCTTTGGATTGACCTTAGACCACTTCTCGATTCTTCATTTTGTCCCGCTTTACGCGGCTACCCCATACCCAGACGAATTAGTAGGCGTTGGCTGGCGCGGGCCACACTTCCCTATCCTACTGAAATTTATATAAAATCTGGTTGAAAGCTGATGAAATCTGGCAAAAAATGGGCTAACCAAATGGCAAGTCTGTAGAATACTGGCTTTAGTCTGAAAAAGAGTTGATATATCTGAAAATTTAACTTTATGATTTTAAAAAATTTACTTAAATAATTGATATAAATAAAATTTTCATGACAACCACTTTCTCGTGTGGCAGATTTATGATAGTTATTAGCGACCTAAATTTAATGCTTTTTTTTTAGATAACCTGGCAAAGATTAGGAATGTATATGCCATAATGTCACGAGCTAGGGGTACATAAACTTATTGTTATACTTCAACACTGAAGTGCGGAAGGTATCAGTATTGACTACAAAAAAATATAATGCTGCTAGCTCGATCCGTCGTTCATCGATCGGATAAAAACTCATGCTATATCCGGTAATCCCAATATTGGGGTCTGGATTTAATCTATAGCAGGGGTTGGTTGAGTTATGTATAAGGAGAAAATTTGATGAAATTGTTAAATTTGGAAAATCCTGAGGTTAAATTAGCCTCTAAAACTGATAGTAATTTTGTGGACTTAACAGCAGCGCACCCTCGACCATTGTTAAAACGATCGCAGTGGCAATCTTTAAATGGGCTGTGGAAATTTGCATTTGATAACCAAGGAAAATGTGTCGAACCCAGCGATTTTACCGAATGGTGTCATCATATAGAAGTTCCTTATGCGCCCGAATCTACCAAAAGTGGGATTAACGATCGCGGGTTTCATCCAAATTGCTGGTACGAGCGCGAATTTGAAACGCCACCAGGGGAAGGCAGATTAGTGTTACATTTTGGCGCTGTGGACTATCGCGCTCGTGTGTGGGTAAACGATAAATACATAGCCGAGCATGAAGGCGGACACACCTCTTTCAGTCTCGATATTACCCATGCCTTAAATGACACTGGTACAACAAAGGTAACAGTGTGGGCGCAAGACGATCCGCACGACCTCGCCAAACCTCGTGGTAAACAAGATTGGCAGTTGAAACCCCATAGTATTTGGTATCCTCGCACGAGCGGTATTTGGCAGACTGTCTGGTTGGAACGCGTAGGTGAGACTTATATCGGTAATCTTCGTTGGATTCCCGACTGCGAACGCTGGGAAATTGGGTTTGAAATTGGGCTGGCTGGTAATTTACCTACTTCCGGTGTCCAAATTAAAATTAAACTCAGCGCTGGCGATCGCATGTTAGCAAGCGATACTTATGAAGTATTCAATGGGGAAATTTGCCGCCGCATTGTTCTGAGCGATCCGGGTATTGACGACTGCCGTAATGAATTACTGTGGAGTCCAGAAAAGCCAACGCTGATAGATGCCCAAATTCAGCTATGGGATAAAGATCGTCTGTTAGATGAAGTGCAATCTTATACAGCTATGCGGACTGTCAGCATTCAGCGCGATCGCTTTATGCTTAACGGTCGTCCCTACTATCTGCGGCTAGTTCTCGACCAAGGCTATTGGCCTGAGACATTAATGACTCCACCCAGTGACGAAGCATTACGACGTGATGTAGAACTCGCCAAAGCTATGGGTTTTAACGGAGTACGCAAACACCAAAAAATTGAAGACCCCCGCTTTTTATATTGGGCAGACGTTTTGGGGTTGTTAGTATGGGAGGAGATGCCTAGCGCTTACCGCTTCACGCCGAAAGCTGTGGAACGCATGACGCGGGAGTGGACAGAAATCATCAAGCGAGATGTTAGCCATCCTTGTATTGTGGCGTGGGTTCCGTTTAATGAATCTTGGGGAGTGCCAAATTTGACTGAAACGGCGGCTCATCGTAACTACGTATTGGCAATGTATCATCTGACTAAGACTCTCGATCCGACTCGTCCAGTAATTGGTAACGATGGTTGGGAAAGTACAGATACCGACATCCTCGCTATTCACGACTATGAACGCCACCCTGAGCGATTAGCCCATCGTTACAGACCAGATATTCAGATATCGGATCTATTTGAGCGTAGTCGTCCTGGGGGACGTATCCTCACCTTGGATAACTATCCCCATCAGGGACAACCTGTGATGTTAACCGAGTTTGGTGGTATCGCCTATGCCCCTCTTGACCAACCGAATGCCGATCAAGCTTGGGGGTATGAAAACTGCTCGAATATCTCCGAATTACAAATGAAATACGCTGAACTGCTCGAAACAGTTAATGACATTGAGCTATTTAGCGGATTCTGTTACACACAATTAACTGATACCTTCCAAGAAGCTAACGGTTTATTGTACGGCGATCGCACTCCGAAATTTCCCATTGAGGCAATCCGCGCAGCAACCCTCTCAGGACAAGGTTTATGTACTCCCACAAGCTGTTAAAGCCCGACGGACGCAAACTCAAATTATACAGTCGTTACCCAATTACTAGTAAGTTAGAAGCTCCTAGCCCTAGTAATGAGCCAGTGCAAGCGAATCCCCACCTGCGCTGGCACCCCTTGCGGGGGGAATGGGTAGCTTATGCTAGTCACCGGCAAGGGCGGACATTCATGCCGCCGCCAGAATATAATCCCCTCGCACCTACCACCAACCCTGAGTTCCCAACGGAACTACCCCAAGGTAAGTATGACGTGGCAGTGTTTGATAACCGCTTTCCCTCAATGAGTCTGACAGCCAACAATCCACCTGATACGATCGTGGAAACGTTACCAGCTAATGGAGCCTGCGAGGTAGTGGTTTTTACTCAAGATGCTCGCGCCTCTCTGAGTTCCTTAGAGTTGGATCATCTAGATTTGCTGTTAGAAGTATGGGGCGATCGCACCCGCGAACTCGGACTAAATCCTGAAATTCAGTACGTGCTGCCCTTTGAAAACAAAGGTGTAGAGGTGGGTGTAACATTGCACCATCCCCACGGGCAAATTTACGCCTATCCTTTTATACCACCTGTTCCGGCGCGGATGCTGTCAATGCAGCAGGAGTATTATAAAGAACATCAACGGGGTTTACTGCAAGACTTGATTCAGAAGGAAATTGCAGACAATCAACGGATTATTTATCAAGATGAGTATGCGATCGCATTTGTCCCGGTATGCGCTCGTTACCCCTATGAAGTCTGGATTGCACCAAAAGAGCCAGTTAGTACTTTTACGGATCTTACCCCAGAACAACGTTGGGGACTTGCTAAGGCGTTAAAAACTGTCACTCTCAAGTATGACGGTTTGTGGAATCGCCCGTTTCCTTATTTGATGGCTTGGTTCCAAGCACCAACTGACGGTTTAGCGCATCCCGAAGCGCATTTACACGCCGAGTTTTTTCCACCATATCGGACAAGCGAAAGACTGAAGTATCTGGCGGGAACCGAACTTGCAGCCGGGATGTTTGCCAATGATGCTTTACCGGAGGAGAAAGCGAAAGAGTTACAGGCAGTGAATGTCAATCTGCAAATGCCAATTTCAGCATAAAGGGGAAATTGGCAAAGCAAAGATATTGGGTTGGCATCAACCCAACTATACCAATCCTATTTAATGTCAACAGAAAGCAGGCGGCGAAAACCTCCTGTCTTTTCTTAATTTAGTCTCTATCAATATCCCATTAGAGTATAAAAAACTACTAAATATAAATTTTCTGTCCATTAGTTTAGTGTTTGTGATACTTTAGGCTAATTTAGCATATATGCTAAATAATTTTGTAAAATTTTGATTTTATTGCTACAAAAACGTCATCATGATAAGAAGTTTTAATTTCATTTGTATCTTCTATTAGATAGAAGACGTGTATTTAACTGCCCCTCTTTTAAGATGTTAAGCTAATACTGATAACATATCAAAACATCAAGGATAAAATAACATGAAAGTCAGAGGAATAAAACGCGGTCAAAATATAGAAATATTAGAGCAGTTAAATAACATTCCAGATGGAACAGAAATAATTATAGAATTAGAATTTATTGAAAAGGAAAGATGCGAACCAAAAGTGAATTTAACAGAAGAAGAGAGATTAGCTAAATTAAATAAATTATTTGGAGTGTGGAAAAATCAACCAGATTTAACAGAAATATTTGTAGAGATTGACCAAGAACGTCATACTTACCAAGGTAGAAGCATAGACTCAATTGATAATCAGGATAATAGCTAATGTATCTGTTAGACACTAACATTTGCATTGCACTTCTCAAAGAAAACCCCCAAGCGGTGAAAAAATTTAATCGCTACTTTAGCCAATGTTATCTATCAACAATTATAGTTGCGGAACTTTATAAAGGCGTTTACTATTCTCAACAGATGTCCAAGAATCTGGAAAATTTGCAGCAGTTTACTGATCTATTACCCATAGAACCATTTGACTTAGAAGCAGCTATTGAATTTGGCAAGATTCAAAGCGAACTCAAAAATATTGGTAAACCCACTGGAGAATTAGACGCGTTAATTGCTGCTATTGCTCGTTCTCGCAATGATATTCTCGTGACTAATAATATCAAAGATTTTAGTAATATTGATAACTTACGATTAGAGAACTGGTTAGAAAATTAAATATAGATTAATACAATTGATACACTGCCATATCAGGATTGTTGAGTAATCCGGCGGTAATTGCGATCGCTAGTGTACCATTTGGAATACCAACCTCAGACAGACGCAGACAGACCTAGATAAATTTGATAATCATCTGTATCTATCTGTGTTTTTCCTATGAACGAAGAAGTCTCCAAGAAGCTAGAGTTGATCGGGCAAACCTTGCGTGAATCTGAAGTGCAAGGCGTGCGTTTGCGGGGTACAGACTGGTTTGCTTGGGCGACGGCTGGTGCTTCTAATACCGTACTGCTGACTGCTGAAAGTGGCGTAGCAGAAGTATTAGTTACTACTCAAGATGCTTGGGTATTGACGGATGAAATTGAAGCCCAGCGTCTTAAGGATGAGGAACTGCCAGCTAATTTTAAGGTGTATGTCAACCCTTGGGCTGATTATGCTGCCCGTGAGTCTTTCGTTCGCGATGTAACTGGCGGCGGAAAAGTAGTTAGCGATCGCCCCATCTCCAATTTAGAAAAGCCGTTACCCCCAACTCTGCAAAATCATAAACGGGTAATGATGTCAAGTGAATTAGAGCGATATCGTCAAGTTGGGCAAAAAGCTAGTCAGGCAATGACAGAGGTACTCAAAGCCGCCAAGCCAACTTGGACAGAATATCAATTAGCAGGTGCGGGTGCAGAGGCGTTATGGGCGCAAGGGTTGCATCCAGCGCTGACACTAGTAGCGGGTGAGAGACGTTTACCGCTATACCGTCATGCAACAGCTACCGGAGAACAGATTGGACAGCAAGCGATGCTGGTGTTTTGCGCTAGAGGTTACGGTTTGTATGCAAATCTGACTCGATTTGTTTGTTTTGGTAAGCTTTCAGACGAACGGGCCGAATTGCATTCCCATGTGCGCGAAATAGAAGCAGTAATTTTGAATTGGTGCCAACCCGGAACCAGTCTCGATGCAGTTTATCACGCCCTAACTCAGGCTTATGAGCAGCATGGATTTCCCAATGCCATCCGCGAACATCACCAAGGAGGAACCACTGGATATCTAGCGCGAGAAATCGTCGCCAATCCAACTACTACTGATACTTTGACAGAAGGTATTGCTGTTGCTTGGAACCCTAGTTTAGCAGGGGCAAAGATTGAAGATACTTTTGTGATTCTCAAGGATGGAAAGTTGGAAAATCTAACTTTCGATCCAAATTTTCCTAATGTTGAGGTAGAAGGAAGGTTACGCCCTGTACCTTTATACAATTAAAAATTATGAATTTTCAACAAGTATTCGGTAAACCACCTGAAACTCAAGCCAGTGCGCCGGGAAGAGTAAATTTACTCGGCGAACATACTGACTATAACGATGGTTTCGTTCTGCCAACTGCGATTCCTCAATCCACGACGGTACAGCTAGGTTTGAGTAGCGATGGCCATCATCACTTTTACTCGGAAAATCTCAACGAGGAAGTGAGCATTTTAGATATAAACCATTCCCCGTCTGGATTCGCCAGTTATATTTTTGGCTGTATTGAGGTTTTGCAAAAAGCAGGACACACAATCCCATCGCTTTCTGTATACGTCAAATCATCAGTTCCGATGGGTTCGGGTTTGTCTAGTAGCGCGGCTTTGGAAGTGGCAACGCTGCGGGGATTACGGCAACTTCTGAAGCTTCCTATTGATGATGTTGAAATCGCCCAATTCGCCCAGCAAGCAGAAATTCATTATGCTGGCGTGCAGTGCGGCATCATGGATCAGATGGCTTCTAGTTTGGCTGATACCGAGCATATCTTGTTTTTAGATACTCGAACTTTAGAACGCCGGGTGATGCCTTTGCCTGAGAATGCAGAGATTTTGGTTATTGATAGCGGCGTACCCCGCACCCTTGCCACTAGCGGTTATAACCAGCGCCGGGCTGAGTGTGAAGAAGCGGCGCGATCGCTAGGAGTTAAAGCATTACGAGATATTACTGATGCTGAGGTAACAGAAAAACTACCCGAACCTCTACGCCGTCGTGCCCGTCATGTGGTTACAGAAGATAACCGCGTCTTGGAAGTAGTGCAGGGAGTAACATCTGAGCGCTTTGGCGAATTAATGAACGCATCCCACGCCAGTTTGAGGGATGATTACGAAGTGTCCGTACCTGCGCTGGATACATTAGTAGAGATTTTGCAGAAAACAGAAGGAGTGTTTGGTGCAAGGCTGACAGGTGCTGGTTTTGGCGGTGCTTGTGTTGCTTTGGTTAAATCAGGCCAGAGCAAAGATATTGGAAATCATGTTCTTGAACAATACAAGCAAGCAGGTTACACCGGACAAATTTTGGTTCCTTCTTTGGAGTTAAGTGATGCAGCCTAAAGTTGTTTATGGAAACGCAGGCGTTGAAGGTGTAAATCGTTGGGGATGGTTCATGGGTCACTTTATCACCCCTGAAGACGATCCGCGTTCCACGGAAATGCTAGAAGTAAAATGGGCTGTTCACAAAGCAGGTGAAAGTAGAACTGAGTGGGCAGTAAATAACCAAGCTGCGACGCTTTCAATTCTCATTCACGGAGAATTTCGCCTGCAATTTGAAGATAGAGAAATTTTATTATCTCGTGAAGGTGATTATGTTCTTTGGTGTGCAGGTGTATCCCATTGGTGGGTTGCTGAGTCCGACTGCACTATTTTGACTGTCAGATGGCCTTCAAAACCAGGCGATAGTGTTGAATTGCCTAAAGTCTCAAAGAGTTAGTTTGTTAGGTAATTGAGCATAATTAACAGCTATAGCAAAAATTCCGATCGCAGTTCTGAAAAACTGCAAGGCAAAGCCGCCATAAGGGATTTCCAACTAAAAAAATATTCCATCGTTGTGTATGCAGAGGAGGCAGAGGAGAAAGAATCTGCCACTATGAAAATGGGATAATTTATTTTCTGGAAGTCCCTAATCACAAGTGGTAACTCTGGAATTGGGCTAGCAGTCATACTTACCTTCGCCCGTGAAGCTGCCGATGTGCTAATGTATGCAGGTGTGTCTATTGGTGGTTTGCTGAGTCCAAGTGCACTTTTTTGACTATTAGATGCCCTTCAAAGCCAGGCGATCGCGTTGCATTGTCTGGAGTGTCGAAGAGTTTAGTTATGTTAACTAATTCGTTATAATTAATATAAATTAATTGTTACAGAGGATTGGCATAAGCCACCAATTTTAAAAATAGTGCGCTACTATCGACAAGCAATAAAAAATCTCCTAGAGGTCTGATATTAATACGCCTCTAGTTATAAGTTGAAGAGGATAAAAAAGATGGTTCAAAGTATAGGCGGTATAGCGAAATATTCAGCTACCGACCTAGACCGATTTGCTCAAAAATTGAATCAAGACGGAATTTGTGTGATTCCCGGTGTTTTTGAGCAAAAATTAATTGACGACTGGGCACAAGCTTTTGAAAAATTATTTTACGAGCGTCAAAATCAACCAGGTGGGTTGGCTCCTCGTGAAGTTTCGCGCTACTATCTAACCTTGCCTTGGATTTACCCATTTGCTAATGAGTTAGTTTTTGCCAATCCAGTGATTATGGGTATCCTAGATCGCGTGTTTTTCCAAGAATACGTAATGGTTCAGATGGGAGTTGATGTTCCATTTCAGGGTTCAGATTATCAGGAAACCCATCGGGACTTTCGCCCATTATTTAGCGATCGCATAGTTACACCACTTTACGCCCTCGCAGTAAACTTTCCCCTTGTGGAAGTAACCGCAGAAAACGGGCCGTTCCAAATGGCGCGTGGAACCCATGTTATACCGCGAGAAGAAGGATTAGAAAAGGTTGCCAGTGGTGAAATTCCAATGGAATCCTTTTATATGCAGCCAGGTGACGTAATGGTGCGATCGCCTTTAGCACTGCATCGGGGTTCCCCAAATCGGACAAACCATCCAAGACCGATGGTAGTTATGGGCTATGCTATGCATTGGTTGCACACACCAAAGGTAGATTTAACTCTCCCACAAGACTATTATCAAAGTCTCCCAGAAAAACTAAAGCAGATGCTACGGTGTCAGCTAGTAGAAAGCTTACCTAAGAACAAAGTCGAAACTTACGTGAATTTCAAATACTAGTAGTTTTTCAAGGCAACAATGCTTGGCAAATAAGTTTGTAGTAAGGACTTTAGTCCTTGATTTAAGCTTTAAAGCCCTTACTACAAAGCAAGCATTCTTAACTTGACTAACCACTAGTAGTTCGCTTTCGTGACTTGGCGGGGTAAAGGGTTTAAATCCCTTACCCTTTTCCCTTTCCCCTTTCTCCAGCCCTCACAAGCGCATTTTTGGGTTGGCAGACTACTAGTGGAAGAAAGATTTTTGTCATTCCATAGATAATTTAAGATGCAAAGTTATACTAATCCAGTCTACAAAGGTTATTTTGCCGATCCTTTTGTTTGGCAACACGAAGGGGTATATTATGCGATCGGAACTGGTGCAGCAGAAGCAGAAGGAACAGTAGATGAAATAGCGGACGCACCAAATGTTAACTCCAATAAAAAATCCTGTGTCTTTCCTCTGTTACGCTCCTTCGACTTTGTAAATTGGGATTATGTTGGGAACGCGCTACAACGGCCAGATCCCACCCTTGGCGATAATTTTTGGGCCCCCGAAGTTGCTTACTGCGATCGCCAGTTTTATCTCTACTATTCTGTGGGGCATGAAGACAAGAATCATCAGTTACGTGTAGCTACAAGCGATACTCCGTTAGGCCCTTATCAAGATGTTGGTGAGCCAGTCGTAGATCCAAAATCTTGTCC
Source organism: Nostoc sp. (assembly GCF_036917375.1). Classification (GTDB taxonomy): domain Bacteria; phylum Cyanobacteriota; class Cyanobacteriia; order Cyanobacteriales; family Nostocaceae; genus Nostoc. The sequence goes on from NZ_JBALDN010000012.1 coordinate 15,478, forward strand.
TTTTGCGATCGATCCGCACCCATTTCAGGATGACGATGGACAGTGGTATTTGTTTTACGCCCGTGACTTTCTGGATACATCGGATGGAGTGCGTGCTGGCACAGCATTAGTTGTAGACAAACTCCAAACCATGACTAAGCTTGCTGGTGAAGAAAAAGTGGTTTTACGTGCGCGATCGGATTGGCAACGGTTTTTAGCCAATCGTTTGATGTATGGTGAAATCTATGATTGGCATACTTTAGAAGGCCCCTGCGTTCGTAAGCATGAAGGTAAATACTATTGCTTTTATAGTGGTGGACGCTGGGAAACTGAGAACTACGGCGTAGATTATGGCATTGCTGACAACGTGATGGGGCCTTACTCGGATGCAGGTAACGAAACCGGGCCACGGGTGCTAAAGTCTGTTCCTAATTTTGTCATCGGGCCGGGACATAATTCTATTGTTCTTGGGCCAGATGGTAAGACTGAGTATGTTGTCTACCATGCTTGGACGAAAAACATGGATATGCGGCAAATCTGCTTAGATATGCTGATTTGGAAACCAGAAGGGCCATCTTGCAATGGTCCTACCTGGACACCGCAGACTATCAGCAACTATTAAAGATTTTGCGATACATTAACACTGCTCACTTTAGCTGGTATGACAACACTGTAGTAGCCAGTTGCGATCGCTGCTGATGCATTAAGAAAAACATTAGCGCCGAACAATGGCATTAAGCCGAAAAATGTCTTAGCCAAAGGCAACAATCCGGCGATCGCCAGCAATGCATAAGAAACTGCAAAACCACGATTAAATAGACGCGCTGTGATAGTATCGGTGTAAGAAGTAATTCCTAAAAATTCTACGGCGCAGCGTACAAGATTATGCAAAAAATTGGTGGGAATTGCACCAATTTTAATTAAAAAAATAAATTTATATCATTAAGAAAGAAGTTAAAAACTTCTAAATCCAGAAATGTTGCTACTTAATTTATTAGACCTCTTGCAAAAATCGTTGAGTCACCCCTCCCCAACCCTCCCCTTGTGAAGGGGAGGGAGCAAGATTTCAAGTTTCCCCCCTTTATAAGGGGGGATTAAGGGGGGTAGATTCGACTTATGCAAGAGGTCTATTAATGTTGACTGCTACTAAAAAGCAACATTATGACTTTTGAATATCAATGCTTACACTTGCTGCATTACCTATTTTATTAGAGAAATATTGAGAGAAAAGCGATCGCTTCACGGATTAGCATCACTAGAAGCGATCGCGTGAGGTTTATGAATTGAATTACGAGCAATTTTACACATAGTCAAAAAGCTTTTAACCTACCAAAGGCTGAGAAAAAATATATATCATCAGGGTAAAATTTATAATACTTGTTTCTAATAAATCAACAATAAAAGAAATTGCTTCATTTACTACAGGTTTTAAAATAATTATTACAACAACATGTATCCCAGATAACAAAAGAATATATATTAGGTTGTAAAAAAATATTTTTTGATGCTTAAAGAATAACCAACTCATATATACTTTTATGGCAAAATTTTAATATGAATAACAAAGCAAATTAATAAATAACCAGAGATTATTAATTTTAATACTAGAGATAATTATTTTAATAATGTTATGTACGAAAACGAACAGACAAATACAACAATATGTGCATAGGTTTATAAATAAAAAAATCTTACATAAATCAATGATAACTTAATTTCAGATGTTGATAAAAAGATAGTGCTTAGGACTTAATAAAGAAAATAATTTTATATTTATTTGGATAGATGAAACAATTAGACATAAAACAGTATTTTCTTATTAGTGCAACGAAGTATTGAGTATACCGATTCGATATTGAAAAGCAGCAAACTATGTTGCAAGCTTTTGCCTGGAAGTAAGCTTAGTGCTGCTTTACAAAGAAAAGGGATTAGCTTTTTGGTAGTCAGAATTAATAATTTAAATAATGAGACGAACTATGGCAAGTGAAAAATCTCAAGTCCAAAACAACGGTGTCAGCAATATTATTTCGCCGAAGCAACGTAAAACAAAGCGATCGCAATCGCAGCTAGACGAAATGCAATTATCCAGTACATCACTGTTGGATTTAACTTCGTCTAATAAAAAAGTTCAATCAACAGAAACTTTTCAAGACACACCTGATATAGTTTGCCTATCTCATTTACGTTGGAATTTCGTCTATCAAAGGCCACAACATCTTCTTAGTCGCTGCGCTCAAGGAAAGCGAGTCTTCTTTTTTGAAGAGCCAATTTTCTCTGAAGAACCCTTAGCAAGGTTAGATATAAACGAAGATGCTAATGGAGTAGTTGTGGTCGTGCCATACCTACCACAAGGTTTAAGTGAAGAAGCAATCAACGCAGATTTACAATTACTAATTAATAATTTGTTTGCAGAGCATAATATCAACAAATACATTTGTTGGTATTACACACCAATGGCGATCCCTTTTACCCGCCACTTGCAACCCCAAGCTGTGGTATACGATTGCATGGATGAATTGTCTGCATTCCAAGGAGCATCACCCACTTTAAAGAATTACGAAGCCGAATTATTCAGTCGTGCAGACCTAGTATTTACAGGCGGACAAAGCCTTTACGAAAGTAAGGTGAACCAGCACCCCAACGTTTATGCCTTTCCCAGTAGTGTAGATGTATCCCACTTTGGACAGGCGAGAAATATTCAAGAACCAGAAGATCAAGCTCATATTCCTCATCCTCGCCTTGGTTTCTTTGGCGTAATTGATGAACGAATGGATATTGAACTGCTTGCTGGAATTGCCGAAGCACGCCCCGACTGGCATCTAGTAATTATTGGGCCAGTTGTCAAAATCGATCCAGCAACTCTGCCACAGCATGAAAACATCCATTATCTCGGTGGCAGAGATTATAAACAACTACCTGCTTATTTAGCAGGCTGGGACTTAGCAATGTTGCCGTTTGCGCGTAACGAGTCAACACGTTTTATTAGCCCGACCAAAACTCCAGAGTATCTTGCCGCAGGTAGACCTGTAGTATCTACTTCAATTCGTGATGTAGTGCGTCCCTACGGAGAGTCGAAGTTGGTGCGAATTGCAGATACAGTTTCTGAGTTCGTCATCGCCGCAGAACAAGCAATGCAAGAAGACACCCCAGCCTCAGAATGGTTGAGTCGAGTTGATACCTTTTTAGAAAAGATTTCTTGGGATCGCACTTGGGCATCAATGATGAAGCTGATTGACTCTGCGATCGCAGCCCGTGATGGTGAAGACAAAGCTAACTCCACAGGTGCAGCTGGTAAACAAGCACCAAATATCATTACCAGAGATTTTGCCTTCGATTACTTGGTTGTCGGCGCTGGTTTTTCTGGTAGCGTCATTGCAGAACGTTTGGCAACTCAGTCTGGTAAAAAGGTACTGGTTGTAGACAAGCGCAACCATATAGGCGGCAATGCCTACGATCATTACAACGATGATGGCATTCTCGTACACAAATACGGCCCCCACATCTTTCACACCAACTCCCGCGAAGTCTTTGAATACCTCTCACGCTTTACTCAGTGGCGGTCTTACGAACATCGCGTCCTTGCCAGTGTAGACGGGCAACTTGTTCCAATTCCGATCAACCTCGACACCATCAACAAGCTGTATGGCATGAATCTCAATTCATTTGAGGTAGAAGAGTTTTATAAATCGCTTGCTGAACCCGTAGAATCCATCCGCACTAGTGAAGATGTGGTGGTCAGCAAAGTTGGTCGAGTACTGTATGAAAAGTTTTTCCGTAATTATACCCGTAAGCAATGGGGACTCGACCCATCGGAACTTGACAAATCAGTAATTGCCAGAATTCCGACTCGTACCAATCGTGACGATCGCTATTTTACCGATAGTTACCAAGCGATGCCACTACACGGCTTTACCCGGATGTTCGACAATATGCTAAATCATCCGAACATCAAGGTAATGCTCAACACCGATTATCAGGAAATCCAAAAAGCTATACCTTGCCGCGAGATGGTTTACACTGGGCCGGTTGACGAATTCTTTGATTATCGCTACGGCAAACTACCCTATCGCTCACTTGATTTCAAGCATGAAACGCATAACACCTCAGTGTTTCAATCAGCGCCAGTAATTAACTATCCTAATGAACAGCTTTATACTCGTGTAACCGAGTTTAAATACTTGACTGGTCAGGAGCATTCAAAAACTAGCATTGTTTACGAGTTTCCTCAAGCTGAGGGAGACCCTTATTATCCTGTACCCCGTCCTGAAAATAACGAAATGTACAAGCAGTATAAGGCGTTATCTGATACAACACCAGGAGTATATTTTGTGGGAAGACTAGCTACCTACAAGTACTACAACATGGATCAATGTGTTGCTCAGGCTTTGTCTGTGTACAAGCAAATTGGGGTTAAGGCTTAAATAATTCGTAATTCACGCCGCGTGCAACTTTCTTTAAAACCTAACCTCCAGCCCCTTCCCTACTAGCGTTGGGGAGTAAGAATGAAAGCCTCTCCCTGTGGGCGCAGTGTACTTACAAGTCGAATTACCCCCCTTAATCCCCCCTTATAAAGGGGGGAGACCGGAAATCTAGTTCCCTCCCCTTTATAAGGGGAGGGTTAGGGTGGGGTAAAACCCTTGCTTAATCAGCTATTCCATACTTGTGTGTATCATCGTAGCTCCCTGTAGAGGAGAGGAATGGAAGCGGGATTCTAAGAATAAGTTGCATATCGCGTTAATTTCGTAATTAGGGCTGCTCTGTATTTAGTAGGCTGCTCATATCTGTAACGCACCGAAAATTTGGGATGGTGCGTTAGCCTCTGGCATAACACACCCGACAAAAATCAAAAAGAACGCATCAAATAAAATATCAGCTTGAGTTGTAAATTATGGCTTCTGCTTTCAACTCGACGCTCAACACTCCTAAATCAAAACTTCCTCTAGAAGTGTGGGCTGGTGTAGAGTGTACGGTTAATCGTGTGGGTGAAGAGTATTTCGATCAGTTAGAACGCAATGGTCATGCAACGCGCTTGGATGACCTAGATTTATTTGCCCAACTAGGCATACACGCCATCCGCTATCCAATACTTTGGGAGCGCATAGCACCCAATGGTTTAGAGAATGCTGATTGGTCGTGGGCAGATGAACGCCTGGGACGCTTGCGCGAACTCGGTATCTGCCCAATTGTGGGGCTAGTGCATCATGGTAGTGGCCCGCGTGATACCAGCTTGGTAGATCCAGAATTTCCTGAGAAACTAGCGGTGTTTGCTCGTGCAGTTGCAGAACGCTATCCTTGGGTTACACATTACACACCTGTAAACGAGCCACTGACAACAGCCCGATTCAGTGGGATGTATGGTCACTGGTATCCCCACGGAAAGGACGATTTAACTTTCGCCCGTGCATTGTTAGGGGAGTGTAAAGCGATCGCTCTTTCGATGCAAGCAATCCGAGAAATCAATCCCAATGCCCAACTCGTACAAACAGAGGATTTGGGTAAAACTCATAGTACGCCAAAGCTGGCTTATCAAGCAGAATTTGAGAATGAACGTCGCTGGTTGAGTCTTGATTTATTATGCGGTCGAATCAACCCAACTCATCCCATGTGGGGTTACTTGCACGATTGTGGCATCAGCGAGACTGAACTTGAAGAATTTTTACAATATACCTGTCCGCCTGACATTATCGGCATTAACCATTACCTGACGAGCGAGCGCTTTTTAGATGAAAATCTAGAAAACTATCCAGCTGGGACGTATGGTGGTAATGGTCGGGATAAGTATGCAGATGTAGAGGCAGTGCGAGTTTGCGCTGAGGGTTTGGCAGGGCCGCGAACATTGCTCAAAGAGACATGGGAACGTTACAAACTACCCTTTGCTGTCACTGAAGTTCATTTGAGTTGCACCCGTGAGGAGCAGCTACGCTGGTTCAATGAAGTGTGGAATGCAGCCCAAGAATTACGAGACCAGGGCGCAGATGTTCGTGCTGTGACTGTTTGGGCACTTTTGGGCAGCTACGATTGGAATAGTTTAGTGACTCGCTCCGCAGGATACTACGAGCCAGGTGTATTTGATTTGCGTTCGCGTAGCGTCTCCTCTGGAGAATCGCCACAGCCTAGACAAACTGCGATCGCTAAGATGGTGCGAGATTTAGCCAGTGGACATAAACCCAATCATCCACTACTTGATACACCAGGATGGTGGCATCGAGAAGAGCGCCTATTATACCCAGCTGTCAGTTGTCGCATATCTCCCCCATCTCTGCCGTTTTCCTCCCCTGCTTCTCTTCGTCCCTTGGCGATCGTGGGAGCTACAGGAACTCTAGGCAAAGCTTTTGCTCGGTTGTGTGAAGTGCGAGGAATTTCATATTGCTTGCTCAGACGCCAAGATATGGATATTGCCAATCCTGCTTCCGTCAATAAAGTACTTACCGAGTTACAACCGTGGGCAGTTGTGAACGCTGCGGGATACGTGCGGGTAGACGATGCCGAACGCGAACCCGATGTTTGTTTGAAGGTAAACGCTGAAGGCCCAGCGATCTTAGCTGCTGCTTGCGCTCAACATAATGTGGCGCTGCTAACTTTCTCTTCAGATTTGGTATTTGATGGTGCTGAGTCTAATCCTTATGTCGAAACTGATACCGTTGCACCCCTCAATATATATGGGTGCAGCAAAGTTTTGGCAGAAAAGCTGGTATCACAAGCTCATCCGGCATCGCTAGTGATTCGCACCAGCGCATTTTTCGGACCTTGGGATGATTACAACTTTGTGACGATCGCTCTACGTCAGCTTAGTGCTGGTAATACTTTTGTCGCAGCCGAAGATGCGATCGTCTCGCCTACTTATGTACCCGATCTTGTCCATACCAGCCTTGATTTGCTGATTGATGGCGAGAAGGGTTTGTGGCATTTGGCTAACAAAAGTGCTATAGCTTGGTCTGACTTAGCCCGATTGGCGGCGAAAAAAGCAGGTGTGAGTGTCAGCAATCTAATTGCTCTTCCTACGCAAGAACTTGGTTGGATAGCTCCCCGCCCAGCTTACAGCGTTCTTGGTAGCAATCGAGGTGAATTAATGCCACACCTTGATAATGCAATTTCTCGCTACTTGGAAGAAAGAAATTAGTGGTCTGGCTGACAATTTAATTTTGAGGGGAGGAGGGGAGGCAGGGGAGCAGGGGAGCAAGGGAGCAGAGGAGAATGGTACTAAGAAAAGCTCTAAGCCATACAGTATTTTAAAGCTATTAAACATTGTCGGAACGGGGCAGGCGATTATTCTTAATGAAGTATTGCGATCGCTAATGAAGTTTGTTCCTGGTTACGCCAGGAGCGTAGTTGAGATGCCTGTGGCAGTAAACTATGCTATGCCTAACTCTAGACAGTGCAAAGATGTAGGGGTTGTCCAAAAAATTTTTAGGTAGGAAAAGCTTACTCGTTCATGAAATACTTTCAAAAAGACGAGCAAGCAAACATCATAAATACTACTGTGACACTACGAGTGCAAATTCTCAAGGATAAATTTCATCAAAGTCTGGGATTACCTTTTAAAGAATTATTGCCGGAATCTGCAATTAAGCAAGTAATCTCTGAGCTAAAAATTAAACATAAAAAACGGTTATTTGACCCATTTATAACCCAATACGGTTCAGTTAAGGGTTATTGGTGTAGGTAATTGGTCTTTAAGACGCGATAAATCGCGTCTCTACATGAGGGTTTTGGGCTTATCTGAACCGTATTGATTTATAACCTTGTGGGCATTTTTATCTCAAGTTTTAGATACTGATAAAACTTGCCACAATGCTGTAAGTAAAATAATTGCACATTTGGCAGAATCAGAAGTAGAAATTCCGTCAACAGATACAAGTGCATACTGCCAAGCACGGGCAAGATTGCCAGAGAAATTATTGGAGAAACTTTTCAATGATTCGGCACAAAGCTTAGAAGAGAAAGTAACAACAGAAAAATTATGGTGTGGTCGAAATGTGAAAGTAATAGATGGCTCAACTATTTGCTTGCTTACAATCTACTTCGTAGCTTAACCCTCTTCTGTCACTTTCCGGAATAAGTAAGTAGTAAATAAGTTAAATTATCCAGAAGCATAACCAGGTTTAAATTGATTCATTGCAGCAAT
>NZ_JBALDN010000013.1:0-2654 GCF_036917375.1 Nostoc sp.
GTATTTTATTTGCAAATAAAATCACCTTGTACCTAAATGTAATTTTTAGCGATCGCTTGTTTTTGACCAAACCTCACAAAATCGCATTGCTCCCAACCGAGAATACTTGCTGGTTTTCCTTGTAGTGTTGATAATTCCACAGTCAACGATCCGACTTCTTACTTTCAGTGTATTACGCCAGTACGATGCTAGTGAGGACATCATCAATAAATTTCTAAAATTTCCATATTAGAATTACAAAAAATACGAGATTGGCCGATTCAGAATTCAGGAGCAAAGCCGGAGACGTTTCCGTTGCTCCGGTCAGAATTAAGACGCTTGCTGACTCGCTATTCGCCAGTCGTACAGAAAACATTGCTGAATTCTGACTCCTGAATTCTGCTGTACGAGTTATTTTTTGACGCTTCCCAAAACTTCCATCACTTGTGCTTCCGGTTTTACTTTAGCTTCTGCTTCCAGAAATTCAGCCACTTGCGCCTCAATTTCATCCCGAACAATTTGGCGATATTCTAAGAAATGCTCAATTTGGGCACAAACAGCTAAGTAGCTACTCACCCCACCTGGATTATGCCGATACATACTCCACAAGTTGCGCCAGAATTGCCAGCGTGTCTGACGACGTACACCCTGACGCCAACAAATGATCAGAAACGCTCGGAGTACTTTCCAGTTCAATGGTTTCTTGGCAGCTTTGCCCTTTTTGGGATAGGTTGCTTCGCCCAAAAGCCGGAAGTGTTTGTATGTACGCTCCAAAAACCGCTCTGGCTCATACAAATCACAGAAGGCTTGCACATATTCACGAGCGATATCTTCTAACGGTCGAGTTGGGACAAAATTCATCAACGTGGTTTGATTGATGTTGGCAGATTTATTGCGGAGTCTTCCTTCCTTTTCTAATCTATGCCAGAGGGCTGTATCTGGAAGTGCTTGCAACATACTAAATAAGGCTGTAGGGATTGCTGTTTGCTCGACAAACTTGACAATTCGGGCGCCGGCTCCTACTTTTTCGCCATCAAATCCGATGATAAACCCTGCCATGACTCGCAGCCCGGAGCGGGTAATTTTATTTACCGCCTCGCTGAGTGAGTCTCGCGTATTCTGGTATTTCTGCGTGAAAGTGAGACTTTCTTCGTCGGGGGTTTCAATTCCCAGAAAAACGGCTCCAAAATTACACGCTACCATTAAATCCATCAGTTCTTGATCTTGGGCTAAATCAACTGAAGCCTCTGTGGCAAAGGAAAAGGGATAATTATGTTCCACCATCCAGGGTAGAAGGGACTTCAGAAATAATTTGACGTTCCGCTTATTGCCGATGAAGTTGTCATCTACCATAAAAATACTGCGCCGCCAACCCAGTTTGTAGAGATAATCAAGTTCTGCTAAGAGTTGCTCTGGGTTTTTGGTGCGGGGTTTGCGGCCGTATAGCACAATAATGTCGCAAAATTCACATTGAAAGGGACATCCACGGGAAAATTGCACCGACATCTCTGCATAAGCTTCAAACTCTAGCAAGTCAAAGCGAGGTGTTGGAGTGTTGGTGACATCTGGTTTTTCACCGCCAGAACGAAAGATACCTGTGCGATCGCCCCGTGCGATCGCTGCTACAAATAAGGGTAGGGTGATTTCCCCTTCGTCTAATATCAAATAGTCAGCCCCAGCGGATGTCATTTCATTCGGTAGCGCTGTCGGGAAGGGACCACCCACAGCTACCTGCTTACCTCTCCCTTTTGCTTCTATTATCTGAGAAAGCAAATCTTCTTTTTGCACAATCATCGCCGACATAATAACCAAATCTGCCCAAGCCCATTCTGCTTCTGTACAGACGCGAACATTTCGATCTACTAGCTTGAAATTCCATTCTTGCGGTAAAATCGCCGCTACAGTTACCAAGCCTAAAGGCGGTAGCATTGCTTTACGGTCTAATAAAGCCAGTGTTTTTTCAAAAGACCAAAAACTTTTTGGAAAGCGGGGGTATAGAAGTAAAACGTTCATATTTGATGCTTATAAACCTTGATTTTCGTTGCTGGTTGAGTTCATGTCAAACTAAACCAGTAGTGATAACACATTAGAGGAGCTTCTATATCCACTAGCTGTAACTTCTACTATGACTGATTTAGACAAAGCAATATCTTGTGAGAGCGATTATTACTGTTTTTAAAGCAGGGAGTAGCTAAAAATTGCTCATGAGTGTGAGGAGTGCTATGTCTAAAACGGGCAACTCTTGAAGAGGCTACAGCAACAATACGGTTCGGTTAAAGGGGAAAGGGGAAAGGGACTCATGTTTTGAATACATCCTTTCCCTTTACCCCTTACCCCTTACCCAGACCATAAGGAAAGTGAAAAATGCTTATCTGAACCGTATTGGCTACACCAACGCCTACGTAATTTCCGAAAATCCTCAAATATAGATGGTTAAAGGATTTACCCAGAAAGACTAGAACTTGTGGGACGGTTATAAACCAATACAGTTCAGAATGAGCGATAAAAGCCTGATGTAGAGACGCGATAAATTGCGTCTTGAAACCAATAACCTCCAACCCAAGCTGATTGGGTTATAAACCAATACGGTTCAGTTAAGGCTGAAAATCTTGTAAAGTAAGCATTGTCCCAAGAATGAAAATCAGCGTGTGGAGCATCTCAAAGATTTTTCATTA
>NZ_JBALDN010000014.1:0-49255 GCF_036917375.1 Nostoc sp.
GGAGCTAGATCAGCAAGTGCGGGAGCTAGATCAGCAAGTGCGGGAGCTAGATCAGCAAGTGCGGGAGCTAGATCAGCAAGTGCGGGAGCTAGATCAGCAAGTGCGGGAGCTAGATCGACAAGTGCGGGAGCTAGATCGACAAGTGCGGGAGCCGTGTCAGTTGTCATCTTCACAACTACAGCTTTTACAACTAGCAGAAATCGTCCGTCATCCTTTCTGCCCCCTACCTCCTGCCTCAAAACCCGTAGGTAGCTTTGTACTTTATGCAAAAGAAAACTGCTGTATGTTATGAGTAATCAGCAAGAGCCAGAAAATTTAGCCTTTGACAATGAGCATTCATTGCAAACTCTGGTGCGAACAATTACCCTTTCTCAGGGAACATTTTCGCTGATTTTACTGCGCTGTAACTATGCTGATTTACGTCAGCGCATGGTACAACGCCTGCGCCAATTATCTCCTATACACATTCGCGAAATTACTTTACCTGCATCAGTCAAAACGCTTTACACAAATATACGCGAACAACTGGGAGATGAACAGCCACCTGCATTAATGATTTTTGGTTTGGAGTCGGTTAAAGATATTGATACAGTTCTGACTTCAGCTAACCAAGTACGGGAGGAGTTTAGAAAGAACTTCCCGTTTCCGATATTGTTGTGGGTTAATGATTCAGTTATGCAAAAATTTATTCGATTAGCAACTGATTTAGAAAGTTGGGCAACTATTATTGATTTTGAAAATCCTACTGATGAGTTAATTAGCTTTCTCCAACAAAAAAGCGATGAAATCTTTGCTGGTGATGTTACGCCGAATCCCCAAATTTGCCGGGAACTAGAAACTGCTCGTCAAGATTTGCAAAACCGTCAAGAGGTATTAGAGCCAGCACTGCAAGCAAGTTTAGAATTTGTGCTTGGTTTAAATGATTATTTACATGATGAGATAGATTCTGCTTTAGCACATTATCAACAAAGCTTAGAGTTCTGGCGACAAAGTAATTATTTAGAGCGACAAGGTATATTACTCGTTAATATTGCTTCAGTTTATAACCGCCACGCTGAAAAAAATCAGACAGAAAATCAACGCTATTGGCAAGAGTCTAGAAATTACTTTCAGCAAGCTATTGAGATTTTTGAACAAGCACAACGTTCAGATTTAGTTGCAAAACATATTACTAAGCTAGGTGAAGCGCTACGACGTTTACAAGCATGGTCAGAGTTGCAAAGCCTTATTGATAAATCTCTGCCGCTACATCAAAATTATGGCACGTCGTTGCAATTGGCTAAAGATTATGGTTTTTTGGCAGAAGTAGCTTTAGAGCAGTCACGTTGGGATGAAGCTGGTCAACTTGCGGGGCAAGGATTACAAATATTAGCTGAGATACCCAATTTACAATCAAATGAATTTAGTTGGTATCGGTTTATTTTAGCTAAATCTCAACAGGGTTTAGGTCAATTTGAAGTAGCAATTAATAGTTTAAAAGCTGCTAAAGCTGAAAGTAATCATCAGTATAACCCGCAATTATATATATCTATATTAGAAAGGTTACGCTTACTCTACTTTGAACAAGGTGAATATCTGAAAGCTTTTAAGATTAAGCAAGAACAATTACAAATTGAACAACAGTATGGTTTCCGTGCTTTTGTTGGCGCATCTTATCTCAATCCCCAGCGACAGGCAATTAATTCTGCACAGTTGCAAGTGGAAAATTCTGAAACCATTGCTCAAGAAATTGCCGCTTCTGATCGGGGGCAAGATGTTAAGCGGTTGCGAGAAAGAATTGGCGGGACTGAGCATAAATTGACTGTAATTCATGGTCAGTCAGGAGTGGGGAAAAGCTCAATCTTGCAGGGTGGATTAATACCAGCGTTGCAACAGCAAGCAATTGGTGAGCGAGATGCTTTACCTATTTTGTTGCGAGTTTATACAGATTGGGTGGGGATGTTGGGACAGAGTTTGGCTAAGGCTTTTGAAGAAGTCAGAGGGAATCAATTATTTGCTAATCTTGATTCTTCAGCCGCTATTTTAGAACAATTGCAGAGAAATGCTGACCGGAATTTGTTGACGGTTTTAATATTTGACCAGTTTGAGGAGTTTTTCTTTGTTTATCCAGACCAAGGTCAACGACGAGCATTTTATGAGTTTTTGCGGGTTTGTCTAAATATTCCTTTTGTCAAGATAATTCTGTCTTTGCGGGAAGATTATTTACATTATTTATTAGAGTTAGAACGTCTGTTTAGTTTAGGTGCAATTAATAATAATATTCTCGATAAAAATATTCGCTATTACTTGGGGAATTTTTTGCCAGACGATGCTAAAGCAGTTGTGCAGAGTTTAACAGAACGTTCTCAATTTTATCTAGAGCCTACACTGATTGATGAATTAGTTCGGGATTTAGCAGGTGATTTGGGTGAGGTACGCCCGATTGAGTTACAAATTGTGGGGATGCAGTTACAAACTGAGAAAATTACAACTTTAAAGAAATACCACAATATTGGACATAACCCTAAACTGAAATTAGTTGAGAAATCACTTGAAACAGTGATTGCAGATTGTGGATATAAAAATCAAGAGACTGCCTGGAAAATTTTGTATCTACTAACAGATGAAAAAAACATCAGACCTTTGAGAACTAAAGATGATTTAGTATTTATATGTGATGAAGCACCGGAAAAAGTAGAGTTTGTTTTAAATATTTTAGTAGCTTCAGGATTAGTTTTTTTAATTTATGAAATGCCAAGCAATCGTTATCAACTTATTCATGATTATTTGATAAAATTTATTCGTAATCATAACAAAAATACTAATCTTTTCATTTCATTAGTAAAGCACACTGATAGCATTCCCGTTGAAATAAAAGCTTGCGATATTCATTGTGACAAGGTAGTATGCGGAAAAGGTTTTATTCAACTCACAGATGATAAAACATTTGTGCCAATTCGTATGCTCCGCGAGATTAATGCAAAGCCTATTGGAGAAAAACAGTATATTAATGGTGTTGCTACAAAAACTGTACAACCTTATTTTGTTAGTATTAAACCTGAAGGTTCAAATATATTTTATAATATTGAGGTATTTGATTGGGAAGGGCAAATCTTACGGCTTGGTAAAGATTTTATACAAAAGATTATCGATCTTAAGTAAAATATAACAGTTTTCGATTGAGTGAGCTACAAGAACCCCACGCCCAAACCGCTCCCCGCAATCGAATATGGGGCTATGATCTACCTCATGTGATTAGTAAATGATATATACAAAGATTGTATTAATGCTTGCTTGACCCTTAATAATTAACCGACTATGATCAAAATAGTATAAATATGTAATATTTATAGCTCGAAAACATGAGTTTAATTTAAATATTTAATAAATGCGTACCATTGCAATTCATACATCTAAGGGTGGAGTAGGTAAAACAACTCTATCAGTAAACCTTGCCTATGAAATAGCAAGGTTAGGAAATAAAGTTCTTATAATTGACTTAGATGATCAAGGGAATAGTAGTTTATACTTAGGAGTCAATCAAGCTGACGATCTTGATAAGGCTAAAACACTAGATGAATTTAATAGAATATTAGAAGAATTTAAAAATAGAAAAGAAATCATAGATTTTATTAGTGCTGACATCTATTCTAAAAACTTCCAATACAAAGATTATATACAAGAAAGATCACCATTTAATAACTATCTAAATTCCTCTGCTTCTAATATTAGGATAGATGTTATTCCTAGTAGCTATAGAACAACGGAAGAAATAGACAGGTTAACCTCTCGTGTTGGCAGAATGGGAAATGTTGCAATGCTTCTAAAAAAAGCGTTAAAAAAGTTTGATAACGAATATGATTATGTGATACTGGATACTTCACCGAATATTACTCCAGCTACACTAAATGGTTTATATGCTGCTCGTTACTTGATTATACCTACTCAGTTAGAGTATTTTTCAGTGTATGGTGTTAGCTCTGTAGTAAGGGAAATTGAGAGAGGAGTTCATGAAGAAATGGGAGGACAGCAAGCCAGAGTTTTAGGTATCGTACCTATGATGACAGAGCCATTACGTGGCAGAGGTAAAGCATCTGCTAGCAAAATAAAGATTAACAATTTTGCTAAACAGCTACTGGAAAGAGCACAATTAGGCACAAAGCTGTTGCCGGAAATTAAAAGAACAAAGAGCTTTTCTGATGCCTCAGAAAAAAGGCTACCTCTGCGAGTGTTTGTGGAACAAAAATCTGAGTCTAAGAGAACGAACAGTGAAAAGGAGGCTGTTGAACAATTATCAAATTTAACAGAAGAAATTATTAGCAGAATTGATCAAGATGAAAGTAGAAGGGGAAATTAAAAATGTATAAAAATATTGAAAGTGGCCCAGGGAAAATTTTTCTAAGTCAAATAAAAACGCCACAAGTAGGATTACACAATTTTGATAAAAAAGACTTATCGAAACTTAGTCAAAGTTTGAACGATTTAAAATATAATCTAGCACTTCCAATTGTTTCTTTGTCTGATGAAGAAGATAAATTTTTTCTGATGACAGGTTTACCGATATATGAATCGGCTATAAAAAGTGGGTTAGAACAAATATGGGTATTTCTTATAGCTCACAAAAAACCCGAAGTTGAAAAACTTATTGAACAATTTGCTTTACAATCAAAACTAAACGACCAAGTAATTGATTCAGAAGATATTAAAAATTTTGTAGAGTTTTTGAATAACCCAGAATCTCTTCTTACTAAAATTCGTGGAATAGGAGAAAAATATGCTAAGAAAATAGAATCTAAACGTCCTTATAACTCAGCAGAGGATATACAAAAACAACTAGGCCCTAAACAGTCTTTGAACTGGCTAACAGCTTATAAAGAATGGAAAAATCAAAGCTAGTTTAAAATTTATTTGTTTAGGCGATCGCAGTAGATTCATCAACGAAGCTGTGCAATATTATATTGCTCAGAAAACCTCAGCCAATCTTAGAGAACAGTTAAAAGAGGGAGCCATCCAACGCGCAGAACGTGATTTGGGGTTGGTGAAGTTTTATTGAGGCGATGTCTGGCGAGAAGCCGTTTCTCTACGAGACGCTGCGCGAATGCGTCTACGCACTTTCTGGAATTATCTCAGACGATCGCCATCTCTTCTCTAACTCCCTTCTTTTCTCATGGGATGATGAAGTAAACTGATTTGCCATGCCATCATCAGCGATAAAACAATACTTCAGCCGAGGTTTTTCATGGCATTAGAAGGAGTGATTTTAGATATTGATGGCACACTGGTTTTAAGTAATGTTGCGATCGCAATTGACAACGATCCAGAAGATTTACTACAGCACTATGACTTTTCTATTCTGGGTGCAAATGCTTAAATACTAAAAGGGTAAGCGATTCTCCAGAGGAGAGGCTACGCCAACGCAGTCAATTCATCAACGAAGTTGTGTAATATTGTCAGCTGTTACGCATTAAAATTGCACATTAACTAATGAAGGTTGTCCTTTGTGATTTGTTCTTTGTCCTTAGAAACACAAAACACAAATGACTAGACCTCTTTCAAAAGTGCTTTTTGCAAGAGGGGAAAAAGGGTAAAGGTTAAAGGGGAAGGGGACAATACAGAATTTTTTCCCCTTCCCCCCTTTCCCTTTTCCCGACTTATGCAAGAAGTCTACATAATGACTAATGACCGTTTATACGGAGTTTGACTTGTGCGTACACCGTAGCTTTTTTAAGGGGGGTTACGGGAGATCGACAAGTGCCTCAAATTACAGCCATTCACTTTTAAAATATTCCCTGAGTAAGAGACAATGAATAAGACACCTGTCCTACGCTAATTGTCCTATGGGGATAAAATACAGAGATGTCTCTAACAAAGCGGCTGGAAATTTTAGATTTAATTCGGGAACTTCGTCACCAGCTCAATCTTTCTCAGAAACAGTTTGCTGCTAAAGTAGGAGTTTCGTTCAAAACAGTCAATCGTTGGGAGAATGGGCATACAGTCCCTTCACGCATAGCGCTAAAACTAATAGAAGAAATGTTACGGAAGATGGGTGAACCTGGCAAAAGACTGCTGACTCAGTATTTTCCAGAAGCAGAGTAGGGTTATGAGTCATAAGGCAAGGGTATCTGAATCGCAAACAATCTTTACTGGCGGTAGAGACAAGGGCGCATTCATCCGGGAGAAACTGCTGCACTATGGTGTTGCTTCCCTATCCGCTGCCTTAGCACTGTCGGCAACTCTGCTACTCCATCCATATATCATGCCAACGCCTGGGGCACTATTTTTTGCTGCGGTGATGGTGAGTGCCTGGTACGGTGGCTTGGGGCCGGGGTTACTTGCTACCCTTTTGTCTACTTTTGCAGTCAATTACTTCTTTTTTAAGCCACTCGATGCGCAGAACATTACAAATCTGAATATTGTAGTTCCCTTGGTAGTGTTCATGCTGACAGCAGGATTAATCAGCTGGCTTAACGAATCACGCCGCACAGCCCAACGGCAAGTAGAGGCAAGCCTGAAGTCACTACGCGAAAGTGAAGCTCGGTTTAGTCGCTTAACCGAGTCCAATATTATTGGGATAATTGTGGCTAATCTGAACGGCTTAATCGTTGAAGCCAATGATGCCTTTCTCAAAATGCTCAATTATACACACGAGGATTTGCGCTCTGGTCGAATCCGCTGGGGCGAGATCGTTCCACTCCAATATATTGATGTAAGCGAGCGAGCGATTCAAGAACTGACAATGGCTGGGAGTTGTAGTCCCTTTGAGCAGGAATACATCCGCAAAGACGGCTCTCTAGTTCCCGTTCTACTTGGTTTTGCTAAACAGGGAGATCGGACAATCATTGGTTTTGTACTTGACTTAAGCGAACGCAAACAAGCCCAAGCAGAAGCCCAGCATCGCTCCCGCCAAGCAGAAGAAGCCCAAAGCATTTTGCAAATGCTCCTAGAACACGTCCCAGAGGGAATTACTATCACTGCTGGTTCTCCTGATTTCCCAATCATCGCTAACAGCAAACTCGCGCAAAAACTTTTGGGCAGACCAAATGAATCTCTGGTTGGTATGTCTTCTGAATCTTATGTTCAGCTTTACAGTCTGTTCTTGGCTGATGGTGTAACGCCGCTCGCCTTAGAGCAACTACCTTTGTACCGTGCTACGCGCTATGGTGAAACGATCCGCGATGAAGAATGCATCATTGAACGTCCAGATGGTACTACAATTACAGCGATCGCCAATGTCGTCCCAATTCGCGATTCCCAAGGTGAGATTATTGGTGCAATAGATTGCTGGCGCGATATCACTAACCGTAAGCTCATGGAAGAAGCACTGCGGCAACGAGAAACAGAACTTCGTTTAATTACAGATACGCTGCCAGTTCTGATTACCTTTGTAGATTCACAACAACGCTACCGCTTCAACAATCAAGCCTATCAAGATTGGTTTGGGCATTCGACGGTAGAAGTTTATGGGAAGCATCTTTGGGAAGTTTTGGGTGAATCCGCTTATGAAGTGCTTCGTCCTTATGTGGAACAAGTACTAGCAGGAGTGCAGGTTACTTTTGAAAGTGAAGTTCCTTATAAAGATGGTGGGACACGTTACATTAGTGCCATTTACGTTCCCCAGTTTAATAGACAGGGAATTGTTGAAGGGTATGCGGCGTTAGTCACCGATATTAGCGAACAGCAAGCTGCGCTACGCGCTCGTGACCAGGCAGAAGCAGCACTGCGCGAAAGTGAA
This sequence comes from Nostoc sp., assembly GCF_036917375.1. Lineage (GTDB taxonomy): Bacteria > Cyanobacteriota > Cyanobacteriia > Cyanobacteriales > Nostocaceae > Nostoc. The sequence continues at coordinate 7,712 of NZ_JBALDN010000014.1, forward strand.
TCGCGCTTTCGTCAGATGGCAGACACTGCTCCCGTACTGATTTGGATGTCTGGCACTGACAAACTTTGTAACTACTTTAATAAACCTTGGCTAGATTTTACCGGGCGAACTCTGGAGTCAGAGATGGGCTACGGGTGGGCTGAAGGCGTTCATCCCGATGATTTTCAGCGTTGCTTAGATACATACACCAATGCCTTTGATGCCCGACAAAAATTTAAAATGGAATATCGCCTTAGAAGGAATGATGGCGAATACCGTTGGGTTTTAGATACTGGTGTGCCTCGGTTTGCACCAACAGGGGAGTTTCTCGGCTATATCGGCTCCTGTGTTGATATCCACGATCGCAACTTGGCAGAAAAAGCGCTACGTGACAGTGAGGAGCGATACCGAATTTTAACGGAAGTGTCGCCACAGGCTATTTGGATGGGCGATCGCGATGGTGGTATTACCTATTGCAATCAACACTGGTTAGATTTCACCGGACTGACAATGGAGCAGACCGCTGGCTATGGCTGGATTTATGCTATTCACCCCGACGATCGCGATCGCGTCTTGAAAAGTTCGATGCAGGCTATTGCTAACGCCACCAACTACGAAATAGAAATTCGCTTTCGTCAAGTTTCTGATGGTAGCTATCGTTGGCATATTGTTCGAGGTTTACCATTTCGAGATCCAAGCGGAGAGATTATCAAATGGGTGGGCATCGCCAGCGACATTCACGATCGCAAGGTTGCCGAAGCCGCCTTGCAACAACTCAACGAAATCCTAGAGCAACGAATTCAAGAGCGCACTGCCCAACTCGAAGCCGCCAATAAAGAACTCGAATCTTTCTCCTACTCCGTCTCTCACGACTTGCGGGCACCGCTACGCCACATCGCCGGATTTATCGAATTACTTCAGAAGCGCCATAGCTCAACAAGCTTAGATGAAACAAGTCAGCGCTATTTAAAAATAATTGCCGACACTGCCAAACAAGCAGGGATACTAATCGATGAGTTGCTGACATTTTCTCGGATGGGGCGCATCGAAATGCGCTACATCAACCTGAATATGGAGGAATTGGTACATGAGGTAAAACGCGATTTAATTGCAGAAACTTCAGGAGGCACAATCCATTGGCACATACAGCCACTGCCAGAAGCGCAGGGCGATCCCTCCATGCTGCGACTGGTGCTTCGCAACCTGATGGGCAATGCCGTAAAATATAGCCAGACTCGAAACCCAGCAGAAATTACTGTTGGCAGCATTGACAATGAAAACGAAGTTATCTTTTTTGTACGAGATAACGGCGTAGGCTTTAATATGCAATATGTCCACAAGCTATTCGGAGTATTTCAACGCCTGCATAGCGACCCAGAATTTGAAGGCACTGGTGTTGGATTGGCAAACGTGCAACGCATTATTCATCGGCATAATGGTCGAGTTTGGGCAGAGGCTGTAGTTGACAGTGGCGCCACCTTTTATTTCTCGCTGCCTAAATTGTCCAACAAGGAGAGTGAATGAAAGAACTGAAGCGAATCTTGCTAATTGAAGACAGTGCCAACGATGCAGAGTTAATCCTAGCCGCCTTGTCAGAAAACCATCTTGCCAATGAAGTAGTGGTGGTACGTGATGGAGAAGAAGCACTGGATTATCTTTATCGCCGGGGGTTGTTCCGGTTGCGAATGGAAGGGTATCCTGTTGTGGTATTGCTCGATTTGAAACTGCCTAAAATCGATGGACTAGAAGTGCTGGCGCAACTCAAATCTGACCCACTAATGCGAGTAATTCCAGTGGTGGTACTGACTTCTTCCCGCGAGGAACCGGATTTAGTTCGCTGCTACGAGTTAGGGGTGAATGCTTATGTCGTCAAACCAGTAGATTACCATGATTTCGTCGATTCTATTAAAGGTGTTGGCTTGTTTTGGGCAGTGATCAATCAGCCTCCGGTTGGTGCTTTACCTCCGGCACCTCATCCTCAAAAGGAGAGCAACTGATGAATGTTCTGCGTTTCCTCCTTTTGGAAGATAGCCTGTTAGATACAGAGCTTGCCCAAATGATATTAACCGAAGGGGGAATTAATTGCGAACTGATCCGAGTCGAAACCGATGTTGATTTCCTAGCTGCTTTAGAAACAGACGCTTTCGATTTAATTCTTGCCGATTATGCCTTGCCCTCTTTTGATGGAATTTCTGCCTTGGAAATTGCCCGAAATCGTTGTCCTGAGATTCCTTTTATCTTTGTCTCTGCGGTACTGGGTGAAGAATTAGCGATCGAAGCTTTGAAGAACGGTGCAACCGATTATGTATTAAAGCAACGAATAGGACGGTTAGTTCCCTCGGTGCAACGCGCATTGCGGGAAGCTAAGGAGCGGCGTCAGCGCAAGCAAGCAGAGGAGTCTTTACAGAAGAGTGAAGCCAAGTATCGCCGAATTGTTGATACCTCTTATGAGGGAATCTGGATGATTGACTCCAAAACCCGAACAGAGTTTGTGAATCAGCGAGTATCTCAGATGTTGGGTTATCCAGCAGAAGAAATACTCGGTCGTTCTATATTTGATTTTATGGATCTGGCTGATGATATCGCCGATGAAGCAAAACTGGAGTGGTTCAAAGGAGAAGAGAGCGATCTCAAAGAAGGACGATTGCGCTGCCAAGATGGTTCGTACATATGGACACTGATTTCTGCCAGAGCGATTTTGAACGAACAAGGTGAGTGTTCAGGTGCGATCGCCATGCTAACTGATATCACCGATCGCAAACGCAGCGAATCAGAACGCGATCGCCTTTTGCAACTAGAGCAAATAGCTAGGGCGGAAGCTGAGGCTGCTAACCGAATCAAAGATGAGTTTTTGGCAGTACTTTCTCATGAATTGCGATCGCCCTTGAACCCGATTCTCGGTTGGGCAAAACTGTTGCAGAGCCGGAAATTTGATGAGGTAGGACTCGACAAAGCATTGAAAACTATTGAGCGCAATGCCAAATTACAAGCTCAATTAATTGAAGACTTACTAGATGTTTCTCGCATTCTCCAAGGCAAACTCAGCCTCAATACGATCCCAGTCGATCTGGTATCTACCATTGAAGCCGCAATGGAAACAGTGCATTTAGCAGCAGAGGCTAAAACTATTCAGATTGAGACGAAGCTCGATCCAAATGTGGGGAAAGTTTTGGGCGATCCAGCCCGGTTACAACAAGTTTTCTGGAATCTTCTCTCAAATGCCGTCAAGTTTACTGAGACTAAGGGAAAAGTAAATGTGCGATTGGAGCGCATCGACGCTCAAGCGCAGATTACCGTCACCGATACAGGTAAGGGCATTCACCCTGACTTTTTACCTCATGTATTTGATTACTTCCGTCAGGGTGACAGTACAACAACTAGAAGGTTTGGTGGATTAGGGTTAGGTTTAGCGATCGCTCGTCACTTGATCGAGATGCACGGCGGAACGGTTTGGGCGGAAAGCCCTGGTGAGGAGCAGGGAGCGATTTTCACAGTCAGGTTGCCGCTCATCAAGGACACTGCAACAATCAACAATGACACAAATACTGATTCCTTAACTGCCGCTTTTCCCTCCTCTCCCCTTATGGGTTTACAAGTGCTGGTCGTGGATGACAATGATGATAGCCGCGACTTTTTCAGTTTTGTACTGGAACAGTTTGGCGCGATCGTTACCGCAGTAGCATCAGGATATGAAGCATTACAAGCGCTAACCCAGTCAAAGCCAGATATCTTACTCAGCGATATTGGAATGCCAGAAATGAACGGCTATATGCTGATGCAACAGGTGCGGACTCTGGAAGCAAAAATCGGGGCAAAAAAGATGCCTGCGATCGCTCTGACTGCTTATGCAGGCGAAATCAATCAGCAATACGCACTAAGAGCAGGATTTCAACAGCACATTGTTAAACCTGTAGCACCAGAGGAATTACTCGTGGCGATTTCTAACTTAGTCCAATCTACTTAGGGTTAGCGATCGACCTGAGTAATTAGATAAAGGGAGCAATGCGATTTTGTGAGGTGCTTAAAATTCAGGTACGAAATCACCTATTTAGGGCTGCGATCGCAGCCAAATAACTGTTTTTATTGAGAATTTAGCTCTTTAATTGAGAATTAAAGTCCGATCTAACAAAATCGCATTGCTCCCTTAGATAAACTGGCTTAAGGTTACAGATTTGAAACTATTTTTCACAAGTAATACCAATTCTCTAAAATAAGGCAACAGATGTAAATCAGAAAAGTCTTGCTGTATCTAATCTTAATTGCGAATTGCGAATTGGTATAATATGGTCTTTTTAATTGCCTGGAATACTCCAGGTAATCCAGAAAAATGTTGTGCCTCAACAGCGTGTTGATATAAAAAGTTTATTCTCTTGTCAAAAATTTATCTTCCCCTATTGACAGTAATTTTCAAGTAATTGAACTACACTACTTTTCATTCCCTGTCTGGATCGTGGACTAAATACCTGAAAATTCGATCGAATAAATCTGAGTGAAAAAGAGTGTAGAGATGTAGCAGTACTAAGTCTCTATAAGGTTTCTGGATACAGCATATTTAATTTCATCAGATATCTAATCATTGATGAATAATCAAATCCCTGACTTCTCTAGAAAGTCGATAATCTAGTCGATGTGAATGATTCAAGATTCTTATATAGATAATTTTTATATAGTTGATTTAAGGGTTCGCCAATTTTATCCGTGTTTGTACTCTATCATAACTTTACGGATACTCTTAGAATCAACCTAAATTTACTTCCGTAAGGAGTCGGATATGAAGACTTATGACATGTCTTTCATAAAGACCAATGGACTCACGACTTTGTTGGCATTTGTCTCAGTTATATTTATTTTATCATTCACTCTAATTATATTATTTTTTGAAAATATTCAAGGATTTTCAAATCAAGAAAAAATTGAATACATCACTCAAGCATTAACAACGATTGCCATAATTATTGGGGGATTGGCATTAATTCTTAATGCTTACTATACCTCTAGACTCTCTCTAGAGGAGAATCACAGCTTGTTAACGCAACTCTTAGGTGGAACACTAGCTTGGGATAACAATATCGTAAATTGTATCAATCAAACACAACTAAGTCCCCAAGAAGTTGTTTCCGAACGCTTTTCTAAAGCGATTGAACAACTGGGAAATGAAAAGATTGAAACGCGATTTGCCGCAATTTATGCTTTAGAACGAATTGCCAAAGATTCTCCAAAAGATCATTGGACAATCATGGAAATCCTCGCTGCTTTTATTCGCGAGAATGCCCCAGTGAATAGAGAATATGAGGATGGGCCACTGCAATCATCAAAACTTCCTACAGATATTCAAACAGCCTTAACTGTCATTGGCAGACGCGATTCATCTAAAGATCCAGTCAATCAGAAACTCGATTTACGCAATACAGACCTTGGCAATGCAGACTTAACGGAAGCTAACCTCTCTAGAGCAATTTTTGTCGGGGCTAACTTGCAATGGGTCAATTTTACACGAGTCAACCTCTCTGAAGCAGACTTATCATTAACCTGTCTTTGTGGCTCAATTCTCTATGAAGCCAACCTGCAAAAAGCAATCCTCCCAGAAGCCAATCTCCAAGGCGCAGTTCTTAGAAAAGCTAACCTTTCCCAAGCAATCCTTTACGATGCCAACTTGGAAGGAGCAATCCTTTGTGATGCCAACTTGACAGGAGCAGTTCTTTGTGATGCCAACTTGGAAGGAGCAATCCTTTGTGATGCCAATTTAGAAGAAGTTAACTTCGAGGGTAGCAATCTCCAAGATACAAACTTGATTGGCAGTAACTTGCAAAGGGCAAAACTTGCTGGCGCTAATCTAGAAAGTGCATTACTGAGTACAGCTAACCTCCAAGAAGCTAATTTCCAAGAAGCTAACCTCTGTGGCGCCAACTTGAGCGGCTCGGAAAATGTAGAATCACAGCAGATTGACCAGGCAATTGGCGATCGCACAACTATCCTACCGGAAAATCTGAAAATACCCCAACACTGGCGGTAATAACAAGGTAGGGAGGTATAACTATGCGTCCCTATCGTGTTTAATTTAGTACCCAAAACTAAAAAATTCCCAAAAACCTGATAAATATTCTCTATCAGCCTAAATTTGACGCAATTTAAATCACAAACAATTATGAAACGCCGAGAGGTTTGTAATTCAGAACATCATTAACTTATGAATAATAATGGGCAAAATAAGTATCTCGACAAACTAAATCTATACTGAAGATGAAAGCGATCGCTCTAATGATTCTAGAAGAACTTGAAGATGAAGTTCAATAGGATAAGACCTTTGCGAAGTCCCAAATTTTCCTTGCTAAAGTGGCAGGTGAGGCAGTCGCTGAGTATCGCGCAAGCAAAAGCAAAGCGTTAGATATCGATACTTTGTGAAGTCACGCACTACCGCCTAATTCCGCAAAGCATTTGCTGTACTAACTGAGCAATGCTAATGTAAATATTTAAGCTTAATAAAAATAAATTTTATATGCCGTTACTAATATCTGTTTTTCTTTGTCTCATTATTATCTATTTACTAAATCGTCTTGTTAAGCAGACAAATGAGCCAATTTTATCCAAAAAAATTTTCACTGGAATTGAGACACATGCTCTTATCTTTATTGATGATGATATCAGTTCGATGGAAACAGTTGTAAATACTCTAGTAAGGGTTATTGGAATATCGGAAAAACAGGCAATTAATCTTATGTTTAGAATTCATAAAGAAGGGATGGCGATAGTCTGGACAGGTGATAGGAATTCAGCAGAGCAGCATTTGACGGAAATTCAGAGAACAGGGCTGCAATGTTTTTTAACAGAAATTGTATCCAATAACTTATGATTTTTACTAATGAGGTACATCATAGTCCCCTCTCGAAGAGCGGGGAGCAGGTTGGGGGTGGGGTTCTTGTACCTCACTCAACTGAGAACCGCTATACCACCGGGGAGATTGGCTAGAACATCGAAAATGAAGCTCTATGTGGTTTCACTAATGCCAATCTACCAACTCATCTGCTAGAGATGTCTATTGGTTTACTATTATATAAGCAATGCTTGCTAGAGTCTGGAGTGCATCAATTGTGGGCATCGATGCCGTCAAAGTCGGCGTGGAAGTCGATGTGTCAGGGGGATTACCGGGAATTGTTGTCTTGGGACTTCCAGATTCAGCGATTCAAGAGTCAAGAGAAAGAGTCAAAGCAACTTTGAAAAATACTGGCTTTGCCTTTCCGATGCGAAAGATAGTAATTAATTTAACTCCGGCAGATTTACGCAAAGAAGGCCCCTGTTTCGATTTGCCTATCAGTGTAGGAATTTTGGCGGCTTCTGAGCAAGTTAGCGCTGATTTGTTGGGGGATTATCTATTTTTGGGCGAAGTCTCTTTGGATGGCAGTTTGCGTCCCGTGGCTGGTGTATTACCGATCGCAGCAGCAGCGCAAAAGATGGGAATTGCAGGTTTAGTTCTCCCTGCTGATAATGCCCAAGAAGCAGCAGTGGTTGAAGATTTGGCTGTTTACGGCTGCAAGCATTTGTCTGAGGTGGTGGATTTTTTAAATAATCCGGGGCGTTACAAACCTGTGCAGATAGATAGTACAACACAGACAACAACAGTATCCTACCCTGGCGCAGATTTGCATGATGTGAAAGGACAAGCTCATGGGCGTCGTGCTTTAGAAATTGCTGCGGCTGGCGGGCATAATTTAATTTTTGTCGGGCCACCTGGTAGTGGGAAGACGATGCTAGCAAGGCGCTTACCGGGAATTTTACCGCCATTGAGCTTTGCCGAATCTTTGGAAGTGACTCGCATTCATTCGGTAGCTGGTTTATTGAAAAATCGTGGTTCATTGGTACGCGATCGCCCTTTCCGCAGTCCCCACCACTCGGCATCCGGGCCTTCTCTAGTTGGCGGTGGTAGCTTCCCCCGTCCTGGAGAAATCTCATTATCTCATAGGGGCGTGCTGTTCTTAGACGAATTAACAGAATTTAAGCGGGATGTGCTGGAATTTCTACGTCAACCTCTAGAAGATGGCTATGTGACAATTTCCCGCACCAAATTATCGGTAATGTTTCCCGCGCAGTTTACTTTGGTGGCGAGTACTAATCCCTGTCCATGCGGTTACTATGGCGATACTATACAACAATGTACTTGTTCTCCCCGACAACGAGAGCAGTATTGGGCAAAACTTTCTGGGCCGTTAATGGATCGAATTGATTTACAAGTTGCAGTGAATCGCTTGAAACCAGAAGAAATTACCCAACAACCGACGGGAGAAACATCAATATCAGTACGCGAGCGAGTCCAACAAGCAAGCGATCGCGCAATTACCCGTTTCCAAGGAGAAGCAAATCTGCGTTGCAATGCCCATCTGCAAAGTAGTCATCTCCAGAAATGGTGCAAGTTAGATGATGCTAGCCGCAATTTATTAGAAGCAGCAATTAGAAAATTAGGTTTATCAGCAAGAGCAAGCGATCGCATTCTCAAAGTAGCACGGACTATTGCAGATTTAGCAGGAGAAGATGAGTTAAAAACCAATCATGTAGCGGAGGCGATTCAATATCGCACGATAGATAGAATGCAATAAAAGGGAAAAGGGAACGCTAACACGTAGGAGAAATTAACTGACCAATACGCTTGAGAATTTGCAAAACGGCGTACAGTTCTCTGGCGGATGCAAACGGAGCAAAAACTCTTGACAAATCGTACTGTGGTGTATTTGTTTGCGTCACTTTGACAAATAAAATATCGTCTCCATTCATCACCATCCCAAACAAAGGTTTACAGGGGTTGGGGTTAGCCATCATATAAGCTAGGGTTTGCGGTACAGCCGACCAAACTAAGAGTGTGGTTTTTTTCGACTCCAACACTATCACCCACAACCGATCTTGTAACACTAAAACATCAATTTGTCCGCGCAGTATCTCCTCGTCATCATCCAGAATTAGTTCCACGGATGATTCAGCCTTAATCCTAACTTTATTATCGCCAATTAGCGCCGCAGCTACGCCCATCGTAGACATTGCATTATTATGTCACTATAAAATTCTAAATTCCTCCCCAAGAACGCTTTACAAATACCCTTGGGAGGATGTCGCAACTCAGGAGATCAGTATCCAATATATCAGGGACTAAGCGACATTCCCTACAAGGAGACTGATTGGATGAATTTGCAAGAAATTTGGAAGTTACTACAAGAGACGTTCAAAGAATGGAGTGACGATAAAGCCTCGCGGTTAGCGGCGGCGCTAGCTTATTACACGATTTTTTCCATTGCACCGTTGCTAATTATTGTAATTGCGATCGCAGGTGCAGTATTTGGAGAGGAAGCGGCAAGAGGTCAAATTGTCGGACAAATTCAAGGTTTAGTCGGGGTAGATGGCGCAAAGTTTCTCGAAACAGCCATCCAAAATGCTAACCAACCAAAGACAGGAGCGATCGCTTCGATTATTAGTGTCCTAGTTTTGCTATTGGGTGCTACGGGCTTATTTACTGAATTGCAAGATGCCATGAATACGATTTGGGAAGTGAAACCAAAACCTGGACGTGGCATAAATAACATGATACGCCTCCGCGTTTTGTCCTTTGCAATGGTGATCGGAATTGGCTTTTTACTTTTAGTTTCTCTAGTAATTAGTACGATATTAGCAACATTAGTAACGTACTTTAGTAACTTGTTGCCAGGTTTCGATTTCATCTGGCAGATTGCCAATTTAATCATCTCTTTTGCGATCACAACAGTGCTATTCGGACTAATTTTTAAAGTTCTACCAGATGTCAAAATTGCATGGAGTGATGTTTTAATTGGAGCGGCTCTCACTTCAGTTTTGTTTTCTATTGGGAAATTTTTATTAGGACAATATTTAGGTAATGGCAGTTTTGGATCGACCTATGGCGCTGCTGGTTCACTGGTGGTAATTTTAGCTTGGGTTAACTATGCCGCACAAATTCTTTTCTTCGGTGCAGAATTTACTCAAGTTTATTCCCGAAGGCATGGAAGCGGCATAGTTCCAACTAAAAATGCTGTACATATATCTGATAACACAAACTATAATGGCAAGGCTCCAACAAGACAAGCATCAACTAATAAAAAGCCATCTTCTCGCTTTATTAATCGCTTTTTTCAGTATTTTAGAAAGCCCAAACGCTTAAAGCAGAGAAGAAAAAATCAGCGATTTTAATCTTTGATTACTGGAGATTTATATTTGTAAATCTGATAGATATTGAAGTATCTAAATATCTAGTCCAGTTAATTATTTTTTCTTGCCACAGTTTATGAGTAGAGTATTCAGCAATTCTGAATTTTTTTTATACTGGATTTTTTCCAGAATTCTATTGAATAAGGAAGAAAATCAGTGCTAATGGAAAAATGGTTTTTTATCAATTGGCAAGCAATTTTTATTCCTAGCATCAGCATCTTTGAGTTGATTATCCGCGGGTCGCTGGTCTATTTAGCGCTGTTCTCAGTGCTACGCCTACTTCCTAGCCGACAATTAGGAACACTAGGAATTACTGATTTACTCGTAGTTGTGCTATTTGCAGAAGCTGCTCAAAATGCTATGGCAAGTAATTACACATCAATTACTGAAGGCGCTATCCTGGTAGGAACAGTGATTTTTTGGAGTTACTTGCTGAACTGGTTAGGCTACAAACTTCCCCAATTCCAACGTTTCCTGAATCCGCCACCGCTGCTATTGGTAAAAAATGGTCGGATGATTGAGCGCCATCTGCAACGAGAGTTAATTACAGATGATGAATTGATGAGCAAGTTACGTCAGCAAGGTGTAGAATTTTTAGCTGATGTGAAGTTCGCGTATATAGAGGCTGATGGCAGGATTAGTATTATCATGTCCGATGCAAAAACTAGTTCCGTCCCTGAGCAAAAAGTAGCGTTAAAAAGCGATCTACATTAATTAGACATTAATTAGACTGTAAAATATGACGGTTGTATTCTGTGCCGAACTGTGATTGAGCGTTATACTTTGCCCGAAATGGCTAATCTGTGGAGTGAAGCCTATAAACTAAAAACTTGGCTGCAAGTCGAAATTGCTGTTTGTGAGGCTCAAGCTGAACTTGGTTACATTCCATCTGAAGCCGTTGAAGAAATTAAAGCCAAGGCAGATTTCGATCCAAAGCGGGTGCTGGAAATTGAGGCTGTAGTCCGCCACGATGTCATTGCTTTCTTGACAAATGTCAATGAATATGTTGGTGATGCCGGACGCTACATTCACCTGGGTTTAACTAGTTCGGATGTTTTGGATACAGCTTTAGCACTGCAATTAGTTGCCAGCCTGGATATATTATTGCAACGTTTGGAAGATTTGATTCAGGTAATTCGCCAAAAAGCACGGGAACATCGTCATACAGTGATGGCTGGCCGATCGCACGGTATTCACGCTGAACCGATTACTTTTGGTTTTAAACTAGCTGGTTGGTTAGCAGAAGTGTTGCGACACCAAGAACGCCTGAGAATACTCCGCAAAACGATCGCTGTCGGTAAAGTTTCTGGTGCAGTTGGAACATACGCAAATATTGAACCGCGTGTAGAAGCGATCGCTTGTCAAAAACTCGGACTCGAACCCGATACAGCCTCAACTCAAGTTATTTCCCGCGATCGCCACGCCGACTACGTGCAACAACTAGCTTTGGTAGCCGCAACCATTGAACGCTTTGCTGTAGAAATTCGCAACCTACAAAAAACAGACGTTTTAGAAGTTGAAGAATTTTTCGCCAAAGGTCAAAAAGGCTCCTCAGCCATGCCACACAAGCGTAACCCCATCCGTTCAGAACGGCTGACAGGAATGGCACGACTCGTCAGAAGTCATGCTGGTGCAGCTTTAGAAAACGTTGCTTTATGGCATGAGCGAGACATTTCTCACAGTTCTGTAGAACGGGTAATTTTGCCAGATGCTTGTACTTTGACGCATTTTATGTTGTCAGAAATAACCGACTTAGTAAAAAACTTGTTGGTCTATCCTGAGAACATGAAACGCAATCTCAACTGTTACGGCGGCGTTGTGTTCAGCCAAAAAGTGTTACTAGCTTTGATAGACAAGGGAAGCAGCCGAGAAGAGGCTTATGCGATCGTTCAAGAAAGCGCTCATGCTGCTTGGAATCAGCCAGAAGGAAACTTCCAAGACTTGATTAGCAAAGACCCACATGTTACCCAAAAGTTGTCTCCAGCAGAACTAGAGGTTTGTTTCGACCCCCAGCAACATCTGCGGCATTTAGAAGAAGTTTACCAACGATTAGGCATTTAGGATTAATTTGCTTGTAGTAAGCGTTTGAGCGCTTACTACAAACCTGTCACCCCAAAAATACGCAGATATCATCAAAAAACATATACAGTACCGAAGTCGTAGGGGCGCAAGGCCTTGCGCTCCTGCCGCGCGATCTATTTACCTAGAAAATAGCTGTAAGTCTCAAAGCCAGGTATAAAGCCTGTTTTACTGTTAGCGCAGCCCATTCTGACCCTTCTCTACGAGACGCTCCGCGTAGCTTGCTTCCCCGGAGGGGTACGGCAGGCTCAGAGCATCGCTCCTGAATTCTAAATTCTGCTGTATAAAGATCCCAACAACATTTAAGATTGTAATCTGTTTAATGCTCGAATTATTGCCAGCACTGGGTAGTATACATAACAAATACTTACTTATTTATTAATATTACGAGTGCTTTGATGATTGAAATCCTAGCCACACTTTCTGCCTCTGCGGCAGCAGGAATGAGAATAGGCATACCTTTGCTAATTATTGGATTATTGCAGGGTAGCAACTTGTGGTCACAAGTCCCCATTTTATCTCACATTTCTCCACCAATATTATTATGTTGCCTCACCAGTTGGTCATTAATTGAATTATTAGCCTCAAAAAAGCTCTGGGGGCAAAGATTGCTCCAAGTGGTTCAGTTATTTATGTCTCCCCTTGTAGGCGCAATTATGGGATTAGGAGTAGCAACAGCAACAGCAACCCCAAACTGGCTAATTGCCATAATTGGAGGTTTATTAGCTTTGGTACTCCAGCTAGTCCAAATTGGTTGGTTCTATCGGTTACGTGGCTTACCGTTGTGGGCAGTCTTTCTTCAAGATACCTTGTGCATTGCTCTAGTACTATTTGCCTTTGATGCTCCTTGGCAAGGAGGAGTAATTGCTTTAATACTGCTCTGGTTTGCAGTTCGTAGTGCGAAGCAGTGGTATGACTGGTATCGGCAGAAAAGTTAGGAGTTAAAAGTTAGCGAGAAAAATTTAAGACTCCCAACTCCTAACTTTTTTCATTTATTGCAAAAGCCCAATCATGTGCAAGAAGCCGTGACCGGTAATTAGCTCTACGATTAAGGCAATAAAACCCAGCATCGCAATCCGACCATTCCATACTTCAGCACTAGTCGTCAGACCCCATTCCCAACGCTCTTGGGGGTACATCTTGACCATTTTTTTCATTTGGGCAGCTTGCGAAAGCTTGAAGCTGGGGTTTTTCAGTGCATCAATCACTAATTCAGCTAGTGCATTAATAAATACTGGATGGGTATTGGGAGCGGGTACGCGGCGGAAGTTGTGAATTCCTGATTCTTCGGCTACTTCTCGATACTCAATATCAATTTCTTGTAGTGTCTCGATATGCTCTGAGACAAAACTGATAGGCACGACAACCAAATCTTTCACGCCTTCTGCGCCTAGTTCTTTGAGGGCATCTTCAGTATAGGGTTGAAGCCATTCTACTGGGCCGACACGACTTTGGTAAGCTAAGGTGTGGGCATTGGGTCGATTGAGAGTCTGCATAATCAACACAGTACATTCTTCAATTTCCGCCTGGTAAGGGTCGCCTGCTTCCTCAACGTAGCTTTTTGGAACGCCGTGAGCGCTGAAGAATATATGAACATCATCCGGGTTAGGGAATTGCTCAAGTTCCTGGGCTATGAGTTGCGCCATTGCTTGAAGATAGCCTGGTTGTTTATACCAAGAAGGAATGACGGTGTAATCAATCGGTTGAAGTTTTGGATCTTCTTGCCAAAGCTTGTCTAAAAGCCGGAAGCTGGAACCACTGGTACTGATAGAAAACTGGGGATATAGTGGTAATATTACCAGATGTTCTACCTTATCTTGGGTAATCTGTGCGAGCGCCTCTTCTGTATAGGGATGCCAATAACGCATTCCCACGTAGATATTAACTTCTTGCCCCAAAGAACCTAACTGTTCTTTTAGAGCTTCCCCTTGGGCTTCTGTAATCTGCCGCAATGGGGAACCACCACCGATTTGCTTATAATTTTCTTGAGATGTTCTGGTTCGCCGCGTGGCAATAAACCAGGCTAGGGGCTTTTGCAACCAGCGAAATGGTAGGCGAATAATTTCCGGATCGGAAAATAGATTGTACAAAAACGGCCCGACATCTTCTAGCTTATCAGGGCCACCGAGATTGAGTAATAAGACGCCTACACGACCCATAGCAGTTACTTTCCCCCAATCTTTTCAGGTTTTTTACTAATGTTAACAATATATCTTTATTAAATATAAAGCTTAATAGCAAGGAAATATGCAATGGCAACAATTTTAAGAGATTGGAGTTACCGTTATCAGTGGTTATATGATGGTATCTCTCGTTTAGCAGCCTTAAGTGTAGGTGGTGAAGCCCGTTTTCGGCAACTTGCTTTGCAAGGCTTAACAATTCACTCAGATTCTCAGGTTTTAGATTTATGTTGTGGTAGTGGTCAAACAACGGAGTTTTTAGTAAAAACTTCACAAAACGTAACAGGATTGGATGCTTCACCTAAGTCTTTGCAACGGGCGCGGCTAAATGTACCGGAAGCCTCTTATGTAGAAGCTTTTGCCGAGGAAATGCCATTTGCAGATAATCTGTTTGATGTGGTGCATACCAGCGTTGCATTACACGAGATGCAGCCTCAGCAATTACGAAAAATTATTAATGAAGTTTATCGGGTGCTGAAGCCAGGAGGAGTGTTTACGTTGGTGGATTTTCATGCTCCAACAAATCCGATATTTTGGCCTGGGATATCAGTGTTTTTGTTGTTGTTTGAGACGGAAACAGCTTGGGAATTGCTGAAAACTGATTTAGCTGAGTTGTTAGCTAAGACTGGCTTTGAAGTGAGTAAGTCAACTTTATATGCAGGTGGGAGTTTGCAAGTAATACAGGCGAATAAATGAACAATGCTACTTTATTAATGGCAGCTAAAAGACTCTGCTATTAATAAAGTATAGGTTGTTTTTATGTAGTACTTAAGCAGGTAGGCGGTAAAAAATGCTTTAATCCTTAATAGGGATTTTGATTAATTGCAATAATTTGGCTAGCTGTGAAGTGGGAACTACATAAAAGTTTCAATCCCTAATAGGGATTTTGATTAATTGCAATGAAAATTCTACCGCAAGAAGGGCGATCGCTTTTTCTGCTTTTATTGTTTCAATCCCTAATAGGGATTTTGATTAATTGCAATGCGGGAGCCTGAAAGCCAAGCTATATTTAGTTTTCAAGGTGCAGTTGTGCGATTCTAAAGCAATCATAGCATTAGAGAATTTCTTTGGGAAGAGTGTCAGGAAGGTTGAAGGCTGAAACTCAATTATTGTAAGCATTTCAGAGATTGCGCGGATGAATTTGGACAATTAGTGGGGTGAAACGCTTGCTGGTGTTGAGATAGAAGCACTTTTTTTCGGGTGTAAAATTTGTACACCTACCCCTCCGCGCATTTGACTATACAGTAACCTAAATATAAGGGAACTTAGTAATTCAACGTAGAGATGATGAAAGAAATAACGCGCCGCAAATTTATTGCAACCGCTACAGTGGCGACAGGTTTTGCCCTTGCAGTTCAACCCATTTCTGCCGAAGTCATCACTACTGATGCCAAGGGGTTAGTAGCTGGTGCAGTGAAAATTCCTGTCAAAGATGGCGAAATTCCTGCCTATAGAGCAGCACCGGCTACTGGTGATAATTTCCCAATTGTTCTAGTAATCCAGGAAATCTTTGGCGTACACGAGCATATCCAGGATATCACTCGTCGCTTTGCTCGGTTGGGATATTTAGCGATCGCACCCGAATTATTTATCCGTCAAGGCGATGTCTCGAAGTTAAGCAACATAGACGAAATTCGTCCAATTGTCGCCAAAGTGCCAGATACCCAGGTGTTATCCGATCTTGATTCCACCGTAGAGTGGGCAAAGAAGTCAGCTAAGGGTAATGGCGAGAAATTGGGAATTACAGGCTTCTGTTGGGGCGGTCGTATTACCTGGTTATATGCTGCACATAATCCCCAGGTAAAGGCTGGTGTAGCTTGGTATGGGAAACTTCTGGGCGATGCTACCAAACTTCAGCCCAAATATCCTGTCGATATTGCATCAAAACTGACAGTCCCGATTCTCGGACTTTATGGTGGGAAGGATACAAGTATTCCTGTTGATACAGTAGAGCAGATGCGCGATCGCTTAAAGTCCAGTAGCAGCAAATCTAAAATTATCGTCTATCCCAATGCACCCCACGCATTTTTTGCCGATTATCGCCCCTCCTACCGCGAGCAAGAAGCTCAGGATGGTTGGAAACGCCTCTTGGCATGGTTTAAGGAAAATGGTGTTTAAAAATTAGCTACTCATGAACTGTGACGCTGAAAAAAGTCCCAAATTGTTTCACTGGCGTTGAGTCCCAGCTTGGCATTGAATTTGTTTAGGCTCTCGTCAGTTGAAGAACCACCAGGCCAGAAATGTCCACCGTTGACTACCGCTAACTGCCAGACTTCAGAGTTGCCACTACAACCTGTGTAGATAGCGGTTTTCACTTTATCTTCAGGAAAATTTGGAGATTCATTTGATAGGGTACATCGATCGTGCGATCGCCAAAACTCTACCATGTCTGAGATCGAAACCAGCGCTCCTCGTTGAGTGCGATCGTCACCTTCATAAAGTACGTCGCGATCGTTTGTACCGTTGATCGTTAACATCGATATGGGAGTTTGAGGCTGGCAACTAGGTTTAAGTCTAACTGGGAGCGAACCAGCTACTGATGCAAAGCCAGCAATTTTATCAGGTAACTTACAAGCTAGTGCTTGGGTAAGTATGCCACCTCTAGAAAAACCGGTGGCATAAACTTTATGACTATCAATATTAAGTTGCTGCTGAAGATGATTAATCAAAGCACTGACAAATAAAACATCATCTACCTTTCCTTGAGCGTTACCTCTAAGACTCCATTTTTGGTCAATTCCATCTGGATAAACTACAATAAATCCTTTTTGCTCTGCTAATTTATTGAAGTGAGTCACGTTACTGATAGACCGACCATTACCATCATCTCCATGAAACACTAAAACTAATGGTATCGGACGGTGTAGGTTATAAGATTTTGGAGTGTAAAAATAGTAAGTACGTAATTTACCTTGATCGTATAATTCTCCATAATTATCACCAATCAAGATTTTGTCTTTAGTTATATTTTTTTCGTCAGCCTGAATGGAATCGCAGGCTGTTACGAAACTAATTCCTAGTATAAATATTAAAAGTTTTTTTAAAAGATGAGAATTTGGAGATATGTTCATGTTGATTAAATTGACTTATGTTAACTACTTATATAATTATAAGTCTTAATTCAGCAACAAATTTTTAACTAATAGAGGCTAACAACTCTAGTTGTTAGCCTCTATTTAGATATTAAACTCTGACATTTACATAACGAGCAGGAACTCTAACTTTAACCCACCTGTTACCGCGTCGTACTGTTTCCCAATGTGCAGGAATTAACTTCCGTTGATATCGGGCAAAAACAGGTTTATGCACAATAGCAGCTCTGTGAACATTGGGTCTGACAATGATTTCTGCTGCTGATGCTTGTGACGGTAAGGAGGAAATTGCAAACGGGAGAGCAAGTAATGTACCTAATAAAATACGTTTCATATTCAAATCTCCATCAATTAATTTGCTTGAGTTTTATACAGCATTTATAAATAATTTGCGAACAGATATTCTTACTCATTAACTTTACAGTAAGTTTTGTTTGTTACACGACTTAATTGATTTGCTGTATTACTCTCAGTTTAAAATGCTGAATAAGAAAACACAGTGTAATAAAGTCATAATGTCAGTATGACTTTATTCACATTTTAAACTTTGGACAAAAAAAAGGAATTTAGCATTCCTTTAGTATTATTTATTACTTAATTACGTATATTTATTGAATTCTGTATGCAATCATTCCAATCAATACGGCAAGACCTAGCGCTCTGCGAAAATAATTAACGCCTTGAAATAGCTCCATCCACGCCCAAGTAAACAATGCGCCATTTGCCACAAAATCTAACACTGTATTGATTTTACCACTTGTAAAAACTAGAGTGAGTAAACTAGCTACTATCCAAAGAATAAGTGGGGGGTTTGGCATTTGAGCCACAACAATTTTGCCATCGCTGTCACGGAAGGTTTTATCAACTAACGTGTTTTCCATTGTTTGAAATTGCTACTTAGGTAAAATTATTAACTTGCAAAAATTACGGAGTAATTTATTGATAATAGGCTGAGATTCAATTGCAAGTTATTTAATAAAAGTAAAACATAAAACCAATTCTATTTTCACCCATCTAATTGCTGATATTAGAGCAGTAAAGGATATTCATATATGACTATATTGAAAGACATAATTTTTATTTCTTCTCAACGTACTTAAAATAGAAAAGCCTCCCATAATGGGAGGCTGAAAAGTTAGCGGAGACAACTTGTTAAACTACAGCGATCGCTCCTCCTAATGCAGAGAAAATCGCGGAGACGAATGCTGTGGCAAACAGCCACCACGCTGCTGTAGCTGCGGCTTTGCGGGTTTCTTCTGCTTGCCGCTGTGCTTGATGCTTTACCTGCTCTAGACGGCGTTGGGCTTCGTGCTGTATGCGTTCTGCACGTTGCAATACTGTGTTGCGTGCCCGTTCAATTTGGTCGATGATCCGGTTGGCATCTTCTTCGGAGATGTCCTCACGAGAACTCATAATTGCCACTAGGGTATCACGGTCAAAGGAGGATAAGCGATCGCGCAGGGCATCGAAACCTGCTTGGGGATCGTCAAAAACTGTGCGAATATCGCGCTTAATACTATCATAGTTAAGTTCTGGGCGATCCAGGGAGTTAAGATAGTTGCGAATGCGGGCGAAAACCCCGTCAATTGCATCTTGAATGCCCCGTTGAATGCTCCGTACTTGTTCGACAAATTGATCCCTTACGGACACCATATTATCGGCAATCCGTGCTGCTTCTTCATCAGAAATATCTTCCCGAATTTTCAGCAGGGCAATGATGGTATCACGGTCAAACTGAGAAAGGCGATCGCCAAAACTTTCCACCCCAACTCGCGGATCGTGCAACAATAATTGCAAGTCGCGTTTGATACCTTCAGGGTTGAGTTCTTCTTTACCAGTTTGGCGCAGATACTCTTCCAGATAAGCTTTGAATGTTTCTGCTCTTTGTTGTGTACGGCTAGCTAGACGACGAGGCGCACGCACAAAGTTACGAATCGAAGTTTGGGTGGAATCAATGATTTCATTGACTTGTTCTTCACTCAAGTCTTGGCGTTGACTGAGCAATTTCACCAGTGTATCTCTGTCTACCTTCGACAACCGACGGCGCAGTGCGACGGCTCCCTCTTTGGGATTTTCAAACAATTTGGTCAAATCTCGCTGAATACCTTCTGGATTCAGTTCTTGTTTGCCAGTGTTGCGTAAATAATCTGCGATCGTTGTTGTCACAGAGTCGTATTGCTCTTTAGCTTTATCGACTACAGCTTGGGGTGTGTGGCGAATACTGTACCACGACTCTTCAGTAGCATTGATGATTTGATTAACTTGATCTTCACTCAAATCTTCCCGTTGACTCAACAATTGCACTAAGGTATCGCGGTCAAAGCGAGACAAGCGTGCCCGAATTGAGCTAATTCCAGCTTGCGGATCTTCTAGTAGCTTTTTGAAGTCGGCGCGGATGCCATCAGGATTCAGTTCTGATTTACCTGTGTTACGCAGATATGATTCTACATTCAGCCACAGGGTTTCTGCTTGATATTGTGCCTGTTCTGCTAATCCTTTGGATTCTACCAAGACGCGATCGCGTTGTTTTTCCAACTCATCGACAATGCTATCTACTTCATATAACTGGACATCATTACGTTGTAGCAATATCTGCCGAATTTCTTGGCGGTCAAGGTGTGCTAGTCGCAATGTCAGGGTTTCATAATCTGCCTCTGAGTCTTCCAACAGTGGTTTAAAATTCTGCTCAATGCCTTCGGGTGTTAAATCTGCCTTGGGAGTAACGAGTAGATAACTTTCTACTGCGCGTTGCAAGTCTTGAACTATATCTCTTTCTTCAATAGCTCTGACTGTTACTAGCACTTCTTGGCGGACAGTTTCTAGCTGATTGGCAATGCGTTGAATTTGACCTTGAGTCAGCAATCCTCGTTGTTGCAGAATTTTGACGAAATCATTGCGGGATAGCCGTTCTAGTTCCCTACGAACGATTCCAGGGTCGGCTGCTGGGTCGTAGATGACATCATGAAATTCCTGGGCAATTCTTTCTGGACTCAGTTGCCAAGCATAAGTATTGTAGAGGTAATTTTCCACATCAGCCCGAATTGGGCTATAGGGTTGTGATGGTGTTGGCAAGCCTAGCTTATCTGCTTGTTCGGTGACTTTATCTTTAGCGCTAGTGAGACTACCCAAGATTTTTTCCACATCCAAATCAGACAAATCTGTACGTCCCAACACAATGCCGGTTAACGCAGATAATCCTTGCTGGAGTGTACTTTGAATTGGCCCGGTAGCTGCTTTTTGGTCAGGTTCTTTGGAACTACCTTTGTCTGCTAATAACCGATCTAGTTTGGCGTTGAGTTCGTCTGTTTTGCTTTGTCCTGGTGGAAGCGATTTCAGATAATCCATCAACTCACCCAAACGGTCTTCGGTGGCTGGTTGCTGACTTACCACTTGCTGCCAAACTTTATATAAAGTATCAGCAATGCGGCTAACGTCTTTTTTGGAAAGATCGGTGCGGCTGCTGACTAACTCGATAAATTTTTGGCGGTCGATGTTGCGGATATCTGGAGTCCCAGCGATCGCTTTTAATTGCGGATCGTTGAGTAAATTTTCAAAATCACTCCGAATCTTTGATACATCGAGTTCTGGAGGACGAATCTTTTCTAAGTAATCTTCAATGTTTTCTCGGATACTTACGGGGTCGATGGCGCTTCCTAGTTCTCTACGAACAGCAGCGGCGGCGGCTTCAGCTGTGGCTACCACTTGGCTATTTACAGCTTTCGCACCTAGTGCGGCGGTAGCAGTCCCCATAATCGCCTGAAAGCCAGATGTTGCCGTATTCACAACTGAGCCAATTAAGGAGCCTACGGTGGTGGAACTTACCCAAACTAGAAGCAAAAAGTAAGCACCCCAAATCACCAAACCGAGAATCGCTCCCAATCCTCGGTCTGAGATGACAAGGCTCAATTTTACTGCTAGATAAGAAGCGATTAATAAGGCGACAGTCACAGTGGCTAATGTCCAAAGTCCTACTGCTGTGCCGATTTTGCGAATACTGCCGCCCAAACTTCCGACTTCCCCATTATCTGAATCCGAGTCAGATGAGTGCCCCAGGTAGGAAATACCGGCTGCAAGGGAGAGATTAGTTAGAACTAATTGGAAAGCAAAGGCAAGAATCACGCCGGAGATTAAAGCTACAAAAAAGCGCGGCCCCGAAATGAGAACTGATGCCTGTTCTGGCGTGACGTTTGAGGATTCTACTGGAACCTGTGCTAACCATAATAGTGGTTTATAGAGTCCCACCATGATTTCCGTACTTTGGAACATTGGATTTCCTTCTACCTACTAAGTTTAAATTTGGGGAATTAAGAATTTCTTGAGAAGCAACTCTTAGTATTTATTATGTTTGTACCTATGGCAATACCTAACTCTTTAGATCACAATCGTAGAATTTACCTCTTTAAAGCATCTCTCCAAAGGCTGAAAACCTCATCCAGCGGAAGATATAACTTTTGCTATCTCTTGGTAAAAAACATAATTCAATTGACAAGCAATATTACTTATGTAGTGCTAACTTTAATTATTTAATTTATAGAGAGTAATTTTATTTTAAGAATAGTTTGCTTTCAAATAGTTTAAATTTATTTAAATATCTATTTTTATCACCCTCTCTAGGTGGATTGATTTATAACAATACGTTTGAGCATCGGCCAGAAGAAGTGCTTGTCTTTTGTGCCCATAGACAGAAAGCATTCTAGTTATTAATAGCTACATTAAAGTTAACAAACGAATTGTTGAGGGCAGGAAATGGCAACTCCTTTTTCTAGAGATTTGCCAGTAATGTCAACAGAATATAATAGTTGCGATCGCAATGATTTTCTGTTTGATTAGATTCCTCAAGCCTAAATTTTAAACGGTCGTTTTGCAATGATTGGCTTTCTTGCCTATTTAGTTTGGGATTTAGTTGACTATATTTTGTACTTGATTGGTTACGAGAGCATTTAAAGAATAAAAACCAACTTGATTAGGAAGGAAAAAACAATGGAAACTCGTCCCTCTACAGATTTACCAGTTGTTGCACCGGAATACAACGGCATAGACCGTAATGCATTTTTGTTTGGCTGGACTCCTCAAGCGGAAATTTGGAATGGTCGCTTGGCAGCGATTGGCTTTCTTGCCTATTTACTTTGGGATTTAGCTGGTTATAGCGTCCTACGTGACGTACTGCATCTAATTGGCTACTAGAAACTAAACACTTAAAAAGCTACTAAATTTTGGAGAAAAAAATGGCAACTCAAGAAACTCGCCCTTCTACAGATTTACCAGTTGTTGCACCGGAATACAACGGCATAGATCGCAATGCATTTTTGTTTGGCTGGACTCCTCAAGCGGAAATTTGGAACGGTCGCTTGGCAGCGATTGGCTTTCTAGCTTATTTACTTTGGGATTTAGCTGGTTATAGCGTCTTGCGTGACGTTTTACATCTGATTGGCTACTAGAAACTAAACACTTAAAAAGCTACTAAATTTTGGAGAAAAAATGGCAACTCAAGAAACTCGTCCTTCTACCGATTTACCAGCTGTTGCACCCGCATACAATGGTATAGACCGTAATGCATTTTTGTTTGGCTGGACACCCCAAGCCGAAATTTGGAATGGTCGCTTGGCAGCTATTGGCTTTCTTGCCTATTTGCTTTGGGATTTAGCTGGTTATAGTGTCCTGCGCGACGTTTTACATTTGATTGGCTATTAGTCGTCTGCCACAAGCATGGTAGCGTCTCTAAGAGTTGTAGAATGTACTTCTTTAGAGAACCTATAGGGTAGCAATCGCAATATCTGTACTTTGCGATTGCTTTCCTTCACCGCGTTACACTCACAATGACAAATTATGTTTTTACACATTTGGGATGCTCATATTTACAATGCAATTCCACTCTGTAAAAGCTTCTATAAAATACTTACAAAGAACAGCGATCGCATTTGCTGATTTATACACATCATCAAGACTTATAAAAATCCACCCACTTGGATATAAGCCTAGCCAAGCAGGTAAATTTATTGTAAATGAACCAATTCTAGTTTCTGTTTTTTGCTCATCCAACAAAAATATTGAATGTGAATAAAGCAGTATTGCATTGGCTTCTATAAATGCTTGCCAGTTTTTTATTACTACCTTTCGAAGTTTATTTATTGAGTAGCAAAAAAGTCACCTACTTGTAAGTGACTTTTTTGCAATCAAAATTTGATAAAAATTACTGAAATTTTAAACAGCGATTATTCATCAATACAACTGGGAATGCCTAAAACGGCACAGGGAAAATTAGAACCTAGAGCTTCAATCATTGGATGATCGACAGAGTTGCAACCTAAAAATAGAATATCGGCAGCTTCTGATTCAACAACTTTGCTAAGTTCTGTGGAAATGCAGCCAAACCGTAAATGAGATTTGAAAGAACCCTGCCATTCTTCAGCCAGACTCCGCGCTTGCCAGAGAATTATATCTGCTTGTTGTAGGGGAGCGATCGCTGTCTGTAATTTAGGTTGAGTTAATACCTGTGTGACAGACTTTGATACTTCACTGAGTTCACATTCTAATGAAAACTGTTGTTGGGGAAAGCTTAAGATATTTGGATACTGATTGCTTTGATTCTCTTCTACTACATAAACGGCTTGAACTGTAACTTCTGTATTGGTAGCCAAACGCGTTTGATGGGCAATCCAAAAAGCAATATCTAATGCCGTATGACTGTTGGGAGATGCGTCATAAGCAACAATTAGATTAACTGCTTTCGCCTTTTGAGAAAAAGGTTTGTTTGGTTCTGGCAACAGTACCATTTGTTCAATTAAGTCATCTCGACCTGTGGCACTTTGCAGACGTGCTAGCATTGGCTTAATTTGCACAGCTTTACTTCTCCTAATGAAATGAATTAGCAATGAGAAGCAGGGCGACCAATTTTAGATTTTGGATTTTAGATTGAGTGACGATAACCAAAATTTCAAATCTTAAATTAATCAAGGAAACCCCAATAATAACTGTATTACAGCCAAAATCTTGGGGGTTCCTTCCATTGCCTACGGAGTTAGCTGACGGGCTAAGACTGGAAGGTGTCTCTCTCTTAGGAGTGCTAAGTGCTGTTAGCGATAGCAGGGCGTTTAGCCCGTGCTAAGTGTTGAGTTAAAAATTAATTATTTTTCACTTTTAACTCTTAAATTGCTCCTCTGTGTAAGATTAGCCCCAAACATTGGTTCCTCCGTTCCAAATTCAGCTTTCATGAATTTGAATTAGGCTACCCGCTAAAAAAATGATAATCTAATTTACTCGTCTTGGGCAAAATATCGATCGAGGAAATTTAAGGCGTGGTTGCGGAGTTCAAAATACTCTTTTGAGTTTCGCATGGCGGCGCGATCGCGTGGATGCTCAAAAGGAACTTCTAAAATCTCGCCGATATTAGCAGCCGGGCCATTGGTCATTAAGACGATGCGATCGGACATATAAATTGCTTCATCTACATCGTGGGTAATCATCATCACTGCTTGACGATTATTTTCCCAAATATCCAATACCTGCCGCTGCAATTTACCACGAGTTAATGCATCTAGTGCCCCAAAAGGTTCATCCATCAGCAACATTTTGGGACGAATTGCTAAGGCTCTAGCAATACCTACTCTTTGTTTCATACCTCCAGAAATTTCATCGGGATATTTGTCAGCCGCCGCCGTCAAGTTTACCATTGCCAAGTGTTGATTTACAATGCTAATTTTTTCAGATCGATTAGCATTTTTTAACACTTCATCTACGGCTAAACGGATATTTTCTCGCACTGTTAACCAAGGTAACAGCGAATAGTTCTGAAATACCATCATCCTTTCGGCTCCCGGCTGACGAATTTCTTTACCATCTAGCCTGACTGAGCCGGAAGTTGCTTTTTCTAAACCAGCTACTATCTTTAGTAGAGTTGATTTCCCACAACCTGAGTGACCAATTACAGAAATATATTCATCTTCACCAATCGTCAGATTAACCCCATCTAAAACGACAAAATTATCTTTATCAGGTGTCGGATAAGACTTGACTAAATTTTCAATTTCTAAAAATCCAGGGCGGGGAAGAACTTCGGTCTGGGTATTAATAGGTAATGAGGTATATTCCATCATCAAAGGCTCCGGAAATAATTGAGTCAATCAATATTTGAACTTGGGATTTAAGACATGAAAAAACGAGTGGGAGCGTTAGCCCTGATGGCAAAACTATTCAGATAACCCACCGGATCGCTGGGGTCGAAGCCTTTCTTATCTATAAATACCTCTGGTGGTTCGACCTTGTAATCATCCTTGGGACATTGGATGCCCATTTCCGATGCTATCTCCCGATATAAATCTGTTCTCCAGCCTTGTTGAGCTAGTTTCTCGGCATTTTTGGGGAATTGCTTAATTTGTCCCCACCGCGCTGCTTGTGTCATCAACCAGATACTTCTCGATCTCCATAAGAATGTCGAGTGTTCTCCTGGCTGTTTGGGAAGGTTGTCAGGAATATCGAAGAAAATCGTGGTGTCGGCGGCTTTGATGGTGCGGTCTTTGCCGTCAAAGCCGCCATAGTTGTAATTGCCAAGAATTCCCGGACTTGTAAATTTCGCGATTGGGGCATCTTTCTTTTTAGGTTTAGCACCTGTAAAAGAACGGTCTGTTATCAGTTCGGCTACTTCTTGGCGATTTTCTACTTTGCTGCAATACTGGCAAGCTTCAATCATCGCCTTGACTAGTGAACGATAGGTTTTGGGATATTTCTCAATAAAAGATTCCATCACCCCCAAAAGGCGATCTGGATGTCCCAACCAGACCTCTTTACCTTGTGCGAAGGTAAAGCCGATGTTTTCGTTACCTGTTATTGCTCGTGTGTTCCAGGGTTCTGCAACCATGTAAGCTTGCATGGCACCAATCCGCACATTTGTTACCATTTGGGGGGGCGGAACGATGATGATCCGAAACTCTTTAAGCGGATCTACACCAGCGGCGGCGGATAAGTAACGGATAAAGTATTCGTAAATGGCGGAACTTAAAACAACCGCCCAAACTTTGCCTTCTGGCGGTTGCTTGTCAAAGTAGCCTCGGAAATCGCGCCCAAAGGCTTCTAAAGCACCATCGCCATATTGTTGTTGATACTCGTACCACGGACGCAGCCCAAAATCCCACATAGCTTTGTCCATTGTCATGGCGTTACCGTGGCGGTGAATGGTCATGGCTGCACACAAGGGGGCATGGCGTGCGCCTTCAGCACCAATTCTGGCGTTGGTAACTGCACCAGATACCACGGGTGAAGCATCCAGGCGACCAAAAATTACACCGTCGCGGGAGGTAGCCCAACTGGCTTCGCGGTTGAGTGTAACGTTCAAACCATACTTGCGGAAGAAACCTTTTTTCCAGGCGATCGCAAATGGCGCACAATCATTAACGGGAACGTAACCAACTGTCAGATCGGCTTTTTCTAGGTCGCCACTTTTAACTACTGGTTGCACAGCTAAGGCTTCTTCTGTCAATCCTTTGGCCGATCTATCTCCTGAAATCCCACAGGAAGACAGCGCTATTCCCGCCGTTGTTGCTCCTATTCCCTTGATAATATCTCGTCGAGTCCAGTTAATATCACCCATTCTTGTAGCTCCATTGGTGATTAATTGCTCACGCTTGAGATGCAGAGTCTTTGCTGTTTTGATAGCAGCCTGATTTTGTTAGTTGGAAGTTTTAGGACGATGGGTTACTAATTCTTGAAGTTTACCCACGGCGTAATCTAGAATTAACCCAGTTAAGCCAATTATGAACACAGCTAAAAACACTGAACTCAGGTTTAAGCGACTCCATTCATCCCAGACAAAGAAGCCGATACCAATACCGCCTGTAAGCATTTCTACGGCAACAATTACTAGCCAAGCTATCCCTAAACTAATTCGTAAACCTGTAAAAATATACGGCAAACTTGCAGGCCAAATGATTTTTGTAATCCGTCGCCAACGGGGCATTTCTAGGACTCGTGCCACATCTAAATAATCTTGGGGAACGCTAGAAACTCCTAAGGCGGTATTAATAATTGTTGGCCATAAGGAGGTAATAAATATGACAAAAATAGCTGAAGGATCTGCTAAATTGAAAATTGCTAAGGCGATGGGTAGCCAAGCTAGGGGCGATACAGGTTTAAAAATTTGAATGAGCGGATTAAGCGCTAGCATTGCCGATCTGGACATACCAATTAGAAACCCCAGAGGAATCGCTACTACCGCACCCAACAAAAAGCCTATTAATACCCGGCGCAGACTTGCGATCAATAGCCAACCAATTCCTAAGTTGCCTGGGCCTCGCTGGTAGAAGGGATTTAAAATGTAGTCTAGATTAGCAATTAGCGCTTCTGGTGGAGTGGGCATCAATTCATGGTTGGCAAGTGCAACAATCCACCACAGCACAATTATTCCCAAGAAACCCAATATAGGTAGAAAGAAAACATCCTTGACAATTACAGGTTTTGTTTTTTTCCAAGCAGCTTGTCCAGCGATCGCCGCGATCGCAGCCAAATTTAGTTGAAATATCATTTACGACCTCAACAGATTTAAGTGCAGGTACAAAAAATTCGAGCAGTACCAGCCTTGGACACCGATGAGATCGGAACATTATAAATAATGCCGTCTCTTCAGTCTCCTCTCAATGCCTACGAAGTTAGCTGACGGGCTAGGGCTGAGAGATGCCCTTCTGAAGAAAGTTATGAGTTATGAGTTAAATATTAGTAGTTAGTAACTTCTAACTCCTCTACTCTCAACTCCTCACTTTCTATGAGATACGCCCCACAATTTGGTTCCTCCGCTCCAGCGTTATGCACTGTGACACGCTGAATTAGGCTGACTTACTCTAATGGATACTAAATTATTCACATTATGAACAATATAACATTGATGCTCAGTAAAAGCCATCTATTTTATGAGAAATGTTGTTTATTTTAATACTTAATTTCAGTGCTATTAGTTACTTCTTAGTGATATATAGTACTTGTGTATTGAGTTGTGTTGTGAGTGAACTCCTTGGACAGACAGCCAAACAATATAGTCAAGCAAAGTATCAAAAATGTTACGTGCTTGATTAATATTTTTTAATAGAAAACGGAATATACCGATAATATTTTATATACGACTACTTAATTAGCAAACAAAATAACATATATAATCTATTTCTTTTGGTAGGTGAACTAAATTGTTAAATTTGGTAAAAGCTCACTGCACTCGTTAAACTAATTGGATATGGAAGTTTACTCATCTATCTCCTAGCTGAATTTAACATAATGGATTTTAGTCAAGTACTGGCTGAAAAAACGGATACCATCGTCGATAAATGGATTTTAGCGGTTCGCAAGGATAGACGGATTGAAAGTGCTGATGATCTATCTTATACAGCTGTAAAGGATCACGTCCCTGATGTTTTGAAAGCTATGGTGACAGTGCTTTCAAAATCTCAGGATAATGATATTCAGTCAATAGTTACTGCCAGTTTTCAGCATGGAGCTATTCGAGCCGAACAAGGCTTTGACCCAGCAGAAATCGCCAGAGAATATCATCTGCTGCGAACAATAATATTTGATGCTCTACAAGCAGATTTATTGGAAGGAACACCTGTAGAGATAATTCGTTCTATGCGTTTGATTGACGCTATCCTAGACGAAGCGATCGCTCGATGTTTCAAGAGTTATGTTGAGGAACGCTTGCGGGAATTACAGCAGTTGCAAGCATCATTAACGCTCCATAATGAGGAACTGACGCGGTTAATTAGCGCCAATCAAGAGTATCTTTCCCAACTAGCCCACGAATTAAAACATCCTCTAACTTCTATTATTGGTTATTCGGATCTGTTTTTACGCCAACAACGGCGGAAAGCTGGTATAAAAGACAACTATACTAATTTAGAACATATTGAGCGGGTACTACGCAATGGTAGACAGTTACTCCATTTAATCAATGATGTACTAGAACTTTCCCGCTATGAGGCAGGACAGATAAAAATCCAATTAGCGCCTACCGATGTGCGGGAATTAATCGATAATGTCTGTCAAATGTTGGAACCTTTAGCTGTGGGAAAAAATTTACAAATCGTAGTCGATTGCGATCGCATCCCTGAAAAATTAATCACAGATTCATTTCAGTTGCAACAGATTATTACAAATCTTCTTAGTAATGCGATTCGTTATACAGAGTCGGGAACTATTATTATCATGTGTCAGGTGTTGGAGAAGCAAAGATGGGCGATCGCAGTTTCTGACACTGGAGTTGGCATTGCACCCGAAAACCAAGCCCAGATATTTGAACCCTACTTTCGCGTGAGTTCTAGCGATCGCCCCTATCTTCCTGATAGTACAGGATTGGGATTAGCGATCGTTTCGCGGTTGGTAAAACTATTGCAAGGTCAAATTAACCTAGCCTCGCAGGTAGGCGTTGGCTCTACTTTCACCGCAATTTTTCCTTTAGAAGTGGAGTTTTAAAAGCGACTGGAAGTAGCGGCTACACAAAGCAAAGTCCACCTGCGTGGACTAATACTAAATCAAGGATTTGAAATCCACCTCTGTGAGTTCTGTCCGTATTAAGTGCGATTTACAATCGTATCTTACAAATGGTGGGCATCATACCCATTTTTTATTTTTCTATTTCATCTATTTCTTTAGGAACCCCCGCAGTTAACACCTCATGTCCTCCAGGTGTTACTAACACATCATCTTCAATACGAATACCAATCCCAACCCATCGAGGATCGGTCTCTGGCTGGTCTTCTGCTAGTTTGGTATCTGGCACAATATATAATCCCGGTTCCACTGTCAAAATTTGACCTGGTTGTAAAATCTGTGGTTTATCTTCACCATGCTGGTAAACACCGACATCATGGACATCCAAACCTAACCAATGACTAGTGCGATGCATATAATATGGTTTGTATTTCTCTTCTTCAATTAACTTATCAATTTCACCCTTGAGAATACCAACTTCGACTAAACCTTCTGTAATGACGCGCACTGCTGTATCGTGAACTAATTTGAAGGGATTACCTGGTTGTACTTGAGCGATCGCTTGTTTTTGCGCCTCCAAAACAATCTCATACAGCGTCTTTTGTTCTGGCGTAAATTTACCCCCAACAGGAAATGTCCGCGTAATATCGGAGTTGTAATAACCGTAAGCACAACCGGCATCAATTAGCAGTAATTCTCCATCCTGCATTTGACGATTATTTTCAATGTAGTGTAGTACGCAAGCATTTACACCAGAAGCCACAATGGAAGGATAAGCAGGCCCCATTCCACCCCGAACTCGAAAGATCCGCTCCATCTCCGCCTGGATTTCGTACTCATAACGTCCCGGTGCGGCGATTTCTTGGGCATAATTGTGTGCTTCGGTGGCGATCGCAGCTGCTTGACGCATCAATTCCAACTCAGCTTCGCTTTTGATCAATCTCATGCTGTTGAGGACAGGGCCAGTATCTTCAATAGCGATCGGCCCTGTACCGCGTTTAGGATAAGTCCGCAGTAAACTTTGGTAATGTTTGAGGATTTGATCGTTAAAACTGCGATCGCGTCCTAAGTGATAGTAAATCCGGCTGGCTTTTTCTAAATACTGCGGTAACTTTTCATCTAACTCGCTAATCGGGTACGCTTCATCAGCACCATAAATTTCCTTGGCTGCATCTACCCCACAAAGATAACCAGTCCATACTTCTTTTTCGCGATCCTTTGGTTGGACAAACAGCACAAACCGATGTTCTGCATGATGCGGCGCTAACACTGCTACTGCTTGTGGTTCATTAAAACCAGTTAAGTAAAAAAAATCACTATCTTGCCGATAAACATACTCGACATCGTTGTGCATTACTGCCATTGGCGCACTGCGAAAAATGGCTGTTCCATCACCAATTTTTGCCATTAACTGTTCGCGACGCTGCCGATATTCTGCTTGCATAGTTGATGTACTTTTAAAAGTATTGTATTATTTGAGACTTTTAGCAACTAACAGATGCACAGATGATGCCTCTTAATAGTTGCTAATCTAAGTTATTCTAACCAATATTTGTTTCCACTCAAGTCATAAATCATTAGATAATAATCAATTATCTCAAAAGAGTTATATTCCTTACTTTTTAAAAAAGCTGGGAATCTTGTAGCTATCTAATGATTTAGGATATTCATGAAATAATTTTTCAACGTTTATCTTACATTCTAATATTTCATAAATCTAACAACACATAGTCAAAAATATGTCTACTCAACCCACAATAAAAAAAGTTCTCGCTTACGTAACTAACAAAGATGAATTAATGGTGTTTACACATACTGATTTTCCTGAAGCTGGCGTGCAAGTACCTGCTGGTACAGTTGAAAAAGGTGAGGAGCCATCTGAAGCTGTGCTGCGAGAAATTTATGAAGAATCTGGTGTTAAGGGAGTTCGTATTATTGAGTTATTGGGTATTTATCAATACAACATGACTCCCTATCGGGATGAAATTCAAGAACGTTATGTTTATCATCTCGAATTAACTCAGTCTACACCATCTACTTGGCAGCATTGGGAAATACATCCAATTACTAGCAAAAGCCCTATAGCATTTGATTTTTATTGGGTTAAATTAGATAGCTCAAATTTAGGACTAGCCGGTGATCAAGGTTATTTTTTATCTAAGCTTGTTTAGAAAATAAAAAATAATGGAGCTTCAGCCACTACTTAAAGATGTGCCAAAAAACAAAGGTAATATTAGAGAAATTCATTAGGACTAATGTAGCGATCGCTTCTATCTTAATTAAATCTATTTAATTAAACATAAAATAAATTTATAGTTCACAGGTGAAGTTTCGATACAATCTTCAAATGTCAAAGAAAATAGATAAATTAATCATTTTTATTTATAAATAATTATATATATCACAAAACATATTTTGCAATTGCTTATATCGAACTTGAAAATTTTACAAAAATAGTTTAAAACAAACAAATATTTATCTTCAAAAAGTGACATTAATAAATAAAAAATAGTTATAAAGAAATCTTGAAAACCAGGTAAATGTTATTTCGTTACAGAAAGAGATTGCCAAAAAAAGTTAAAAAAATATGACAGCCAATAATAAAAATTCACCATGCCTGAAAATCAAAATTCCTCACCCTTAGCTTTGAATACATCTCGATTAGCATCAGATTCTTTTGCAAAATCAGAAATCTTGACAACTTCTCTTAAGAGTTTAAATTATGATTTGGGGTTTGGAAATAAGAGTTCTTCACTAGCACTAGAAAGTCAACCGATAACTGCGCCTATTAAAACGTCAGCAAATCCCAATCCTAATCCTTACTTAACTAGTGCGGCGATTACTCCTGACTTTAACGGTGATGGCAAAACGGACAAAGTTTGGGTCAATTCTTCAACTGGTGAGATTATCATTCGGTTGATGGATGGCACAAAAGTTATCGAACAGGGTTCTTTAGGTCAATTCGACCTATCTGCCTATGATTACAAAATTGCTGACTTCAATGCTGATGGCAAAACCGACTTCTTATTACGCAATAAGACAACCGGTGAGAATAGCGTTGTCCTGATGGATGGAACCAAAGTTGGTAGTGCGGCTGCTTTAAGTAGCGTCGATCCAGCCTGGAGTCCTCAGATTGGAGATTTCAATGGCGATCGCAAAACCGATATCTTCTGGCACAATAGTCAAACCGGTGAGAATGCTATTTGGGAGATGGATGGCACCACAGTTCTGAATGCAACTGTTTTAGACACTACAGACGCAGCATATACTCCTACCATTGTTGATTTCGACGGCAATGGCAAGAGTGACATCTTCTGGCGCAATCAGACAACTGGCGATAACGTCGCTTGGTTTATGGATGGTACGCAAAAGACTGACTTTGCTCTACAATCACAAGATGCCGCCTGGACTGCTAGCCTTGGTGATTTCAACGGCGACTTTAAGACAGACATTCTGTGGAGAAACGCTCAAACTGGTGAGAACAAGGTTTGGACGATGAATGGCATCTTAGTCACAGAAGGTGCTTTAGGTACACTTGACTCATCCTGGACTTCCAAAATTGGCGATTTCAACGGTGATGGCAAGACCGATATCTTCTGGCACAATGGCACAACTGGTGAGAACACTGCTTGGTTGATGGATGGTACAACAGTTGCAACTGAAGCTTTCTTACCAGCTAATAACGCTGCCTTGACACCATCTCTTGGCGATTTCAACGGTGATGGCAAAACTGATATCTACTGGCGCGATCAGACAGCAGGTACAGACACCATCTGGACTATAGATGGGACAACGGCAGTTGATAATCCTATCAGCGACGCAGATAAGCTGACCGGAGAGTGGTATACATTCTAAAATAAGAATTCAGAATTCAGGAGATGGAGGCAGGAGTCATCATTCTCCCCCTGCTTCCTCTGCTTCTTTCCCAATCCCCAGTCCCCTTTATTCAAAATTTGTAACTCAAAACCTGAATTTCCCCCTTTTCCGGCAATTTGCTAGGGCTAATGGAAATACTATCTCCATTGCTACGCCGTACTGTCATACCTTGCATCAAGGTTAGAAAATTATCTAGTGGGGAAAGATCGCACTTAGCAGCATCAGCAGCTTGTGTCCGGTAATGGGTTGGAATCACTAACTTGGGATTTAATATTTGAACAGCCTGCTTTGCTTCCTCAGCATTGTAGGCTTTTGCACTGCCTCCCACTGGAATAAATGCCACATCGGGACGCCCCATCAGGATTTTTTGCTCAATGGAAATGGGTGCAGCAGCTCCTCCTAAGTGTAGGATATTAACTCCGCCTTGCTTCCAACTCCAAGCAGTATTTGAGCCAAACTGCTTACCACCTTTGCGATCGTGGTCTATAGCAATTCCTTGGAATTTAATGCCTTTAAACTCATAAACTCCTGGTTCGTAGATCAGTTTTGCATTTCCCGGTAGTACGTCTACAGCACCTTCATCTAAAAGTTGGCTGCTAATCAGTACCAAATCTGCTGCAACTTTTGGGGGACGATACCCAGCAGTACAACCAACCGTCCGAAATGGATTGACCAGAACTTTCGCACCACCACCAGTAAAAAGAAAGCAAGTATGACCCAACCACTGAACTGATAAACCGCTAGATTGTGCGTCAGCTTGAGATTCAGAACCCAAGGTAGTAAGCAAAGCTGTTACCAACCCCGCCCCAGCATAGCCCATCAACTGTCGTCGTTTCATTAATTATGCTCTTGACTGTAACTGTTCCAGAAAATTTCGCAATAACTGTTTTCCTGAAGCTGTCAGGACACTCTCTGGGTGAAACTGGACGCCCTGAATGTGAGGATAGTTCCGGTGTCGCACTCCCATAATGGTGTTATCTTCAACCCAAGCGGTGATTTCTAACACATCTGGGCAAGTCTCACGTTCGATTACCAAACTATGATACCTAGTGGCGGTTAGAGGACTTTCTAATCCCCGGAAAACCCCCACTCCAGTGTGAGACACCTGAGAGGTTTTGCCATGCATCAACTCTGGAGCAGGAATTATTTTACCACCGAACACTTGACCAATGCTTTGATGTCCCAAACAGACACCCAAAATTGGTAACTCTTGTCCTAGCTGTTCAATCAATTCTAAAGAAATGCCAGCATCTTCCGGGCGACCAGGCCCAGGAGAAATAACTACGGCTTCCGGCTTTAATGCCCGAATCTCATCTATGGATATTTTGTCGTTGCGAAAAACTTTAATATCATCTGCCACTGGGAACTCTGATGCCAATTCTCCCAGATACTGCACTAAATTATATGTAAAACTGTCGTAATTGTCAATAACTATAATCAAAGCTTATCACTCCTGGTTTTTACCACTCATCAGTTGCAAAAAGCATAGATAAGTATCTTATGCTATTTGTTCGTTAGGTGTAAAAATAACGCTGACGTGGACGCATAGGTATGAAGCAGCTACTCTGCGGCCACTTCTCAAAGATTACCAAGGAATCCTTTAGTCAGGATGCTTGGCACAATCGCATTACTTAAATTTTGAATATGTTTTCCAAAGGGGATTGGACAGAGTGCGATCTTTTTACCAAATTACTCACTTGGCGATGCTTGCGGTGGGCTAGTCCTACGCAAGTCACAGCTATAAAGCCGATATAATCAACGTTACCAGAGGAGGGAGTAATAGGATACCAGCTACTAGCACTGCTACCAAAGCAGACACAAGCACTGCACCAGCCGCACAATCTTTAGCAATTTTTGCCAATTCATGGTATGTCTGCTTGACGGTTAAATCCACAAGGGACTCGATCGCTGTATTTAGTAACTCTAATGCTAAAACTAAACCACTAGTTATACCAATTACGGCTATTTCCACGGCTCGCAGATGCAAAAAAACACTTAAAGCGATCGCCATTGCACAAACACTTACGTGGATGCGAAAATTACGTTGAGTTTGAAAACTATAGCTGATTCCAGCCCAGGCATATTTAAAACTAACAAATAAATTAGAGGCTACTTTCCAGGAGAATTCCCGTTCGTTAGACACCAGTGTTTGTAACGAGGTAGGCGTTGGTGATGGAGAAATTTTTTGGGTCATAGACTTAAAAACACGAGAACAGAGTTGCTACAGTGGGAATATTCGCCGATCTTAATGGCAGAATTAACTTTGAGGCAATCTTTAAGCAATTTTCCACAGAAGTATTATAAAAGTATTACCCAAAATTAACATTAAGAGATACATCAGCTACTGCTATTCGATGTCAATAGCAATACCTATTGCATTCAGCAATCTCACTTGCTGTTTTAACATTCGCTCCAAACTTTTTTCATCAGGATGATCCCAGCCCAACAGGTGTAATAAACCATGAGTAGCTAACCAGGCTAGCTCAGTTGGTAAGCTGTGTTCCTGTTCTTGAGCTTGGCGTTGTGCTGTATCTACAGACACAATAATATCACCTAAGTATAATGGGACAGAGGCAAGCATTTCTTTGCTTTGAGGAAAATCCACCTCCAAAGCTGCAAAGGCTAAAACATCTGTCGGCTTATTTTGCTGACGATACTGAGCATTCAGTTCTTGAATTTGCAAGTCATCTGTCAAACGCAGCCCGATTTCATAACTTGGCGCTGGTGGAATCTGAGGCTGAAGTATTTCCAACCAGTGATTAAACCAGTTTTCCCAAGTTTCAGGGGTAATTCGGTCATTAGTCTCGCCAATTTTTACAGATGTTGTCGGGGACAACTCATAAAAATACTCCTCCACATATAGTTCAACTCTCAGGGGCACACAGTCTCCTTGTCTGAGGTTTACGATTTGTCGTTAGTGAGTGAGGTAAGCAAGACCAACAAGCAGAGCTAAAAGCCCTACAGCAGTCAACGCAAAATGCTTTAAGGAAGTTCCACTCTTCCGCACCATGTTTCGCATGGCGAGTTTTACGTAGCTAGGTTGAGGTTCTGTTGAAGGTGAGTTGCTCATAATTATTTGTCTACAGACTCTTTTATAACTGTAACAGTTGGTCTGAACATAGAATTGCGATGAATTGCGATCGCCTATATATTGCTAAGGCGTTTCTCAGTGAAACGCCTTAGCAATCAGGGTGTTATATAACGAGCGCCTCTATACCGAAGTATTTTCTACTAGTTTATTTTCTTGGCGCAGATAAGCTTGGATGAATGTATCAATTTCGCCATTCATCACATCACCAATCGCTGTTGTTTCTGTGTTTGTACGCAAATCCTTCACCATCTGGTAAGGATGAAACACATAGTTACGGATTTGGTTTCCCCAGGAGGCTTCCACCATATCGCCACGAATTTCGGCAATTTCTTGGGCACGTTGCTCTTTGGCTATGACCAACAGCTTTGCTTTGAGGCGATTTAAGGCTTTTTCTTTATTTTGCAGCTGCGATCGCTCCTCTGTACAGCGCACGGCAAGACCAGTGGGAAGGTGAACAATCCGCACCGCAGTTTCTACTTTGTTGACGTTTTGACCACCTTTACCACCAGAGCGAGTTGTGGTGATTTCCAAATCTTTGTCTGGAATATCCAATTGCACAGAGTTATCAATCTGCGGCATCACTTCCACCCCTGCGAAACTGGTTTGTCGCTTGCCGTTGGCATTAAAAGGTGAAATCCGCACTAAGCGATGTGTACCCATTTCCGATCGCAAGTAACCATAAGCATAGCGACCAGTAATTTCTAAGGTTGCCGATTTAATTCCGGCTTCATCACCCTCTGACTCTTCAGCTAAAGTTACCTTATAGCCATGAGCTTCGCCCCAACGAGTGTACATCCGCATCAGCATAAATGCCCAGTCTTGAGCATCTGTGCCACCAGCACCAGCACTAATCGTCAATACAGCACCTTCCGCATCATAGGGGCCAGAAAGTAACTGTTGTAACTCCCACTGATCCAGGTCACGATTCAGTTTAGTGATGGTAGATTCTGCTTCTTGGAGTAGTGCCTCATCAGTTTCTAACTCCAACAATTCAACAACTGCCTTGGTATCTTCTAGATTGGCGTGCCAGCGATCGTATTGCTGGAGGTGGGCTTTCAGGTCGTTGAGTTCTTGCAGGGTTTGTTGAGCCTGGGTTTGGTTATCCCAAAATTCTGGCTGTGCTGATATTTTTTCTAGGTCTTGAATTTTGGCTGTCAGTGCAGGTACGTCAAAGATAGTCCTGGGTTTTACCCAGGCGGCCAGACAACGTTTCGATTTCGCGTTTGAGTTCTAAAACTTCCATAGTGCTTGCTGAATGATAGATAGAGCGCTTTAGATTTGAAAATTGCCCTTTATTCTACTTATGTTTCTTGATTTTAGCTGTAGTTGGGCAAATTTTTTCTCCACTACTTACTCTAAGTTACAAAAGTGACTTGGAATTATCAAGTGCTTCTTGGGTAACTGAAGTAGTCTGATTTAGCTGTTGCAGATAGGCTTTGATAAACAAATCAATTTTGCCGTCTAATACCTCTGTCGCAGCAGGTGTTTCTACATTAGTACGTAAATCTTTCACCTTGGTGTAAGGATGCAAGATATATTCACGGATGAGCTTGCTGGATAGAGACTTTATTAGCCGAGGTTGAATTTTGTCAATCTGGACACCTTGGGCTAGTGCGTAGGCGTAGCCAGCCGTAGGCATCGCAAACAGTTTACTCTTGAGAATAGCTAAGGCTTTCTCTTTGTTTTGCATCTGACTGCGTTCTTGGTTACAAGATACACTAATCCTACTAGGAATGTGAACTATCTTTACCCATGTTTCTGTCCGGTTGACATTCCCCCGATAGCGATAAAAAGTAATTTCCAAATCCTTCTCTGGAATCTCCCACTCAACAGACTCACCCAATATTGGGATAACTTCTACACTAGCTAAACTCGTTCGCAAGCTGTTAGCAGCATCAAAGGGCGATATTTGCTCTAGTTGATGTGTGCCTGTTTCTGATTTTAGGTAGCCGTATGCATAACGACCGATAATTTCCAAGGAGGCAGACTTAATTCCAGCTAAATCCCCGCAAGATTCTTCCACTAAAAGGATTTTGTAACTGTTGCTTTCTCCCCATTTAGAGTACATTCGTAGCAGCATATATACCCAATATTGAGCATCTGCACCACCAACCCCAGCAGTAATAGTTAGAAATGCACCTTTTTGGTCGGAGGGGTCGGACATCAATTGTTGTATTTCTACTGTTTCAAGTTCTTGCTGGAGTTGGGTAAGGTTGGTTTGCGCCTCTAGCAACAATTCCTCATCAGCAGATAATTCTAGTAGTTCTAGTGCAGCCTTGATATCTTCTAGAATGAAGTGCGATCGCTGATATTGTTTCTTTTTAGCGTTGAGTGAATCAATTTCTTGAAGTGTCTGACGCGAAGTGATGGAATTATGCCAGAAAGTAGGTTGAGAAACTAATTCATTCAAGTCCTCAATTCTTGCACTCAGTTCTCGAACGTCAAAGACAGCCTTCAGCCTTAGTCAAGATATTTGATAACCTTTCTACTTCGCGTTTGATGTTCAACAGTTCCAGCATGGTTTTACTCACAGGCGTTGATAACTTACTACATATTGTATTACTAAAATTGCTCTAGTTTCTCATCCCACAAAAAACCGTGGCTGCTAATGCTTAACCACGGTTGATAATTTGTTAAGTTTTTCTACTTACAGGTACTTAATCGCGGCCATTTATGGCAATTAGCAACCGCAAGATAAAGACAAACAAATTTATGTAAGTAAGGTACATCGACAAAGCCACAGGCAGATACTGGTCATCGCTGTAAGCACGCGGCAAGATGTAGAAATCGACGACAGATGCACCAACAAACAGGAATACTCCTAAACCGGAAATAGCGATTTCTAACCAATTTGGTGTGTAAACACCAAACATGGCAAACCCGAATTGGGCAAAGCATACAGCCACCAAAGCGATAACACCAAGATTGATGGTTTTTGTCAAAGCTATGCCGTCTTGTTCAGAGAGATTTGAACCTATTTGACGGGCGGCAATAAATGTGATGCCACAACTAAGGGCAGCCAAACCAATACCTTGAATGCCAACACCTTTTTGTCCCAAAGCGACAAAAACTAGGCCACTGAGAGTATATCCAGATAAGAGGCTGTAGGTTGCCAACAAGGGCAATGCAAGCCCTTTGTTACCTTTTTCAGCGACATTTTGGGCAACAAAGAACAGAATTAACTCCACAATCACCGCACCTATGAAGGTGGGGAAAAATAGTTGGGGGTTAGCACGGATAACTCCCAGACCGCCGTATGTCCCTAGTGCCGTTAGCACAAGACCGCCACCTACGTAAGGCAGGGCGTTAGCAATTACATTTGGGCCAATAAGGGCTTGAGTTTTAGCTTCACGGAAAGCTTCACGAAAGTTACTGGTATTGCTCATATCTCGATAGTAGCTTTATTCAGGGAAACGTCCTACTTATTCCCATTTTTACCAAGCTTAACGTTTAACAGCTAGTGATTTAATGTAGCTGCAAAATCTAAAAGGCGGCTTTGTTGCTAAAAGTCTGAATCATCAGCCTCTGAGGGTTCTATAGTATCTCTGATACTTACAGCATACTCTTTAGCCTTGATAGCAAAGCGAAAAGGCAATGGGAGACTAACATCATTTGCAAAATAAGGCCAGCGACTTCTGAGAGAGTGAACAAAATGAGCTAGCTTGTCGCCTTTGATTTGTGGGTGATGAATCAGGGCAATTTCTAAGATTCTGGCTTTTCCAGGTTGCCTGCTGCCATTGTCAAGACGAGACTGCCATGTACGTAATATGTGCTTTTCAGTATTTAAAGGCTTTCTAACGCTCAGGTAAAGCGATCGCTCTCTATCATCACACACACCCTGCCATCGGTCTATTGAGGAATAACACTGCACCAAATGCAGCTTTGCCTTGAGCATTCAAGATGTTATGACCCCGCTCTAAAGCCATCAAAGGAGCAACTACAATCTGGGTGGGTAAATGTTGTAGATTCCTGATTTCGCTTCGCAGAATCCCATGAAGATGAGTAGGAGCATTGTCACGGCGGAGGGTAGCGCGATTGTAAGATAGACGTGACCCATTCGGATTCGTCGTAGCTACCCACGACAATCAAGATACGATCGCGATCGCTCCACCATTCAGGTTGCTGCTGTTTTCGCTGTTCTAAATCCTGAAATACCCCATCTAGAAAATTCTCTGCACCTCTTACCGAGTAGCACATAGCCTCGACCATTTCTTCAGCAGCAAGTTTGCGTCTTGCAGGTGGCAATCCTGGTAAAGAAGTTAAGTACATACGGGACATACCAATGCTAAGGACTTCTGGTACTTGAATTCGCTTTTCTAGCTCAAGTTTTTCCCACTCCACCACGCCAGGAGCTAGATACCGCAGAG
This sequence comes from Nostoc sp., assembly GCF_036917375.1. Classification (GTDB taxonomy): domain Bacteria; phylum Cyanobacteriota; class Cyanobacteriia; order Cyanobacteriales; family Nostocaceae; genus Nostoc. The sequence continues at coordinate 49,038 of NZ_JBALDN010000014.1, forward strand.
TATCGGTAACAGATAGCTGTAAGGAGGATGTTTCCGGTTCAGATGTGAGGAGGCGAAGACTACGGGCGCTGTGGTCATCCCATTCCACGTCTATACCGCGCATAGTTTGCAACCACTTCTGAACCAATACGGTTCAGTTAAGGCTGAAAGTCGTGTAAATTAAGCATTGTCCAAGAATGAAAATGAGCGTGTGGTGCATCTCAAAGATTTCTTATTGG
>NZ_JBALDN010000015.1:0-292346 GCF_036917375.1 Nostoc sp.
AGAGTTAGGCATAGCATAGTTTACTGCCACAGGCATCTCAACTACGCTCCTGGCGTAACCAGGAACAAACTTCATTAGCGATCGCAATACTTCATCAAGAATAATCGCCTGCCCCGTTCCGACAATGTTTAATAGCTTTAAAATCTGTAGCGCTTATACTGTATGGCTTAGAGCTTTTCTTAGTGCCATTCCCTTATAAGCACTGGGTGTACCCTCCCAAACACATCGGTTTGAGGCCAAACGCAGCAACAAGTCTACCTCATCTTCATGTTCATGACTATAGCTATATCTACTTAACTTTCTTAACTTTCTTAACTTTCTTAACTGTTTTATTGAATGTCTTCTTAAGTGTCTTAACTGGTATTGCGTTTTATTTAAAAAACTGGGATGATCTGTTTATCAATAACTGCAAAAAAAGTTAATAAAACTTGTAATCTCCAATTCTACTAAAGATATTTAACTCTACCTATAAATGTATAGTTTTTAACTAAATATCAGTACAGTGCTTGAAAACTTTTTGGTATTAAAAAAATGAATTGTGGTCATGTTAAATCGATGCTTTACGATCTGGCTAAAAGCATAAATCGATTTTTTAATTCCTTGTTTTAAGACTGATTAACCTGCTTTTGTTATCAAATAATTTCTTTTAATGTAGAAGTAATTACTGAGAATCAGTTTTATGGCTCGACAAAATTTATTAAAACATATACCTGAAAAGAAAATTGTTATTACGGCGACGTTTACAAGTGAACCAATTGAGGATTTGTTATCATATTGGTTTCAAGAGATAGGAATTAGTTATTTAATAGAGTTTGCTCCTTACAATCAGGTATTTCAAGAACTTCTCAATCCAGCCAGCCTTCTGACTAACAATCAAAATGGAGTCAATGTAGTTTTGGTTAGGTTTGAGGATTGGGAAGGAACCAAGAATCGTCTGCAATTAAGAGTTGACGATTATCTAAAAGAACAAATTTTTGGCGATCGCTTACGCCACAACTTACCAAATCACTTAGAAATAGCTCACCTTAACCAGTACGAAACCGAGTATCTGTATCAAGAAATTTTTGGCGATCGCGTCTATTTAAAGCATGGAATTGTCTTCAATGAAGACGACTGTATAATCGATGTCGGAGCAAATATTGGTCTATTTACCTTATTTGCCCAGCAAAAATCCCCAAAAGGGACTATTTATGCTTTTGAACCTGCACCCCATGCCTTTGACAAGCTACAGACTAATGCAAAGCTTTACTGTCAAAATACCCATCTTTTTAACTGCGGATTAGGTGGCGAGTCCAGAGAAGAAACCTTTACTTTTTACCCTCGCTCCTCAGTTTTTTCAAGTTTTGCAGCTGATACAGAGCAAGATGAAAAGGCTATTCGCTCAGTCATTATTAATATGCTGCAACGCGATAATTCTCTAGATGAAGAGTCGTTAGAACGCCTAGCTGATCAATTTCTCAAGGATAGACTAGAGCGAGAAACTTATCAGGCTCAACTGCGAACTCTATCAGAAATTATCGAAGAATACAAGATTGAAAAGATTGATTTGCTGAAACTAGATGCTGAAAAAAGCGAGTTAGCAATTCTCCAAGGTATTCAAGACAATCACTGGCCACTGATTAAACAGATAGTCATGGAAGTACATGACCAAGAAGGCAGTACGCTTAAACAGGTCATGCGTTTGCTTGAAGACAAAGGCTTTAAATTTGTTGTAGATGAAGAGTCTCTGTTGCACGGTTCAGGACTCTTTAATATTTATGCTACTCGCCTCAACCAGAACCACAACCCAGGATCGCAGCAATTCGGAAAAGACTTAGCTCAAATAGAGCAAACTGTTAAGGATTTTGGCAGTGCTTTGAAAACTGCAACGACGCGATCGCGAATTCCTTACTTGGTCTGTATATGTCCTCCCTCTCTAACAAAAGATGCAGCAGATAACACTTTACATGAGAGAATGCAGGAACTGTTAGCAGATGATCTCAAAGATGTTAGTGGTATGTATCTGATAAAAAGTCAAGAATTGACCAGTACTTACCCAGTAAAAGAGTACTATGACCCTTATGGTGACGAACTAGGACATATTCCTTACACGCCGACCTTTTTCTGTGCATTGGGGACAATGCTGGCGCGGAAAATCTTTGCTTTGAAAAGCTCTCCTTACAAGGTGATTGCTCTTGACTGCGACTACACCCTATGGAGTGGTGTTTGTGGGGAGGATGGAGTTTCTGGAGTAAAAATTGATCCACAATTTCGAAGGCTACAAGAATTTATCGTCGCACAGCAAGCAGCAGGAAAGTTGATTTGTTTGTGTAGTAAGAATCAAGAAGAGGATGTATTCGCAGTTTTTGACCAGCATCAAGATATGGTGCTTAAGCGCCATCATCTCGTCAATTGGCGCATTAACTGGCAATCGAAATCGGAGAATTTGAAAGCTTTAGCTGACGAACTGCAACTGAGTTTAGATAGCTTCATCTTCATTGATGACAATCCAGTTGAGTGTGCTGAAGTTAGAGCAAACTGTCCAGAAGTCTTGACATTACAACTTCCTCAAGAGTGCGAGACGCAAAGCTATCAGCCTTCGGCTGTACGTATTCCGCAATTTTTACAGCATATTTGGGCTTTCGACCAACTCCAAACTACTCAAGAAGACCAACAAAGAACTAATCTCTATCAACAGAATGTCCAACGCCAGCGTTTGCAACAGGATTCTCTTTCCTTTACTGATTTCTTAGCCCAACTGAACTTAGAAATTGAGATTTCGCCAATGCAAAACGAGCAACTTTCGCGGGTTGCTCAACTTACCCAACGTACCAATCAGTTTAACCTCACAACAATCCGACGGTCTGAGGTTGAAATTCAACAACTTTGTAATTTAGGAAGGTTAGAGTGTCGGGTGGTCAAGGTAAAAGACCGCTTTGGAGATTATGGCTTAGTCGGTCTGCTCTTGTTTGAATCTCAAGAAAATGCACTATCTGTAGACACATTTTTGCTTAGTTGTCGGGTGCTTGGTCGGGGTGTGGAGCATAAAATGCTTGCCTATTTGGGAAATCTTGCTCAAGAAAGAGGATTAGAACGAGTCGAGCTTTTCTATACACCTACGGAGAAGAATCAACCAGCTTGGAATTTTCTGGTTAGTGTTGGTAGAAAATTTCAGCAGGAGAAAGATGGTGGTTGGTTATTCGAGTTTCCATCTCAAACCGCATCCGAAAGCAATTTATTACTTATATCCGATGTAGATACCGTAGTTAAAGAAGCTGATGAGAGTCTAGTAAAAGTAGCCTCGTCCAAATCCAATAAAGTACTAATATCCGATGTTGATACAGTAGATAACAAGTTAGAGCAAGAAGCAAAATCTGGATCTGATAGCTCGGTAAAAATAGCCTCCTTTGCAGACTTCTTTGAGCGCATTGCTCGGAATCTTTACAGTCCCGAACTCATCCTCAAAGAGATTGCATCCCGACAACAGCGCCAACGTCCTCAGTTAGATATAGAATTTGTTGCTCCTCGCACTCCTATAGAGAAGGCGATCGCACATTTATTCGCAGAAGCCCTCAAACTAGACAGAGTGGGTATTGATGATAACTTCTTTGAACTAGGTGGCGATTCGATTCGGGGAGCGATTCTGATTAATAAACTGCAAGCACAACTAAATGAGATTATTCATTTTGTTGTTCTATTTGATACCAAGACAGTTGCTAAACTAGCAGCTTACATAGAAGAACACTACCCACAAACAGCAGCAAAACTCCTGGGTAAGGAAATAACTGCAATTAATGAGTCACCACAAGAGCGCATCGATGAAGCTAAAGTTTTGCAAATGCGATCGTTGATTCCCTCCATTGCTCCCCCAATAGATGACGACGCAATCAAAAACCCGCCAGCTATCTTTATCCTCTCGCCTCATCGCAGTGGTTCTACCTTACTCCGCGTCATCCTGGGGGGAAATCCCCAATTGTTCGCGCCTCCAGAATTGGAACTGCTGACGTTCAACACACTTGGGGAACGAAAAGCAGCATTCTCTGGACGTTACAGCTTTTGGGCGGAAGGGACAATTCGGACAATTATGCAAATCCGTGGGTGTAGTCCAGAAGAGGCGATCGCACTTATGGAAGAATTAGAAGCGAAAAATATCACCACAAAGCAGTTCTACCAACTTATACAGCAATGGCTGGGCGATAAAATCTTGGTAGATAAAACCCCCTCCTACTCCATAGATTTAGAAACCCTCAAACGAGCGGAAATAAACTTCCAAAACCCACTCTACATACACCTTGTGCGTCATCCTTATGCAACGATGCGCTCTTATGAAGAAGCTAGAGTAGAGCAAACATTTCCATATCAACATCCCTTCAATAGACGAGAACTCGCTGAACTCGTTTGGTTAATTAGCCATCAAAATATTCTCGAATTCTTGCAACAAGTTCCCCAAGAACGCCAGTATCAAGTCAAATTTGAAGACATAGTTAGCCAGCCACAGACAAGTGTTGAGGGCTTATGTCAATTTTTAGGGGTGGAATTCCATCCTGATATGCTGCAACCATACAAAGAGAAAAAGCAGCGCATGACCGATGGGATCTATACCCAATCTAGAATGGTGGGGGATGTGAAATTTCACGAACATCAGGGCATTAATGCTAGCACCGCAGATAGTTGGAAGCAGTATTACACCAGCGACTTTTTAGGCGATGCGACTTGGCAAGTAGCAGAGTCTTTGGGATATCAAAGAAATAACCGTGCTATTGCGAAAGTTCGTCGGGGAAATCAAACAGAATCTCAAACATTCCCGCTTTCTTTCGCCCAACAGCGCCTATGGGTTTTAGCGCAATTAGAGCCGGACAGTCCTTTCTACAATATGTTTAAAGCTGTTCGTCTTAACGGGCGTATAGATATAGAAGTTTTAGAACGCAGCCTCAACGAAATTATCCGCCGCCACGAAATTCTACGCACCACTTTTAGCGCGGTGGAAGGAACACCTGTACAAGTAATTGCTCCCCAGGCAACGATGAAACTCTTGGTTGTAAACTTGCAACAATTGTCAGGACAAGAACAGTCAGAACAATTGCAACTTTTAGCAACCCAAGATCAATTACAACCCTTTGACCTCACTAAAGGACTGTTGCTGCGAGTCACCCTAGTACAACTCAAGTCAGAGTCTTATGCTTTGTTATTGACCATGCACCACATCATTGGTGATGGTTGGTCAATGGGAGTATTCATCAAAGAATTGTCGAGTTTGTATCAAGGTTTCTTGGTTGGCAAACCTTCTCCCCTCCCACAACTACCGATTCAATACGCAGATTTTACGATTTGGCAACGCCAATGGTTGCAAGGGAAAGCACTAGAAACTTCAATCAATTACTGGACGCGACAATTAGCAGACGCACCACCTCTTTTGGAACTACCTACTGATAGGGCCCGTCCTTCCGTGCAAACTTTCCGAGGATGGTGTTTTTCCTTCCAGCTAGATGCAAAACTGACGGCATCGCTAAAAGAACTCAGCCACAAGTCAGGAACCACCCTGTTTATGACTTTGATGGCAGCTTACGCTACTCTACTATTCCGTTACAGTGGTCAGCAAGATATTCTGCTAGGAACACCGATCGCTAGCCGCAACCATCAAGACATAGAAGGGTTAATTGGCTTTTTTGTCAATACCTTGGTGATGCGAACTCGACTAGAAGATAATCCGAGTTTCTCAAAACTACTAACGCAAGTACGTTCTACTTGCATGGATGCTTACGCTAACCAAGACGTACCCTTTGAACAAATTGTCGAAGCTTTGCAAATAGAGCGTAGTCTCAGCCATAGTCCCCTATTTCAGGTGATGTTTGCATTGCAGAATGCTTCAATGGAGCAATTAGAAACGCCTGAATTAGCGATCGCTCCTCTACATCTAGATAACGTCAACGCGAAGTTTGACCTCACATTACAAATGTGGGAAACAAACACAGACGAAGGAAACTCTTTAGAAGGGTTTTGGCAATACAACACCGATTTATTTGATGAAGATAGAATCGCCCGGATGACTGCTCATTTCCAGACATTATTAGCAGGAATTGTGGCGAATCCTCAAGCATCAGTAGGTACATTGCCATTGCTAACTGAGCGTGAACGTCATCAATTGCTAGTGGAATGGAATGATACTTATAGACCATATCCCGATACTAAATGTATCCATCAAGTGTTTGAGGAACAGGTAGAACAAACACCAGATGCGATCGCTGTGGTGTATGAGGACGAGTCGCTGACATACCAAGAGTTGAACGCTCGCGCCAATCAATTAGCGCATTATCTGCAAAGCTTGGGAGTCGGAACAGAAATATTAGTGGGAATTTGCGTCGAGCGCTCCCCACAGATGATTATCGGAATGCTGGCAATACTCAAAGTGGGTGGTGCTTATGTTCCTTTAGACTCCAGCTATCCTGAAGAACGCTTGGTTTATATGCTGAATGATTCTCAGGTATCAATACTACTGACTCAAGAACAGTTATCAGCACAGATGCCGAAAACTAACGCTAAAGTAGTATATTTAGATACTGATTGGGATGATTTAATTAGCAAATATAGCCATGAAAATCCCACCAGCAAGGCATTGAATCATAACCTAGCTTATGTAATTTATACCTCTGGTTCTACAGGAAAGCCTAAAGGCATAACTGTTACTCATCAAGCTGTGAATCGGTTAGTTTGTAACACTAACTACGTGAAGTTAACAGCTAATCACCGAGTTGCTCAAGCCTCGAATGCAGCTTTCGATGCTGCTACCTTTGAAATTTGGGGAGCTTTACTTAATGGAGCTAGGCTAGTAGGTATTACTAAAGAAGTCCTGCTTTCGCCGCCGCAACTTGCTACAGAACTGCAAGACCAGCAGATTGACTTTTTGTTCGTCACAACAGCTTTATTCAATCAGTTGGTAAGTCAAGTACCAGGAATCTTTAAAACTCTAGAAACCGTTCTATTTGGTGGAGAAGCGGTTGAGCCAAACTGGGTAAGAACATTATTGCAAAATCAGCCTCCAAAGCGACTGCTGCACGTTTATGGCCCAACAGAAAATACTACTTTCTCTTCCTGGTACTTAGTGCAGGAAGTACCAGAACGTGCAACAAACTTGCCAATTGGGAAACCAATTGCTAATACGCAAATCTATATTCTGGATCGTCATCTCCAACCTGTACCGATTGGCGTTCCTGGTGAACTATGTATTGGAGGTGATGGTTTAGCCAGAGGTTATCTCAATCGCCCAGATTTAACTGAGGAAAAGTTTATCTCAAATCCCATTGCTGAAGCACAATTAACTTCTAGCAAAAAGTTGTACAGAACAGGAGACTTAGCTCGTTACTTACCTGATGGAAATATTGAGTTTATTGGTCGTATTGACAACCAAATAAAAATACGTGGCTTCCGAATTGAACTTGCAGAAATTGAGGTTGTTTTAACTCAACATCCCCAGGTAGGAGATGCCATTGTGATTGCTAGGGAAGATAAGCCTGGTATTAAGAGTTTGGCAGCTTACGTTGTTTCAGAAGGAAAACAGCCTAGCAGTAGCGAGTTGCGATCGTTCCTCAAGGAAAAGCTTCCCGACTATATGATGCCTGCATCTTTCACAGTTCTAGAAGCTTTTCCGATTACACCCAATGGCAAAGTAGACCGCCGTGCTTTACCAGTACCATTTGAGTTTGATAACTCGACTGGCTTTGTCTCTCCCCGCACCCATGCCGAAAAAATCTTGGTAAAAATTTGGCAAGATGTTTTACGATTAAAACAAGTTTGTATTCACGACAACTTTTTTGAATTGGGTGGCGATTCCATTATTGGAATCCAAATTATCGCCAAAGCAAATCTTGCTGGATTAAAACTAACTCCAAAACAGCTATTTCAGCACCAAACTATTGCTGAGTTAGCTGCTGTAGCTGTGACAACTACCTCTAAGGAGGCAGAACAGGGCTTAGTTAAGGGCATTGTTCCCTTAACACCGATTCAGCATTGGTTCTTTGAGCGAAATTTACCCGAACCCCATCACTTTAACCAATCTGTTCTGCTAGAAGTTCCGCCAAATATCCAACCGGAATTACTAGAGGAGGCATTACAAAAGTTACTGTACCATCACGATGCTTTACGGCTGCGGTTTGTGCAGCAAGCAGCGCGATGGCAACAGTACAACAGTGATGTGTGCGATGCAGTATCTTTAGCAATTGCTGATTTATCCAACCTTTCTCAAGCAGAACAATCAAAGGCAATTGAGTTAAAGGCAGATGAAATACAGCGATCGCTAAATTTAACAGGTGGGCCGTTGCTGCGGGTTGTACTATTTAACTTAGGCAAATCTTCCCCTGGACGGTTGCTCATCGTCATCCATCACTTGGCTGTAGATGGGATTTCCTGGCGGATTTTGCTAGAAGATTTAGCTGAGGCATACAAACAGTTAGATAGTGGGAACAACATCAAACTCCCTGCAAAAACAACTTCCTTCAAAGATTGGGCAATCCGATTGCAGGATTATGCAGGCGCTCAAGGACTGCACTCAGAGCTAGATTACTGGCTGCACTCAAGGTTATTCGCAGTTGCTCCTTTACCGTTAGATTATCCTGCTGTTGCCTCAGCAAACACTGTCGGTTCAAGTCAGATTGTCTCTATATCCCTGAGTGTAGAACAGACTTGCACCCTTTTACAGGATGTTCCTGGAGCCTACAACACTCAGATTAACGATGTACTCTTGACTGCACTAGTGCAAAGTTTTGCTGGATGGACAGGCTATGACTCCCTACTGATTGAATTAGAAGGTCACGGACGGGAGGACTTATTTGAGGATATAGACTTATCCCGTACAGTAGGCTGGTTTACCAGTTTATTCCCCGTTTGCTTAAAACTCGGAAGCCTTCACCATCCTGGAGAGGCTCTCAAGTCGGTCAAAGAGCAACTGCGACGCATCCCCAACCGAGGTATTGGCTATGGCATTCTGCGGTATCTTAACCCAGACATAAGCAAGCAACTTGAGCTACTCCCTCAAGCTCAAGTGAGCTTCAACTACTTGGGTCAATTCGACCAAACGCATCTAGCACCCCTTGGTTGGAAATATGCCCAAGAGTCTAGCGGTTCTATTCACAGTTCCAAAGGACAGCGCCGCCATTTGTTGAATGTGAATGGATTAGTCATTGAAGGTAGATTGCAGATGGAGTGGAAATATAGCGAAGCTTTCCATCACCAGGCTACTGTAGAAAATTTGGCTAACAACTATATGAAAGTCTTAGAAGCTATTATTGACCACTGCTTATCCCCAGAAGCAGGAGGTTATACCCCTTCAGATTTCCCAGAAGTTGGTTTAAGCCAAGAAGCGTTGGACGAACTGCTAGCAGAAATTGAATGAAGTTATTGACAACTTATCTCTATTAAGAGAAGACGTGCCCTTACTTTGTTCTTTGTTTTAATTTTTCCACACCAACCATATTCATTATTTATGACAATCTCGAAAGCTACACTCACAACCGCGCGTGATTCAGGAGTTTTAGTTAATAAGCTTGCTTCCAAAATCTCCTGCATTTCTTATCAGAGTATGCGTCGGTCTAGCAGAGTATTGAGAGAATTTGTACTTTATTATTTTCCCATTTATAATCTCTCAATGAATGATTTTTTTCGATTTTATCCAGTTTTAGGATTTATTGAAGCTCTGGTTTATCAAACTGATGATGAAGTTGAAAAAATTCAAAGTGAAGGCTATGAAAAGCTCCAACATTCTCCTTGGCATTCCAAGCAAGAAATGATCTTGGCTGTTTTAGAAGAGCATAATCTCAAGCATTGCAAGGTTGAATCATATATGCAAAAGCTGGGAGAATATTTTGACTTAGAGACTAAGCTATTAGCTAGCTCTCATGTTACTCATGCAATGATTAAAAAGGCGGCAGAATTACGTTCTTCTGACTATCGAGTTTTACATTGTACTTTGCTCAAAATGTTAGGTCTAAATTACCAAGAAGATGAGTTGAGTGAAGAATTAAAACTGATGTGGCCTCTAGAAGTTTTAAATGATATTGAAGATGATCTGATGTTTTATTCAGATGATGTAGCAGCTAAACATTATAATACCTACAGAATGTTTGTGAAAGTTTATGGAGAAAAAGCGCCTTATTTCTTAAAGAAAGAGTTAGACTTTTATGAAAGTCTATTTCATAAACAGTTAGGGCGATTTTCTGGCATGAAGCGAGATTCTTTTCTCAAACCTTGGAATGCTTATCGTCTCGACCATCCAGTACCAGTAATCCCTGAGCCGATTCTGGAAAATTAACATTAACTATTGCTAATGGCTAATAGTTAATTGCTAATTATTAATTTATCTATACTATTAGTTATTAGCAGTTTCTTCAGGACGCTTGCTAAAGAGATGAGCTTATTATTGATGTATACTGTTTTGAAAAAGGAAGATTAAAACTCAAAAAATATACTTTTTTAGGTCAGCAGTTTAGTAAAATGTCAGGGTAGAATGGTGGAAAAACAGCGTGGTGTAACAATATGGTTAACTGGTTTGAGTGGTGCTGGCAAAACCACCATTTGCCAATTTTTGGAAACAGAATTGCGACGCACAGGATATAAGATTGAAGTACTAGACGGCGATGTAGTTCGCCAAAACTTAAGTAAGGGGTTAACTTTCAGCAAGGAGGATCGAGACGAAAATATTCGGCGAATTGGTTTTGTAGCTCAACTGCTAACTAGAAATAATGTGATTGTATTGGTTTCGGCGATCTCGCCATATCGAGCAATTCGGGAAGAAGTCAAAGAACGGATTGGAGATTTTATTGAAGTATACGTTAATGCACCATTAGAAGTTTGCGAACAGCGAGATGTCAAAGGTCTATATAAAAAAGCCAGGGCTGGCGAAATCAAAAATTTCACTGGAATTGATGATTTATATGAAATACCTCTTGAACCTGATATTGAATGCAAAACTAATGAAGAAAGTATTTCCCAAAGCGCAAATAAAATTTTGACTAAATTAGAAGAGTTAGGGTACACCAATTCCCTATTGTTGCCACAATTCCATAACAATTACTCGCGAATATGATGATTGAGTAGGAAAAAATGAAATGACTTTAGTGAAAGAAAAGGAACTGTGTAAACTTTTTGTTGAAGTTGGACAACAACAATATTCCCTTGTTGCTACAGGGACTAGTTTTGCTAAAAATAATGAGCTAGCATGGAATAGTTTTATCACCAATTTATTATCAGCAAAAGGTAATCCTACTATTGAAAACATTTATAAAGATTTAGTAAATGGAGTTGCTAAATATAACCAACAAAATCAGTCAGAAGTTAATATTAAAACTGTTTATAATTACTTTGCCGCTAAAATTATTCGTTCAATCTTTGTTGAACCATCGGAACTAGAGAAAAACTGGTATTTTATTTGTGGCGCGGCAGAAATTCCCAAGCCTGGAGATTTTACTACTGTTCAGGTTTTTCAGGAACCGTTAGTGGCTGTACGCCAAGCAGACGGAAGGATTCGCGTTTTCCTCAATGTCTGCACTCATCGCCAAGCACCAGTCTTTGAAGGTCACGGTTGTGTAAATGTAGATAAATCGGCTCTTTGTCCTTATCATGGATGGGCTTATGGTACAGATGGTCATTGCAAGAATGCACCAGGGGCAAATAGAGGAGAGTTTGGTGCTGATTTTGATTTGAGAAACTACAGTTTGCAGGAGTTTGAGGTCAAAATTGATGAAAATCAGGGGATTTTTGCCAAGCTTTCAGAAAATAGTCATCTCAAGCAAGAATCACAACCTGAAAGCCATCAAAATATCGGGGTAGAAATTATAAATCTGCTTAATTCTGTGAGTCCAGGCTATGCAGATGGGGAAACCGCTACACTTCCAGAACAAATCCGCCTCTGGTTAAGAATTGGTTATTTAGAAGAGAATATAAAACAGCTAATTGCAGAGATTACCTCAGAAGGAAGAAGCGATCGCCACCAATTAATATTAGAGTCATTGATTGGGGAACTCAAACACCTTATCCTGACTGTTGATAGTGATGGGTCAACCCCAGAACTGGATGAAGTGCTGCAACGAGTTTACAGCAATGACGATCAACAGCAAATCATTGGAAAGTCTATTGAGTATTCCAAAATTGATGCTGATGACATAGAATATCCCGAATCATCTGAAAGAAGGCAAGCATTGCCAATCTGGATTTATGGCGATGCAGCATTGTTTGCTCTCGAAGTTGAGCATTTAATTAAACCAACTTGGCAATTTGTTTGCCATATCAACGAAGTTCCGCAACTGGGTAACTTCACTTGGCTGGATATTGTCGGTGAAAGAGCCTACGTCATTCGTACTGCAAGCGGTGAATTGTTCGCTGGCAAACTTCAGGATGTCACACAACGGGGAAGCTATCCAAAATTTGGTTTACCTAATTACGGTTTAGAACCCATCGATATTGACATTTTTTATGGATTTATTTTCATTCGCTTTAGTTGGGAAGGCTCAAGATTAGCCGATAGTTGGTATCTACCTGGGTTATTAGAACCCTACCAACTCCAAGATATGCAACCCATTGGTGGAGTCGGTCGGTATGACATTAATGTTGAGGTGGATTACAAACTGTTGTGGGAAAACTTTTTAGAAGATTATCACTTTCCCATGATGCACAAAGGTTTAACCCGTCGGTTTGGAGTGTCGAGTGATTGTGAAGGCATTAACGGCATGATTATTCCGATGCGCGATCCGGCTTCACCCGGATTAACCCCAATCGAGCGACAATATTATGATTGTGCTAAAGCGATCGCTCGACATTCTTGGGAGCGTGAACAGGAATTACAAGATTTTGCTGCTGAAAACGATTCTCTGCCCGAAACGCTGTGTTACTCAGCTTTCTGCTCAATGTCAGCGCAAGAAGAAATCCCAATGCCTTTTTCTTTGAGCGTATTTCCCGAACACGTCCAAACTTTTTCCTTAGTTCCCGCCGGGCCAAGAGAGTGCCGTTTTCACGTTCGCAGTTATGGTCATGTTCTTGACCCAAACGATCCTCACACTAAAGTCATTGAAGAGGCGCGGCTAGCGAACATTCAACTGCTTTTGGAATCGTTACATGAGGATATTCGCGTTAACTACATCTGTCAAGACAGCGTTTCCTCGCGGCTGTTCGATAAAACAGGAGTATTTAGTATTGCCGAATTTGATGTTGCTAAGTTTCAGGAGGCTATTTACACCAAGCTACCAATAACCCGTCGTCAACGGAAACCATTATGACTACCACTATCCCATCAGTCAATGCTGTAACTGAAATTGAGACTCGCAAAGCCGACCACCTACGTGTCTGCTTAGAAGAAGATGTCCAGTTTCAGCAGGTAACTAGTGGATTTGAGTGCTATCGCTTTATTCATGATTGTCTTCCTGAAATCAACCGCAGCGATATCAATCTACAAACAACCTTCCTGGGTAAAAATCTCGGCGCTCCCCTACTAATTTCTTCCATGACAGGAGGAACTGAATTGGCGCAGCTAGTCAATACTCGTTTAGCAATTGTTGCTCAACGCTACCGATTAGCAATGGGAGTTGGTTCGCAACGAATTGTGATTGAACAACCTCATTTAGCTTCTACCTTTGCCGTGCGCTCTTTTGCTCCTGACATTTTGTTGTTAGCGAACTTAGGGGCTGTGCAACTCAATTACGGATGTGGACTTGATGATTGCTTGCGGCTTGTAGATTCTCTGGAAGCAGATGCACTAATTTTGCATCTTAACCCCCTGCAAGAATGTGTGCAATCAAAAGGAGATACAAATTTTCGGGGGCTGTTGGATAAAATTGCCCAACTTTGTCAGCAACTACCTGTTCCGGTTGTTGTCAAAGAAGTGGGAAATGGAATTTCTGCGGCGATCGCACAAAAGTTAATTGATGCGGGAGTGACAGCCATTGATGTCGCTGGCGCAGGTGGAACTTCCTGGGCAAAAGTGGAAAGCCAACGCGCAAAAGACAACAAGCAGCGCCGTTTGGGACAAACTTTTGCAGATTGGGGTTTACCAACCGCCGAGTGCATAAATTCTATCCGGGGGAACGCGCCGACAATTCCCTTGATTGCTTCCGGCGGGTTAATCAATGGATTGGATATAGCCAAAGCGATCGCTTTAGGAGCCGATTTAGCAGGTTTAGCCCGACCTTTTTTAGAAGCAGCCGTCAAATCGGAAGCCGCCGTTGATGAGTTGGTCGAAGTTCTGATTGCTGAACTCGAAACAGCTTTATTTTGTACTGGCAATGCCACCTTAGCAGAACTCAGAAGTTCTGGGGCATTGCAACGTGTCTAAATGAAATGAGTAGCATATATAAAATGAAACTAAATGACTGCAATCAATCCACGCAAAATGCCCTCCACGTTCGGGGCATAATTGCGATCGCGATCGTCAGTCTAATATGGGCAACAACCTTCCCACTGACTAAAGATGCAGTCACTAGCTTTTCACCAGCTGTACTCACCGCCAGCCGTTTTACAGTTGCAGCCGCAATATTTACCCCATACTTACGCTCTTTAAACGTTCAAATATTACGCGATGGCATAGTTTTAGGACTTCTACTTTTCGCCTGCTTCGCCTTCCAAGCGATCGGGCTAGAAACTGCCAATGCCAACCGGGGAGGATTCATTTTCAGCCTCAATGCGATCATTGTACCTTTGCTGGGGGCGTTATTAGGTCAGCCCTTGCTACTTAAAACTGTACTCGCCGCCGGAGTTGCCCTCACAGGCATCGGCATTATGTGCTGGGAAAATGGCTCTTTAGGCATGGGTGACTTGCTGTTGTTTGGCGACACCTTCATTTACGGGGTTTATATGCTGGTACTTCAGCAAACGGCACAACGCCACTCAACCCTATCCTTGACTGCCATCCAACTGTGGATTGTAGCAGTGTTAAGTACCATTTGGGCAGTGCCGGATTTAAGCGTCGGGCAATTTGAGACTCTGAGCAATAACTATGGTGTTATTCTTTACCTCGGTCTGATAGGGACTGCTGGTACTACCTGGTTAGAAACAATAGGTCAACAATGGATTTCAGCTTCCGAGGCGGCGCTATTGTGTACCCTCGACCCGGTACTCACGTCCGTTTTTTCCTTTTGGCTACTCGGTGAGAAGTTTGGAGTACGCGGTTTGATTGGTACGGCTTTGGTACTAACTGCATTGATTTTGAGTCAGAGTAAGTCTCAATATATAGATCGAAAATTAATATTTGGTACAGAAAATGTTTAAAAATTAGTAATTTTAACTTGATTTTTTCTACTATACGACCTTGATTAAAACGATGCTAAAGTTTTCGATTGAATTTCGACCTCCTATTCCTCATACAAAAAATTTGATTATCGGTACATTGGGGCCTAGCGGTACTAGTAGTGACTATGCTTCTAGCTATATAATCAAACAATTAGAGTCAGAAGAATTAACTGGAGAAATTCAGTTATTTGATGGTTTTCCAGAGGTCAAAGAAGCTTTATTGCAAGACAAGATTGATCTAGCTCTGGTTCCTCATGCTTACCAAATGATTAATGAGTTTTATATGGAGCCAAGTTTTGATTTAGGCTTCATTTTTATCTATCCGACTCCAGTTTATGGATTAGCTAAGAAGAAAAATACAGAGGTAGTTTTTAAAGGAGCTAGACTTGTTACTCATCCTGCGCCTTTACCTTTGTTGTCAAGACTTTTACCAGACTCCCAAGACCAATCAGAAATTCAGGTTGATTTGTCTCCTTCTACTAGCGATGCAGCAATTCAAGTACAACAGGGTTTAGCTACTCTAGCTATTACTAATAAAAATGCTGTTGACGCTTATGATTTGGAGTTTATTTCCACTTATGGAAAAATCCCTATGAGTTGGTCAATTTTTTACAAAAAATTAGCAGAAAGTCATGTCTAAATTTTTCCCAACTCCCAAAATTACAAAACTTGGTTCAGATGTAGAATTAATAGCTTATGAATGTCAAGACACACTTGTTCAACTAGTGTATCTTGCTCCTGGAGCTAATTTTGCCCTACACGAACATCTAGAAAGTCAGATGGGGATGATAATTTCTGGTCGTTTAGAAATGAACGTCAACGGAACCAAAGAAATTATCGAACCACTACAACAAGCTTATATTGCCAATGCTTATGTTCCTCACGGTTCTGTAAATATTTTTCCAGAAACAGCAATAGTATTCGATGTAAAACGGATCGTAACTTCTTTACCATCAGAAAAAACTGACGAAGTGTTTCTCAAGGTATCGCCTAAAAAAGATGAAGTTACTGGCTTTTTATGCCAATCTGTTGTTGCTTCTTGGTTTGAGATTGTAATTACTGAAGTTCCCCCTGGAGGAATCATCCCAATGGAACAATCTTCTAGCGAACAAATGGGAATAATCCTGAATGGACAGTTGATGATGTCTGTGGAAGATGAACAGCAGCGACTAGAATATGGTAGTATTTATTATGCTCCAGTTGATATGTTTTGTGGAGGATATAATTCCTCTAATGAAGCAGTATCTTTGATTAAAATTTTGATTCCGCCTCGCTCTCGTTTATCTTACAAAGAAGCTGATTTTAGTGAAATAACTGCGCGATCGCTAACTGCAACCTAGAGGACTATCGATCATGGATTTAGGACTATCAGGGAAAGTAGCTTTAGTGACAGGAGCTAGTGCTGGTATTGGTTATGCTATATCTCAAAAACTAGCATCAGAAGGCTGTAATTTAATAATTTGTGGGAGAAATGCCGAACGATTAGAACAAGCCTATCAAAATTTGGTTAATTCTCCAGGAAAAATTATCACCTGCTGTGCTGATGTTCACAAAGCAATTGATTCTGAAAAATTAGTCCAGTCGGTTCTCAATCAGTTTGGTAAAATTGATATCTTGGTAAATAATTCTGATGGAGCTAAGTTTTCTAGCGTTGCTGTAGAAAACCTATCTGATGAAGATTGGGTAAGTGTTTTTGAAGGCAAGCTAATGGGTTATATTCGCATGACAAATCTGGTTTTACCTACTATGAAAAATCAGAGATGGGGACGAATTATCAATATTATTGGCACGTCAGGAAAAGAACCTTCCCCTCGTTTAATCAAATCAGGAGTAGCGAATGCAGCATTAATCAACTTTACCAAGTCTGTAGCTACGCAAGCTGCAAAGTGGAATGTATTAGTTAACTCTGTCAACCCTGGCATTATTGATACACCGAGACATAGAGAATATCTAGAAGTATTTGCCCAAAAAGAAGACCGAAATATTGAGGCGATCGCACAAGGTATAGATAATACAATTCCTATAGGTCGTCGTGGTCTTTCTAATGAAGTTGCTAATTTAGTTGCTTTTCTCAGTTCAGAATGCGCCAGTTATATCACTGGTGTAACTATTCCAGTCGATGGCGGGTTATCTACAGCAGCTTTTTAAGTAATTTAATTGCATTTCTCTCTCTGCGCTCTCTGCGGTTAATTAAAAATATATATTTTCTAAAAAGTATAACAATGGTAGCTATACAAAATCAAAATAAAACAAAAGATATCGAAGCCATCTATCCCCTTTCGCCAATGCAGCAGGGGATGCTATTTCATACTCTCTATCAGCCAGAATCAAGAATATACTTTGAGCAGTTTCGCTTTACTCTTCGTGGCGATTTAAACAAGAGTGCGTTTGAGCAAGCTTGGCAACAAGTGGTACAGAGACACGCAGCTTTACGAACTCTTTTTGTTTGGAAGAACCGCAAACAGCCAGTCCAAGTAGTGCGTAAACAGGTTAATTTAACTTGGATTAACAAAGACTTACGTTTACTATCAACTGAGGAACAGCAAACACAAATTATTTCTTTCTTAAACATAGATAGAGAGCAAAGTTTTGAACTTGACAAAGCTCCCTTGATGCGGTTTGTTTTATTTCGGTTAGCAGACGAGACTTATCATTTTGTCTGGAGCTTTCATCATATATTGCTTGATGGTTGGAGTTGGCCGATTCTCTTTAAAGAAATCTTTGCTTTTTACGAGTCCATTACCAATAATCAACCATTATATTTAGCTCCAACTCGTTCTTACCGAGATTATATTAATTGGTTGCAGCAGCAAGACTTATCTAGTGCAGAGGAATTTTGGCGGCGAACTCTTGATGGTTTTACTACTCCTACCCCTTTGGTTGTGGAACAAGCTGTAGGGCAGATTGCTCACCAGCAAACCAGTTATATTCGACACCAACATTTATCAGCCGAGGCAACTGCTAATTTAAAATCTTTTGCCCAACAACATCATCTTACCCTTTCTACTTTGATACAGGCAGCTTGGGCGTTGTTACTTAGTCGCTACAGTGGTGAGTCTGATGTGGTGTTTGGGGCCACAGTGTCTGGTCGTCCTCATAATTTATCTGGTGTAGAGTCGATGGTGGGGTTATTTATTAATACCCTACCTGTACGGGTAAAAATCCCTGAAACAACTGATTTATTGCCTTGGTTAGTGCAATTGCAACAAGAACATATCGAACGGGAGCAGTATTCCTACACCTCACTGGTAGATATTCAAGGCGTGAGTGAGATTCCGAGGAATCAACCTTTGTTTGAAAGCATTGTTGTATTTGAGAACTATCCTGTCAACTTAACCTTGCAAGCACTTCCAGGGAATTTAAAAATAGCCGATCGCCAAGCCCTCGGAGAAACGAATTATCCCTTAACGGTGGTGGCAATTCCCAGCGATGAACTGGTAATCAAAATCAACTACGATCGCGATCGCTTTGACGCAGATACAATTGACCGGATGATTGGTCATTTGCTCACGCTGTTGCAGGGAATTGTTACTAATTCTCATCGCAGTGCAGCCGAATTACCGCTACTCACACCAGCAGAGCAAGATTTACTGCTAGTACAGTGGAACGCTACCCAAGCAGCCCAACCCATCAATTATTGCATCCATCAATTATTTGAACAGCAAGTTGAAAAAACACCCGAATCTGTGGCGGTGGTGTATGACAATCAACAACTGACCTACCAACAGTTAAATCAACGCGCTAATCAACTAGCGCAACATCTGCAACGTTTGGGTGTCAAGCCAGATGTACCTGTGGGCATTTGTCTGGAACGCTCTCTAGACGCAGCAGTTGCTATATTAGCAATCCTGAAAGCTGGGGGCGCTTGTGTTCCCCTTGACCCTACCTATCCCCCAGAGCGTTTAGCATTTATGCTGGCGGATACTGGTGCAAGCGTTGTCTTAACCCAAGCTAGCTTAAAAGGCATTGGGGATTGGGGATTAGGGACTAGGGAGCAGGAAAATTTGGTGAGGGATTCTGATCCGTTACCCAGTCCCCAGTCCCCAGTCCCCAGTCCCCAAATGATTTTGTTAGATGAGGGATGGGATGAGATCGCCAAAGAATCTGATATCAATCTTCAGACAGATACAGAAGCAGATAATTTAGCGTACATAATTTATACTTCTGGGTCTACAGGAACTCCTAAAGGTACTCTTGTCCCCCATCGCTCGCTAACCAATTTAATAAAACACCATCAAGCGAAGATGACAACAGGTGTGGGTGTGCTTCAGTTTGCCTCCCTGAGTTTTGATGTCAGCTATCACGAAATGTTTGCGGCATGGGGTTTGGGTGGCACACTGTATATGATTCCTGAAAGCGATCGCAAGGATTTAGATAAATTAATTCAGTTACTTGCATTTGAACCAATCGCCAAAGTGTTCCTTCCCGTCACCTTATGGCAACAATTAGCAGAAATATACGGACAGGAAGAACATTTATTTAAGAACATTAGAGAAGCGATCGCCTGTGGCGAACAACTCCAGATTACTCAACCAATGATTAAGCTGTTTCAGCGTCTGGAGAATTGTAGACTCTATAATTTATACGGGCCCACAGAAGCAGATTTAGTTACAGCTTATACTTTTAGCGAAAACCCACAAGAGTGGCCAATTTATCCACCAATTGGTAAGCCTGCGGTCAACGTGCAAGTTTATCTATTAGACCGCAATCTCCAACCCGTGCCGATTGGCGTTCCTGGGGAACTCTACGTCAGTGGTGATGGTTTGGCTCGTGGCTACCTTAACCGCCCAGATTTGACAAACCAAAAATTTGTCCCAAATCCGTTTGAGAAGGCAGGAGGCAGGAGGCTATACAAAACTGGCGACTTAGCTAAATATTTACCAGATGGCAACATCGAATTTTTAGGAAGGATAGACGATTTAGTAAAAGTCCGGGGTTTTCGGGTTGAACTTGGCGAAATTGAAGCGGTTTTGAGCAAACATCCCCAAATCAACCAAGCAGTGGCTAAGGTGTTTGGGCAAAGTGCTAGAGAAAAATATTTAGTCGCTTACTTTGTACCAATTCAAGGACAGACTCTCACCCTCGAACAGTTGCGTACTTTTCTCCAAGATCAGTTGCCAGACTACATGATTCCATCAGCTTTTGTGCAGATGGAGTCCTTCCCCTTGACCCCCAACGGTAAAGTTAACCGTCGCGCTTTGAGCGAACCGACGACCAGCAGACCGGAATTAGCTCAAACTTTTGTTGCACCCCGAACTCCCACCGAAGAAATTTTGGCGGGTATTTGGAGGGATGTTTTGGGGTTAGAACAAGTTGGAATTTACGACAACTTCTTTAATTTAGGAGGACATTCATTACTTGCTACTCAGGTTATCTCTCTGACACGTAAAGCATTTAAGGTAGAATTATCTCTGCGAAGTTTATTTGAATCTCCAGCGATCGCAACTTTAGCTAGAACAGTTGAGACAGCTAGTCAACAAAAACTTTCGCCAGAAATCATCCCATTTAAACCTGTGCGTTTACCGGATGCAATAGTGCCAATCTCCTTAACTCAGCTAGAGTTTTGGTTTTTCGAGCAATTCTATCCTGGTAATCCTGTTTACAATCTGCCGCTAGTCTATCGCGTCACAGGTTCGCTGGATGTGAAAGCGTTAGAAGAAAGTTTAAGAGAAATTGTCCGACGACACGAAACGTTGCGAACTACCTTTAAGGTGGAAAACGGACAAGTGGTGTATGCAATTTCCCCCGAACCTGTATTTGATTTTGTGGTCATAGACGTACAAAACATATCGGAAGCGAAACGACAAGCTGAGAAAGAGATTAAGCAGCCTTTCGATTTGGCGCGGGGGCCGTTATTGCGGAGTAAGCTTTGGCGTTTGAGTGAAACCGAGCATTTGCTTGTTGTCACTACACACCATATTGTTGCTGATGGTTGGTCTTTTAGTGTGTTAACCCAAGAAATGGCAACCCTTTACGAAGCTTTTTCTCAAGGTAAACCCTCCCCCCTGACCGAGCTACCCATTCAATATGCAGACTTTGCTCATTGGCAAAGACAATTATTGCAGGGGCAAACCTTAGAATCACAAATGCAATTCTGGAAACAACATCTAGGTGTTCATCCTCCAGTCTTGAAACTACCAACCGATTATCCACGCCCAGCCGTGCGAACCTTCACAGGTGCGCGTCAACCTTTGGTAATTTCTCCAGATTTAACCAAAGCACTCAAAACCTTGAGTCAGCAGGAAGGCGTAACCTTATTTATGACCTTGTTAGCAGCACTCAAAACATTACTTTTCTGCTACACAGGACAACCAGACATCATTGTGAGTAGTACAGTTGCCAATCGTACCCGTCCCGAAACAGAAGGACTGATTGGTTTCTTTGTCCATTTACTGCCATTCTGCACCAACTTAGAAGGCAATCCCAGCTTCCGCGAACTATTGCGGCGAGTGCGAGAAGTGTCTTTAGGAGTGTATGCACATCAAGAGATGCCCTTCATCAAACTAGTAGAACAAGTGCAACCGATGAGAGACTCTAGTCACACACTACTAGCGCAGGTGATGTTTGTTTTCCAAAACACTCCAGAAGATGATTTAAAACTAGCAAATTTGACTTTAAAGGAGGAATTTATTGCCACAGATACCAAAGATACAGCCGAATTTGATTTAAATCTCACACTCCAAGAAACAACAGAGGGTATTGAAGGCGCTTTAGTCTACAGAACGGATTTGTTTACACCTGCTACTATCGCCCGAATGGTAACAGTCTTTCAAAACTTACTTGAATTTCTAGTTACTAATCCTGACCAACGTCTTAGAGAACTTCCCTTTTTAAATGAAGGTGAAAATTTACCAATTCAAAATAACAAATTACCAATACCGAATAACTTTCAAAATGAATTTACTGAACCCAGTAACTCTATTGAAGAAACCATATTAGCTATTTGGAAAGAAGTTTTAGGGTTAGAACATATTAGTACACAAGATAACTTCTTTGACCTTGGAGGACATTCTTCACTAGTTCTACAACTTACATACAAATTACAGAAAGCTTGGCAAATAGAGCTAACCTTAATTTCTCTATTTGAAAAATCTACCATTGTGCAGCAGGCAGAAACTATCCAAAATTTAATAAAACGAACCGCAGAGACACAGAGAAAATGAGTAACTGAATAACCCAACGGAATATCGATAATTAATCCTTTCTCAATCTCTTTGCTTTGCGCCTCTGTGGTTCGTATTATTCCATTTTAAAATACCACTCCAACAAAAAACCGTGAAACCCTCCCTTTTTGACCTAACAGGAAAAGTCGCCATTATCACCGGATCTGCAAGAGGTATCGGCAAATCCATAGCTCAAGGATTAGCATCTGTAGGCACAAAGGTTGTAGTTGCTGATATTAAAGCAACCGAAGCAGAAAAAACCGCACAAATAATTCAGGAGGCTGGAGGCGAAGCGATCGCAATTCCCACCGATGTCAGAAATCGCCAAGATTGTTTACAGCTAATTGAGCAAACTGTGGCGCACTATCACAGGCTTGACATCATGGTGTGTAATGCCGGCATTGACATCATCAAGTCGGCGGCTGACTTAGAAGAATTAGAGTGGGATAACATCATCAACGTCAATTTGAAGGGATACTTCCACTGCGCTCAACTAGCTGCAAAACACATGATCGAACAAGGGACAGGCGGCTCAATTATCATGAACTCTTCTATTGGCGGTGTAGTGGGAATCAGTGGTTCGGCGGCTTATACAGCATCGAAAGGAGGGGTAAATTTACTAGTGCGATCGCTAGCACTGGAATGGGCAAATCACCAGATTCGAGTTAATGCTTTTGCGCCTGGTTATATCGACAACATTATGGAAGGTACTGAAACATTTCGGCGATCGCCACAGGAAGATCGGCAACATCTAAGTGCTGTGATTCCTATGCAGCGACGCGGTAAACCAGAGGAACTCATCGGTCCAGTCATATTTCTTGCGTCTGAAGCAGCTTCTTATGTGACGGGGGAAATTTTGATGGTGGATGGGGGATACAGCGCAATGTAGGGTAGGTACAAGAAGTTTCTGAGAGTACAGCTATGCGAAGATCGATCGCACTTACTACTATCCACCGTCGGCGTTGGCATAGCCCGCCGCAGGCTACGCCAGTTCTACTAGGATTTATCATCCTGGCGTTTGTCCTAGTTAGTTGCGTCCAAACTAACTTGATCAATAAAGCAGTAGCTGGATCTCAAATCATTCTTAGTAGTTCTGCCGAACCCAATACCTTTAACCCTCAGTTGATGGAGCAGGGAGTAGGAATTTTGACTTTTCTTTATGAAGGACTGATTCGTGAAAATGGTCGAGGAGAAATTAAACCAGCATTAGCGCGATCGTGGGAAACTTCTGAAGACCAAAAGCGCATTATTTTTACACTGAGGAAAGGACTGAAATGGTCAGATGGTAAACCGCTAACTGCTGATGATGTGGTGTTTACTTATAAAGATATTTACACAAATCCTGCTATTCCTTCTTATGCCAAAGATTTTTTACAAATAGGCAAAACTCGCACTTTTCCTACAGTGAAAAAATTAGATAATTGGCGCGTTGAATTTACCCTTCCAGAACCTTTTGCTCCCTTTCTTCGCACAACAAAACTAGAAATTTTACCTGCTCACATTCTGCGCTCCAGCATCACCACAAAAGACTCCGCAGGTAGACCGCTATTTCTCTCAATCTGGGGAACAGATACTCCACCCAATCAAATTGTGAGCAACGGTGCATACAAATTAGAATCATACGTTCCAAGTGAGCGGATAACTTTTCGCAAAAATCCCTATTACTGGCGTAAAGATACTCAAAGTCATACTCAGCCATATATCGATCGCATTGTTCTAAATACGGTTAGCAATAATGATACAGCATTAATTCAATTTCGTTCTGGAGGACTTGATTTTATTGATGTAAATCCTAACTATTTTTCATTATTGAAACGAGAAGAAAAAAGAGGAAAATTCACAATTTATAACGGTGGTTCTCAAACAGGAACCACAGCGATGATGTTTAATTTAAATACAGGAATTAGAAATGGTCAGCCTTTAGTTAATCCAATTAAATCTCGCTGGTTCAATACAGTAGCATTCCGCCAAGCCGTTGCTTATAGCATCAATCGCCCGCGTATGGTCAACAACCTATTTGCAGGCGTAGGAGCGCTACAAAATTCACCTATTGCAGTGCAAAGTCCTTACTATCTTTCTCAGCAAGCAGGTTTACCAGTCTACAACTATAACCAAGACAAGGCAAAAGCATTACTTCTCAAAGCAGGTTTTCGATACAACAATCAAGGTGAGTTATTCGATAGCAATGGGAATCGAGTTCGGTTTACGCTCACCGCTAATGTTGGTAATAAGGTGTTGCAAAACATGGCTCCTTTAATTCAAGACGATTTGAGCCAGATAGGAATTCAGGTAGATTTGAATTTGATTGGAGTGGGATTGGTTGTAGACAAATTAGCAAATCGTTTGGATTGGGATTGTCAAATTATTGATGGTTTCCCAATGACAGTAGAACCCAACGAAGCAATAAATATTTGGTCTACTAAAGGAAACTGGCATTTTTTCAACCGCCACCCCCAAGCCGGACAAATACCGATTACTGGACAGCAGATAGCAGATTGGGAACAAAAAATTGATAATCTCTACATTCAAGGTGCAGCAGCAAATGAAGCACAACGAAAACAAATTTATGCAGAAACTCAAATGTTGAGTCAAGAATATTTGCCGTTTATTTATCTAGTCAACTCCTTATCAATGGTGTCTATGCGAAATCGCATTCAGGGCGTAAAACACTCGGCTTTACAAGGAACATTTTGGAATATTTATGAACTGAAAAGCAATCCTATAATTAACAAATTTGGAGCAAATTCTTAAAACCTCTGCGCTACTTTGCGACCCTCTGCGTTTCAAAACATTACGATTTTACGCAAAATTTAGAAAAACAAATTAAATCTAATTTTCAAAATTACAGATTACCAAGAGGAATTTTTAACCAATGAACCCAATCAAAGAACGTGAATCCCAAGTAATTGTTTCCACACAGATTCCTGTAATTGATTTCCATCCATTTATGGTTGGTGATATTGCTGCTAAAGAAACAGTTGCCAATCAAATCTCGTGTGCTATTCAAGAAATTGGATGTTTTTACCTCGAAAATTGTGTACCTCAGACCTTAGTTGAGCAAGTTTTCGCTCAAGCGCAGACTTTTTTCGCATTACCACAGGAGAAGAAAAATCAAGTAAAACTTGCTCCAGGAGCTAGTCGAGGCTATGTTGTGCGTGGTAAAGAGAGGGTATTGCTGGAAGCATTCAATTTTGGTTTAGATGTTGCGCCAGCAGAAGCGGGTGTAACTCCTCAGCAGTTTGGTGAACCGAATCAATGGCCTGAAGACCAAATAGAGTTTCGCCAACTGCTATTAGAATTTTTTACAACTTGTCGTGATGCGTCTTTTAGTATTTTACAGGCACTGGCGATCGCCTTAAAACTACCAGAGTCCTACTTTACCGATTTCCATCTAGAACGCAACTTCAACACCTCTATAAATCACTATCCATCTCTACAGCAATCTCCTTCCCTCGGTGAGACGCGGTTTGCTGAACATACAGATTACGGTAGTATCACCTTAATATTTCAAGATGAGACGGCTGGATTAGAAGTTTGCAACGATGCTGGAGAATGGATTGCAGCCCCCTTCGCCCCTGGAAAAGTTCTAGTTATCCTTGCAGATTTAATGCAGCGCTGGACAAACGATAAATTTCCCGCCACCAAACATAGAGTTCCTCTACCTTCCAAATTCCCTAGTAATCCCAGGTACTCGATTATCTATTTTGAGTCTCCCGATTACGATGCTGAAATTACTTGCTTAGAAAATTGCGTCAAGGCAAACGCAATTCCCAACTATCCACCAATTCGCACTCATGAATATATTAATCAAGTCGCTACAGGAAGTTATACATCGGAAAGCATAAAATCGTAACGTTTTGAAACGCAAAGGTACGCAGAGTTTTTTAACGATGATCTCAATCAATGAACGTTCAAAAGAATCTATTGTTTCAATGCCGATTCCTGTCATTGACTTCCGTCTATTTTTGTTGGATGACACGGTTGCTAAAGAATTAATTGCCAATCAAATCGCCAGTGCTTTACAGGAAATGGGATATTTCTACCTGAAAAATCATGATATTTCCACGACTCTAATTACTCAAACCTTTGCTCAAGCCAAGCGTTTTTTTGCACTGCCGTTAGAAGAAAAAAAACAGATAGCTTTAACAGAAAACTGTCACCGAGGATATATTCCTATGGGTAAGTCAAGCATACTTAGTGAACAATTTTACTTTGGTAGAGAAATGAATCCAGAGGAATTGGATAAGCTAGATCATCCTTTTCACCAACCGAACCAATGGCTACAAAATCAACCAGAGTTTCGGGAAAGAATGTTGCAATTTTTCACAGCTTGCCACACAAGTACGCTGAAAGTTCTTGAAGCCCTAGCCATTGCTTTGAAACTGCCAGAGTCCTATTTTGCCGAGTTACATTCTGAACAAAATCATGCTATGGGTTTGCATCACTATCCTGGTGCATCTGAACTTCCGCAATCCCAAAATATTCGCCTGGGAGAACATACAGATGGAAATACTATCACCTACGTATTTCAGCATGAAGTAGAGGGCTTAGAAATTTGCACAAAAACTGGAGAGCGAGTTCCAGTCCCTTTAATTCCTGATACGGTTGTCGTCATGGCAGGAGAAATTTTGCAACGATGGACGAACGATAAAGTGTATGCCACAAAACACCAAGTTGCAATACCCTATGTATCCCGACACATCCAACCAAGATATTCATTTGCTTTTTTTGCGTCTCCTAATAACGATGCCGAAATTGCCTGTCCTGAAAATTGTTTAGGTGCAAATGAAACTGCAAAATATCCACCCATTCTCACAAGCGATTTTTATATCCAAAGAAATAATAATACATCAATTTTAACTTCCTCTAAAAATTAGACATCCTTCTCTCTGCGACTTTGTGTCTCTGCGTGAATTAAAATAATTTCTTCAAAAACCGACAATGAATATAGATATTCTGAAAAAAGTAGTACCAAAACCAGTAGTTATGTTTTTTTATAGCATAATCTTTCTGCTTGCTTTGATTTTGACCTCTGGATTCATCAATACCGTTTTACCCTCTTCTGTTACTCCTCAAAATCTTGGTGATATTAGTACTAAGTTTCAATATTTTGCTGAACACAAAGATGATTATGATGTTATTTTTTTGGGCCCAAGTACTACATATCAAGGAGTTATCCCCAAAGTATTTGATGAAACAATGACATCTAATGGTAAGAGTATTAAGTCTTTCAACTTTGGAATCATGGCAGCCAATGCAGTTGAGATGGATTTTTATTTGCAAAAGATTTTAGCTTTAAAGCCAGCAAACTTAAAATGGATATTTTTAGATTGTTTAGTTGACTTTTTTATGGAGGAAGCACCGACTGCGGCTAAAAATGTTTACTGGCATACCCCTGTTAAAACAATAGAAAATTTTCAACTAATTTCTGAATCAACCTCTACTTTAAAAGAGAAGATTAGCGGTTTTTACGCAAATTCAGTAAGCTTTCTATATCGATCCCTAGGTATTGGTTATTTCTCTAATTTTTGGCAGCAAAAATCTGAAGTATTACCAAAAGGAATATCTGCTGAAAAATTAATACAGGAAGCTGGATATTATGCAATGGACTGGTTGGAAAATAGTGCAAAACGGAGAGAAATTTTTATATCAAATTACTTAGAAAGTTATGAAGAACAACTAAAGCAATCAAAATCAGGAGCTTTTTTTAGAGGAAATATATCTACATATCCACTTAATTCCTCTATAATTAAAATTATTCAAAAAATAGCCTCTAGAATTGAGAGCCAAGAGGAAATAGGTCAAATTAAAGTTAAACCTATTTTCTTAATTCCTCCAGTCCTAAATACTGATTTTAATAATTCTGCTATTACAACAGCTTACAATATAGGATATATTTCGACTTTATTTGCTTTTAATAAACCTAATACTTTCACCACTTTATATGAAGTCAATCGCCGAGCCGATGGGAGGCATTTAAATCAACAAGGCGCTCAAGAATTCACCCGTATTTTGGCAGCAGAGTTTGCTAAATATCTGAATTCATCTTCAAACGATCTATATAATCAATCCCTTGTATCTAAAAGCCAGCTAATCACAGAAAAATCCTACAACCAAACATGAAACAAATATCCTCTACTCTTTAGTTTCTGTTTTTAGTTAATTCACATCTGAGAATCAATATGGTTTTTACAGAATTTCGTTTTATCTTTTTCTTTATTATTATTTTTTGTGTCTACTGGGCTTTACAGAAACACAATCATCGTAAATCATGGTTGCTAGTCTGTAGTTATATTTTCTATGGTGCTTGGGATTGGCGCTTTCTTTCCTTGCTTTTACTTTCGACAGTCGTTGATTACTTTGTCGGTTTGATGCTGTCTAGACCACAATCCGAGGGTTCAATAGTAGGACAAGAAATTCAAACAAGCGAGGTAGTACAACACAGATTTTCTTGGGATGTACTGCTGAATAAACCAATGAATCAGCAGCAGCGCCAAGGATGGTTGGCACTCAGTTTAATTGTAAATTTAGGTTTATTAGGATTTTTTAAGTACTATAACTTCTTTGCTGACTCTGCCTCAAATGTATTAAGTTTTTTGGGGCTGCCTATTAGTATTAACACCCTTAAAATTATTCTTCCAGCAGGCATTAGCTTTTACACGTTTCAAACTCTGAGCTATTCAATTGATGCGTATCTAGGTAAAGTCAAACCTGTTAGAAGTTTTTGGGATTTTTCTCTATTTGTATCTTTTTTCCCTCAATTGGTTGCAGGGCCCATTGTCCGCGCATCTACTTTTTTGCCTCAACTACTAACTCCAAAAAGTTTAAACAAGGTTGATTTTCAGGGATGTTTAACGCTTTTTCTGGTGGGATATTTCAAGAAAGCTTGTATTTCGGATAATCTTTCTCCCTTGGTAGACCAGTATTTCACAAATCCACAGATTTATACAGCTTTAAGTTGTTGGATTGCCGTAATTTCTTTCGCTATACAAATATACTGCGACTTTTCTGGCTATTCAGATATGGCGATCGCCTGTGCAGGTTTACTTGGATATAAGCTACCTCTCAACTTTAATTTTCCCTACTTTTCTGCAAATGTCACTCAGTTGTGGCAACGTTGGCACATTACGCTTTTCACCTGGCTGCGAGACTATATTTATAGCCCTTTGATGAAAATGCGGCCAAAAGAAGAACGCACAAAAACCTTTAGTTCTAGAAATATTCTGATTCTGATGCTTACCTCTGGATTCTGGCATGGTGCAGCTTGGCATTTTGTCGTTTGGGGGGGATTGAATGGCATTGCTTTAATTGTTCATAAAGAATGGTCATCCTGGATTGCTCCCTATAAGCGATTCCAGACACTTAGAAATATCTTAGGTATCCCCCTCACGTTTTACTGGTTTTGTGCTTCTGCAATCTTCTTTCGGAGTAACAATATCATCAGTGCTGTGCAAGTGGAGAAAAGCTTTTTATTCTTTAATTCTTCTGGATCTCAAAACCTAAACATTCAAGTTGGATGGGTTTTTATACCTTTAGTTATTATGCACTGGGCAGCTTATAAAGGTTGGTTCGCAGACTGGTGGCAGAAAATTCCTAAATGGAGCTTTGCGGTTTTCTATGGAGTGTTAGTTTCAACCATACTTCGGTTTGCAGCAATCAATCCTCAACCCTTTGTCTACTTCCAATTTTAGTAACCTTTAGCATTTTTCCTATTAAAAACTATGAGCAAGAATACTATTTTACATCCCATAAAATCTTTTTTTGATTATGTGTCATTTAATTTGCAATATGAATTAATGCTTTTATCGTATCGAGGTAAAAACAGAAAAGAAGTTTTTAATGATATATATTATCGTAATAGGTGGGGTGATCGCGAATCTATTTCTGGCAGAGGATCTAATCTTCAGCAAACATCGGTCATCATAAAAAAAATACCAGTTTTACTAGAGAAACTTAATGTCAAAACAATGCTCGATGCTCCTTGTGGAGATTTTTATTGGCTAAAAGAAGCACAACTGAATATAGATAAATATATTGGATGTGATATTGTTGCCGATTTAATTACCGACAATCAACGTTGTTATGGCAATGAAGCCAGAGAATTTATTAATCTTGATTTAGCAATAGATCCACTGCCAAAAGTCGATTTGATTTTCTGTAGAGATTGTCTAGTACATCTTTCATTTAAAGATGCTATTGCTGTAGTTAAAAATTTTAAAAAAAGCAATTCTACATATCTTTTAACTACAACTTATCCGGCAATACTTGAAAACAAAGATATTGTTACGGGTGATTGGCGAGCAATCGATTTACAATTACCCCCTTACAACTTTCCTGATATGCTCGAAATCATTGATGAAAAAACGACTGAAAGAAAAGACTATCCACAGAAGAGTTTGGGTTTGTGGAAATTGAGCGATATAGAGTTAGGGAATAGGGAATAAATAATAGGAGTTTTATATAAAAAATGCGTATTCTGGGAATTTCAGCTTATTATCACGATAGTGCCGCCGCCTTAGTTGTGGATGGTGATATTGTTGCCGCCGCACAAGAGGAGCGTTTTTCCCGCAAAAAACATGATGCGAGATTTCCTAAAGGTGCGATCGCCTATTGTCTCAAACAAGCAGGTATTGGATTATCAGAAGTAGACCAAATCGTTTTCTACGATAAGCCATTGGTCAAATTTGAGCGACTTCTGGAAACCTATCTCGCCTACGCACCCAAGGGATTAGGTTCCTTTATTGCAGCAATGCCAGTTTGGTTAAAGGAAAAGCTTTATCTCAAAACGCTATTAAAAAAAGAACTGGCGACCCTGGGAAATTGCAAAAAAACGCAATTACCCCAACTTTTATTTACTGAACATCACCAAGCGCACGCCGCTTCTGCCTTTTTTCCCAGTCCCTTTGACCGGGCGGCGGTGCTGTGCCTCGATGGAGTCGGAGAATGGGCAACCACCTCGGTTTGGTTAGGAGAAGACCACCAACTAACTCCCCAATGGGAAATTGATTTTCCCCACTCTTTAGGGCTGCTTTATTCTGCCTTCACCTATTACACAGGTTTCAAGGTCAACTCTGGGGAATACAAACTCATGGGTTTAGCGCCCTACGGTGAACCCAAATATGTAGACCATATCCTCAACCACCTTTTGGATCTTAAAGAAGATGGCACATTCCGGTTGAATATGGACTACTTCAACTACACCACGGGGCTAACCATGACTACCCCGAAATTTCATCAATTGTTTGGTGGTGAACCACGCCAAAGCGAGGGAAAACTCACCCAGCGAGAAATGGATATAGCTTGTTCCATCCAACACGTTACCGAGGAAGTCGTTTTGCGTTTGGCAAGAACGGTTAAGAAAGAACTGAATACAGACTATCTCTGTTTAGCTGGTGGTGTCGCCCTAAATTGTGTCGCCAATGGACGCATTTTGCGAGAAACAGATTTTCGAGATATTTGGATTCAGCCAGCAGCCGGAGACGCAGGGGGAGCAGTTGGGGCAGCATTAGCTATTTGGCATCAGTATCATGAAAAGCCGCGCATTCCTCACGATGGGGATGCCATGCGGGGAGGCTATTTAGGCCCTTGTTATGGGGAAACAGAGATTCGAGACTATCTCCAGTCTGTGAATGCACCCTACCAATATCTAGAAGATGACAAACTCATGCCTGAACTTGCTGAAATTCTAGAGCAAGGGAACGTTGTGGGTTGGTTCTCTGGCAGGATGGAGTTTGGCCCGCGAGCTTTGGGAGGTCGTTCGATCATTGGCGATCCTCGTAATCCCAAGATGCAATCGGTGATGAACCTGAAAATTAAATACCGCGAATCCTTCCGTCCCTTTGCCCCTTCTGTTTTAGCAGAACAGGTTTCCAACTACTTTGAGCTTGACCGACCCAGCCCTTATATGCTTTTGGTTGCACCAATCAACAGCGAACTGCGGATTTCTATGACACCAGAACAGGAGGAGTTATTTGGCATTGATAAGTTAAACGTGAAGCGATCGCAAATTCCCGCCATCACTCATGTAGATTATTCCGCTCGGATTCAAACGGTTCATCAACAAACTAATCCTCGCTACTATGAACTGCTGCGACATTTTCAGGCAAAAACGGGCTGTGCAGTTTTGGTAAACACATCATTTAATGTCCGGGGTGAACCAATTGTGTGTACCCCAGAAGATGCCTATCGCTGTTTTATGAGAACGGAGATGGACTACTTGGTATTAGAGAACTTTCTCATCGTCAAATCGAACCAACCCCAGGGACAAAAAGATGAGTCTTGGAAAACAGAATTTGAATTAGATTAACGCCGATGAACGAAATACAACAACTCGATCGGAAAGGACTACGAGATTTTGGACTGCTTGGCGGTGCGATCGCGGCAGGATTATTCGGTAGTGTGCTGCCCTTGCTCCATCACGAACCCTTACCGATTTTACCTTGGGTAATTGCTAGCATCCTTTGGGTTTGGGCGCTGATTGCCCCCGCTACACTCAATGGTGTTTACCAAATTTGGATGAGAATTGGACTAATTTTAGGTTGGATTAATACGCGGATAATCCTCAGTATTATTTTCTATACCTTAATTACGCCAATCGGTCTAGTGATGCGAGGTGTGTTTCATCATGATGCGATGGCCAGAAAGCTAGATGCTGACGTAAAAACTTATCGCATTATCAATCAAGTTAAACCTATAAACAAAATGGAGAAACCCTTCTAATGCTTGAAACAACACAAGACTTGCTGAAAGATTTATGGGGATTGCTGAAAGAACGCCGCAAATTCTTCCTGCTACCACTCATCGTCACACTATTACTCTTAGGTATCTTGATTGTGTTCGCACAGTCATCCGTGCTTGCACCATTTATTTACACACTATTTTGAGGAATGTGAGGTGGTAACATCGGCATTATCATTAAAGCGGTGGGTAGCGGTGATGCTGACCCTAGTTTTATTGCTAGGCGGAATTGTCTTAGGGCTGGCGGTCGTAGAAATTGGCTTACGCATTGCTGGCGTTGAATACAAGACATTTTATACCTTTGATGAACATAGAGGTTGGGCAGGACGACCTTATGCGGCTGGGTGGGTGCATGACGAAGGGGAAGCTTATATCCAATACAACAGTGAGGGTTTTCACGACCGAGAACATTCCCCAGTTAAGCCAGAGAATACCATCCGTATTGCCTTGTTGGGAGATTCTTTTACAGAAGCACGCCAACTGCCACAAACACAAGGAGTCGCCGCCGTCATCGAACGTGAACTGAAAAATTGTCCCACTCTAGCAGGTCGTGACGTAGAAGTGATGAACTTCGGAGTCAATGGTTATGGAACCGATCAAGAACTAATCACCTTACAGGAAAAGGTCTGGAATTATTCACCGGATCTCATACTCCTGAATTTTTATCCTGGCAATGATTTGATCAACAACTTCCGCCCTCTCACCGAAAAAATGGTGAGTCAGACTGCTATGGATAATAGCGCCCTTATGAAACCCTATTTTGTCGATCGAGATGGTGATTGGGTAGTTGATGACTCGTTTGTGAATATGGATATTTATCGCTCACAAAAGTCATGGTGGCATCAGGCTTATCTCCAATTTCAAGACCGTTTACGGATTTTGCAGCTTCTCAAACAAGCAAAATACGCTTTACCACTTCCTCATCAAGATAATAAAAAACAAGACCTCCAATTAGCAAGCAAGCCTGTAACACTGTCTCCGTTCACTGACCCTGAATGGCAGAATTTCTTGAAGCAAACAGAATGGCTGATATATAACACCGCAACTGATTCTGAATGGCAACAAGCATGGCAACAAACAGAAAGACTAATTAGTTTAATACATAATGAAACAATTGCTAAAAAAGCGAATTTTGCTGTAGTAACGCTAACAACTCCCCTGCAAGTTAATCCCGATCCTATCGTGCGCGATCGTCAGGAAGTGTCAGGGTTAACAGATTGGTTTTACCCAGAAAAGCGGATTGCAGCATTAGGAGAACATGAAGGTTTTACTACTATTAATCTAGGAGAATATTTTCAGGCTTATGCCCAGCAGAATAATGTCTGCTTACATGGATTTGATAATACTTTTCATTGCGACGGGCATTGGAACGCTTTGGGACATCAGTTAGCAGGGGAGATTGTGGCTAAAACACTGTGTAAACAATTCGTAATTCGTAATTCGTAATTCGTAATTATAAGAGTAAGAATTGATGCAAAAAATAAAGCCTTGGCTACAAAATTTATTGCTCATGCTGGCTGGAGTTATGGTTGGGCTGTTAATCATCGAAACTTT
Organism: Nostoc sp.; assembly: GCF_036917375.1. Classification (GTDB taxonomy): domain Bacteria; phylum Cyanobacteriota; class Cyanobacteriia; order Cyanobacteriales; family Nostocaceae; genus Nostoc. Next base: position 34,698 of record NZ_JBALDN010000015.1, read on the forward strand.
TGCCATTACTACTGGAGTTGCTGCCCCACAAAAGTCCAAGGCGCAAATTTTTTATCAATTCATTCAACCGGATGCTCAATTAGGCTACAAACCTAAATCAAACCTGAAGGACTTCAAAACTGTTTGGCAAGAAGCAAAAGTTACAGAAGTTGCTAATACAGATAGTCATGGATTTCGCAATATAGGGAGAGATTACACAAAATCTAACTTGTATTTTATTGGAGATTCATTTACATGGGGTCAATGGGTCAGTGAGGAAAAAATATTTCCCAGACTTGTAGAATCAGAATTGCAGCAGCCAGCAATTAATTTAGGTGTTCCCGGTTATTCTTTTGCTCAATATGAAACATTATTTAATGAATGGATCGCCAAATATAAACCTCAGAAAGTAATTTTATCTATAGTTGCTAATGATTTAACTAATTATTCATCTGACATTGGTCAAAGGATATATAATACTCTTAAAGAAAGAAGTTTTTCGCCTTGGTATGAAAAAACATTTCTGTACCAGTTTGTTTTGAAAAACAACAAAAAAAGCTTGCAAGCATCAATCGGAAATCCTATCTCTAAAGAAGCAAAAAATGGTTTAACTCTATTTAATTTATCGCTGGCAGCGCCTGAGTCAGGAGTTGGTGTAGATAGTGATTATTTGATATCTGATGGTGTTATCAAAGTAGAAGCAGCATTATCACGAATCATTAAATTGACCAAAGAAAATCAAGTTAAGCTGTTTGTTTTTCTTGTACCTTCAAAAGAATCAGCCTATATCAAAGATTATGTCCAGTTATTTCCTGAGAATGTAGGTTTACTCAAAAATGAAGAGATTGGCTATCAGCGTTTATGTGATATTGCAGAATCACAAGATGTAACTTGTGTCAATCTAACTGATGATTTTAGAAAAAATAGCACGCCAGAAAAGCTTTACTTTGATATTGATGGTCATTGGAATTCTGCGGGACATAAATTAGCTGCCAAAGTAATTTTAAAGACTTTAGATAATTCGTAGTTTGTAATTCGTAATTCGTAATTCGTAATTAAATGACAATGAGCCAAACAACCACAGAGGAAATACCTAACGATATGCCACCGCTTGAAATGGAAATTCAAGACGCTTCTGTACGTATGCCCTATCCTCCACCAACCCCATACCCGATGATGGGGGCTGCTTCGTTAGGAGATATGCCATCCTTTGCGATGGATGGCGAAAATCTTGGAGGGTACTCTCAGTATGGTGTTGCTGCCACTTCGGGGGCAGAAAATCGGCTGGATGTCTTTAGCGTTGGCAAAGATAGCGCTATTTACCAGAAACAATGGAATGGCTCAGTCTGGAGTGATTGGGAAAGACTGGGGGGCTACTGTGTTTCTGCACCAACTGCGATCGCCAGAGGAGAGAATCGGATTGATACCTTTGTGATTGGAGGCGATCGCTCTGTCTATCATAAAAGCTGGGATGGTTCAAACTGGAGCGATTGGCTAAATCTTGGTGGATATTCTCAGTATGGTGTCGCGGCTGCTTCTTGGGGAGATCGGCTGGATTTGTTTATCGTCAACTGGGATGGAGCTATATACCAAAAGTCTTGGGATGGCTCAACTTGGAGCGATTGGGAAAGGCTGGGGGGCTACTGTATTTCAACACCAGCTGCGGTTTCTTGGGGATTAAACCGGATTGACACTTTTGCTTTGGGTAGCGATCGCGCCATCTATCAAAAGTATTGGGATGGTTCAAGCTGGAGTGGTTGGGAAAAACTTGGTGGCTATTCCCAGTATGGTGTTGCGGCTGCTTCTGGAATTGAAAATCGCCTAGATATTTACATCATTGCTCGTAATGGTGCTGTGTACCAGAAGTACTGGGGCGGTTCTAATTGGGTTGGGTGGAATAATCTCGGCGGCTACTCTATTGCTGCGCCGGCTGCGGTTGCTTCGGCTCCAAACCGCGTTGATACTTTTGTGTTGGGTAGCGATCGCGCAGTCTATCACAAGTGGTATGCAATAAGGGTCAGTTAAGGCTTAACTCTTTGTCAAAGTCAGTTTTTTTAACGAACCGCAAAGAACGCAAAGGAAGAAAAGAGGCCAATGACAACCAGTTTTCCAACTACAGCAGCAATTTCTCAGGATCGGGGTATGCCATTTCCGGCGATGAGTCCCGCCTCTAAAGAAGATATGCCAATATTTTCTACGGATGGGGAATATTTAGACGGATACTGCCAATATGGTGTTACAGCCACTTCTTGGTCAGAGAATCGGCTGGATGTTTTACTCACAGCCAGTATTGGCCCTTTATGGCATAAGTGGTGGGATGGCTCAACTTGGAGCGATTGGCAAAGACTTGGAGGATACTGTATTTCCTCGCCAGCTGCGGTTTCTTGGGGATTAAACCGCATTGATACTTTTGTTTTAGGTAGCGATCGCGCTACTTACCGGACATGGTGGGATGGTTCAAAATGGAGTCGTTGGGAAAACCTTGGCGGGTATTCCCACTATGGTGTCGCGGCTGCTTCCGTTGGTGAGAATCGGCTAGATATTTTTGCCATTGGGATTGATGGTGCGCTGTACCACAAGCGATGGAATGGTTCAACCTGGGATGAGTGGGAAAATCTCGGAGGGTACTGTGTTTCTGCACCAGCTGCGGTTTCTCACGGGATAAACTGCATTGATACCTTTGTTTTAGGTGGAGATGGTGCGATTTATCATAAGCAGTGGAATGGCTCAACTTGGAGTGGTTGGGAAAACTTGGGAGGGTATTGCCAGTATGGTGTCGCTGCTACTTCTGTTGCTGCAAATCGGCTAGATATCTTTACTGTTGGCTGTGATGGTGCAATGTACCGCAAGAGTTGGGATGGTTCAGTCTGGAGTGATTGGCAGCATCTTGGTGGTTACTGTACTTCTGCACCGGCTGCGGTTTCTCGCGGGAGAGACTGTATAGATACCTTTGTTGCAGGTGGCGATCGCGCCGTATACCACAAAGCACTCCGGTTAGAAATCAGCGATCGTGTTGAATAACTGTTGATATTTTAGGAGTTCAAAACGATGTATATTTATCAAGTTGAAATTTCCAATTTTTGTAATTTAACTTGCTCTTACTGTCCTCATCCATCTCAAAGTAGAGCAAAAGGAAATATGTCATTTTCTACATTTGTAGATGTTGTGGAATTAGCAATACAGTGTGGACAAAAAGATTTATTTCTTAATAATTTTGGAGAACCCTTACTTCATCCAGAATTATTCGATTTTATCTCTTATGCGAAAACGAAAGGAATTGAATGTAATTTTATCACCAACGGTATACTCCTTGATGAGGAAAAGGCATGGCGCTTGTCTGAATTAGGTGTGCGTGACATTTATCTGTCAGAACATCTTGCTGGGCAGAAAGAGCGTATTCAAGAAATGTTTCAGGAAAAGTCTATTCCTTTGTCTATCGTCTATACCTATAATCCTCATCAGCAAGAAAAACATGATTGGGCTGGACAAGTTAGTTCTAAAACTACATCAGGTCGAAGCTTAACTAGTACGATAGAAAAGTATAAACCTTGCATTTTTGAAGCGAAAAAGCGAGTTGTAGTTTTATGGGATGGAAGCATCAATACCTGTTGTATAGATGTAAACGGAACAGGTATTGTTGGTTTTGTTAAAGATTATCTTGGTAAAACAGATGAATATGAATTTAATGCAATTCCACTATGCAGCACTTGTGATTTAATGCGTGAAGAATAATTGACTTGTTTTAGAAAACAGAAACGTTATCAATAACCCAAGAAAAAATCATCAACTTTCTAGGAATTTTATAATTATGACCTCAATCAATGAACTTACAAAGCAAACAACTGCTACATCACAGATTCCCATTATTGATTTTTATCCATTTGTTACAGGTGACAGCAAGGCTAAAGCAGCAGTTGCAAACCAAATTTCTCGTGCTATTCAAGAGATGGGCTGCTTCTATTTAAAAAATGGAGTTTCCCAAACTTTAATTGATCAAGCCTTTACCCAAGCCGAAGGATTTTTTACACTCCCATTAGCAGAAAAAGAAAAAGTAGCCTCAGCAGTGACTGGGCGTAGTCGAGGTTACATACCCTTTGAGAAAATGTTCATTGGCGATCAACCAGGACAATTACACGAATCCTTTAGTTTTGCCAATGAACTCGATCTAAACAAAGCTGGGGATGAAAGTTATACAGAGGCTTTGGATGTCCCTAATCAATGGCCAGAAAATCCGCCAGAATTTCGTCAAGTTTTGCAGCAATTCTTCCAAGCTAGCCAAGAATGTGCTTTGAATGTGTTAGAAGCATTTGCGATCGCCCTGCAATTACCACATTCCTACTTTACCGATTTACATTCTCAGCAAAACCACGCCGGAGTTTTCAATTACTATCCCAACATCTCTCAAGCCCCAAAAACAGGACAAACTCGCTTTTTTGAACACACTGATTTAGGCAGTATCACCTTGCTATTTCAAGATCGAGGAGGAGGACTAGAAGTGTACACACCTCAAAGAGAGTGGATTACCACCACTTCAGTTCCTAACACCGTTTTAGTCATGGCGGCAGATATGATGTCACGATGGACAAACGATAAATTTTGCGCCACACCTCACCGAGTTTCCGTACCGACTGATTTTCAGAAAGTAAAAGAAAGGTACTCATTTAGCTTTTTTGTAATTCCTAATTACGAAGTAGAAGTCACTTGTCTACAAAATTGCTTAAAGGCAGATGAATCTCCCAAATATCCCCCAACTTTCGTAGGCGATCATCTCCTAAAAAGAACCAACGATCGAGCCAAAAAATATGGGCGTAGTTAATTATAATTCGTAATTTATCATCCCAGAAATCCCGATCCGAAATTTCATTAACTCCTAGCAAATACTCGGCGTACCTTTGCGCTTACTTTGCGTTCCTCTGCATTTAAAAATAACCTATGATCTCCATTAAAAACCTTGAACAACAACCTGCAATTTCAACACAAATTCCCATCCTTGACTTCCACCAGCTTACTGCCGAGCAAGTCTTACAGGCCATTCAAGAAGTTGGCTGCTTTTACCTGAAAAATTGTGTTTCCCAAAATGCAATTGATCGAGCCTTCGGTAATGCTAATGGCTTCTTTGCGCTACCAGAGGCAGAAAAAAGACAGCTTGCTTGGAAAGACGGCGCAGCTCTTGGATACTTTTACACTAAATATAACGGTGACTTTCGAGAGGCTTTTGTCTTTGGCGAAGCTGTTTTAACAGAACACATCGATACAGATTCCCCTGTGGCGCAGCAGGTTCATCATCACCTGGGACAGCATCCTGCTTTTCGTGATGCTGTGCAGGAATTATTCACAGCTTGTCATGATGCTGGTAATCGTATTCTCAAAGCGATCGCCATTGCCCTAAACTTACCAGAATCTTACTTTAGCGATCGCCATCCTCAACAAGCCGACTATGGGCTGTTGCATCGCTACTATGAAGTATCCGAACCTCCCCAACCCGGAGAAGCCCGCTTCGAGGAACATACAGATTGGGGCAGTCTCTCCTTACTGTTTCAGGATGAAAATGGCGGACTAGAGGTTTGCACCAATGCTGGAGAATGGATTGCTGCGCCCCCACTCCCTAACACAGCGATAGTCTTTATCGCAGATGTCATGCAACGATGGACAAACGATAAACTCCCTGCTACCAAACATCGGGTACTAATGCCAGCCAATGCCCGTAGTCTTCCAGAAAGATACTCCTTAGCTTTCTTTCTCTCTCCTGGTGATGATACAGAAATTGCCTGTATTGAAAATTGCTTAGATGCAGGCGAATCTCCTAAATATCCCCCAATTATTACAAAAGAATATTACAAGCAGAAAACTGAAGATTTGGCAAAAAGATTTAATGGTTCTAAATGAAAGGGAATAGGGAATGGGGAATAGAAATTACCAATTCTCAAGCAGGGCAATAGGTGCAGATGGTGGAGGAAAAGCAACGTCCAAAGCACTCAGTTCTTCTTTCGTTAACTGCAAATCGAGGGCAGCACGATTCTGTTCAACATGGGTGATACTGCTGGCTTTGGGAAAGACTATCACCTCTTGATGCAACAACCAAGCGATCGCCACCTGTGCAACTTTGACCCCGCGCTGTTGGGCAATTGATTGCAATTTGGGATGTTTGAGTAGTTCACCTTGTAGCAAAGGCGAATGCGCCATGATCGGGATTTCTCTTTGCCGACACCAGGATAACAACTTCCATTCACCATTGCGATGCTGCAAATTGTAGGGGATTTGATTTGTAGCAATGGCTTCACCTCCGGGTAAAGCACTGGCTTGTTCCATATCCTCAACATCAAAATTGCCAACGCCATAATCTCGAATCTTTCCAGATTGCTTCAATGTCTCAAATGCTGCCAAAGTTTCTGATAACTCTACAGGCCCCCGCCAATGCAACAAATAAAGGTCGAGATAATCCGTCTGCAACCGCCGTAAACTGTTTTCGCAAGCTGCGATCGCCCCTTGCCCAATTGCATTACGAGGCGCAACCTTACTAACAAGAAAGACTGATGAACGACAATTAGCGATCGCTTCGCCAATTAACGTTTCCGCCCTACCCTCACCATAAATCTCTGCCGTATCAATCAACGTCATCCCTAAATCGATTCCGCGACGCAAAGCAGCAATCTCATTGTTACGCTGGGCGATCGCTTCACCCAGTCCCGCAGTCCCCATTCCCAATACTGGCATCAATCGACCGGATGGTAAACAAATAGTTTTCATTAGCAACTTCTTAACTTAAAACTTACAAACTAGCTTTACTTGTATTCAAATATTTTTGCACAATCAAACACAATCATTTAACTTCTTGATTAAAAAAAGCTATTTTGTTTACGCCTTTTAGTGATAAAAATATTAATGCAAAATACGCAAATAGTAACTAATTTTATTTAGCTTTTACCTAAAATAAACATCTAGTTAATTATGAAAATCGCCTTCTTCGATTATCCTGTCACCCTAGCCGAACCACCTAAAAATGGAGGAATCCGCTTAGTATCTTATGCCTTGGCGCGACGTTTAGCTCGTGCTGGTCATGAAGTTTTATTCTATGGCTCAAAAGGTCACTATCAAGAATTAGAATATCACGAAGATGGCATTACCTATCGCCGTATTCCCGAATCATGGCTTGATAAAATATTAGAACCATTAAACTTTCTTGATATCTGGAACATATCTCATCCTCAACGACCTTTCTATGCATCTAGATTATTTTATTGTGAATTCTATCGACAAGTCGCCAAAGATATTCAAGAACAACAATGTGATGTAATACACATGAACATTGTTTTTCAATTTGTTCCCCTAATGCGTGCCTATAACCCTCAAGCAAAAATTGTCTTACATATACATAGTGATTTTCTCCCATTGTTCGATCCAATAATGGTTGAAAAGCACCTGAAGTCAGTGGATTTAGTAATTGGATGCAGTGATTATCTAAAAAATCAGGTTCGTAAATATTTGCCTCACGTTAACAGCCAAACTTTATATAACGGTGCAGATACTCGTCACTTCGCCGTCCCTAATCATCACAATAGAGAAGCTAAGAAAAAAGATATTAAACAAATCCTTTTTGTGGGCAGAATTTCACCAGAGAAGGGTATACACGTTTTAATTGATGCCTTTAATAAAGTAGTATCTCGTTATCCCCAAGTACAGCTAAAACTTGTCGGCTCAGAAACCGCATTAGTACCGTGGTACACACTTGATAGAAAAGATCCGCAAATTCAGAATATTCATTCTTATTACCAAGGTAGCTATCGAGAGCAATTGCAAGAGCAAATTGCTTCTAACGCCGCCAATTCGGTTTTTTTTCTGGGCAAAGTTCCCCATTTCGAGCTATTTGAGTATTATCAGCAAGCAGATATATTTATTTTTCCATCTGTTTGGAATGAGGCATTTGGGATGCCGATTATCGAAGCAATGTCGATGGGATTGCCTGTTATTGCTACCCGTGGGGGTGCTTTCCCTGAACTGATAGAGGATGGCAAAACAGGGTTATTGGTCGAACGCGGGGATGTGGATGCTTTAGCCGACGCAATACTGCGCCTGCTTTTAGATGACAATCTCAGAATTGCAATGGGAGAACTTGGACAGCAACAAGCAGTTGAAAAGTTTGATTGGGATCATCAGGCGCAAAAGCTATTGCACCAATATCAAGCAATGATGAAAAGTTTGAATATGCATACACTTAGGAGTTGATTGTGTTGGCAAGTATAGAAAAAACGCCACTGACTATTTTCCGTGAGATGAAACTGTTTATTATTGTTTGGGTGGGACAGCTGATTGCATCTATTGGTAGCAGCATCACCGCATTTGCTTTGGATGTTTGGGTTTACGAACATACAGGTTCTGTCACCCAATTTGCTCTGATTACCCTTTCCAATACTTTACCTCTGATCTTACTTGCACCTGTAGCTGGGTTATTAGTGGATCGCTGGGATCGTAGATGGACAATGATTCTCAGCGATTTATTTGCAACTTTAGCAACAGTGGCGATCGCTGCTTTATTTATCATCGGTCGATTGGAAGTATGGCATATTTACTTAGCCAATACCTTCAGTGCTATCTTCATGGCTTTTCAGATACCCGCTTTCATCGCTTCCATAACCCTATTAGTACCAAAACAGCACCTTGGTCGTGCTAATGGAATGCTGAGTTTCATGAATGGTACAGCGCGGCTTGTGGCACCACCTTTAGGAGGTATTTTGTTAGGGATGATTTCTCTGCAAGGGATTATCGTGCTGCATTTAACTACCGTATTTTTGAGTATTACTCTTTTGTTGCTGGTTCAGTTTCCTAAATCCAGCACTCCTGCTGTTGCAATTGAGGAAAGTTCTTTTCTCAAAGAAACAACTTATGGATTGACCTATTTATTGGCTCGACCAGGACTACTAGGAGTGTTAATCATTTCAGCTTATAGCCTTTTTCTTGTAGGATGTGTTCAGGTTATCACTATACCTCTGGTGTTATCTTTTGCTCCCGTAACAGTTTTAGGGACTATTCTTTCACTCTTTGGTGTTGCTATTTTAGCGGGGGGTTTACTGATTGGTATCTGGGGAGGTCTAGAGCGTAACATGAATACGATATATAGCTGTATGTTGCTCACGGGTGTGTTTCTTGTTGTTGCCGGTTTGCAAGCTTCTATTTTTGTCTTCATTGTCGGCATCTTCTTATTCTTTTTGATCAGACCAATAATTGCTAGTTCAACACAAGCTATTTTTCAGGCGAAAGTAGAACCATTAGTGCAGGGTAGAGTCTTTTCTATTAAAGGAGCGATCGAAGCCGTAGGTTTACCTCTAGGCTATATTACGATAGGGCCTTTGGCAGAAAAGGTATTTGAACCCTTAATGGCTACTGATGGTTTGTTGGCAGGTAGTATCGGACAAATTATTGGTGTCGGTACAGGTCGTGGTATGGGACTTCTGTGCGTCATCATGGGAATTTTGACTATTTCAGCAACTTGTATTACCTACTTCTACCCTCGCCTACGATTTGTGGAAGATGAACTACCTGATGTGATTGATGAAGTTGCGGTGGCTGGGCCCACCTCACATATTCTCTAAGTTCTGAGAGGATGTATTACTCAAACTATTATTTTTTAGTTAACTAAAAGTAAACTAGGTAAGTAAAGATGATTTCCAAAAAAGCAATAGCTAAAAAGCTTATTTTGTCAAACTTTCCAGCTATATTTGCCTTTACTTCAGTTATACACTCATAGAAAATTTTCGACGTACTGATTATAAAATATGCAAGCTCAAGTTCTTCGCAATCAAACCTTAAAAGATACTACTTCTCCATTGTCGGCTTTTAATCGATTTTGGGAGAATGTTAGAGCGATCGCAGGGCCTTATTGGTATCCAACAGAGTCAGGAGAAAGAGCATTTTCAGACGTGATTCGCGCATGGGCGATGCTCGTTCTCTTGATCTTATTAATAATCGCGCTCGTGGGCGTAGCTGCCTTCAATACATTCATTAGTAACTATTTAGTCAATGTCATTATTGAAGAGAAAGATATTACTAAGTTTACTCAAACCTTGTCAATTTACGGCGTTAGCCTGATCTGCGTAACCTTCTTGGTAGGATTTTCTAAATTTGTCAGAAAAAAAATTGCTCTTGATTGGTACAAATGGCTAAATAATCGCACATTATCAAAATATTTGAGTAAGCGTGCTTATTATAGAATCAATTTTAAATCTGATGTTGATAACCCAGATCAACGTATAGCTCAAGAAATTGAACCCGTTACCAGTAATGCTCTCTCATTTTCAGCTACTTTCTTAGAAAAAGTGCTGGAAATGACGGCTTTTTTAGCAATTGTTTGGTCAATTTCCCAACAGATTGCTATTGTTATGCTTGTTTATACGGTCATAGGAAATTTGATTGCTATTTATTTAACTCAAGAATTAAATAAGATTAATCAAGAGGAACTTGAACTTAAAGCTGAATATAATTATTCCCTAACTCATGTTCGTAATCACGCTGAATCGATAGCTTTTTTTCAAGGAGAAAAGCAAGAATCAAATATAATTCAGCGCCGATTCAGTAATCTCCTAAAAAATATTGAACGCAAGATTAATTGGGAGAGAGGTAAGGAAATTTTTAACAGAGGATACCAGGCTATTATCCAAATATTTCCGTTTCTAGTACTTGGGCCATTATATATTAATGGTGAAATTGATTTTGGACAAGTTGGCCAAGCCAGTTTAGCTACTGGTTTGTTTGCTAACGCTATGGCAGATTTAATTAATGAATTTGGAACTTCAGGAAGATTTTCTAGCTATGTTGAGCGTTTATCTGACTTTTCAGATGCTTTAGAAGAAGTAACTAAGCAACCCGAAAATGTCAGTACTATTAAAATAATAGAAGAAAATCATCTGGCATTTGAAAATGTCACCTTACAAACGCCCAATTATGAACAGGTAATTGTTGAAGATTTATCGTTGTCTGTTCAACCAGGAGAAGGTTTATTGATTGTCGGCCCTAGTGGTCGAGGTAAAAGTTCTCTATTGAGAGCGATCGCTGGTTTGTGGAACGCTGGGACTGGCCGTTTAGTGCGACCTCCATTAGAAGAAGTTTTATTTTTACCCCAACGTCCTTACATAATTTTGGGAACTTTGCGCGAACAGTTACTCTATCCTAATACCAGTCGTCAAATGACCGACGCAGAACTCAAAGAAGTTTTGCAACAGGTCAACCTACAAAACTTACTGAGTCGAGTCGATGGCTTTGATACAGAAGTTCCTTGGGAAAATATATTATCGATAGGAGAACAACAACGTCTTGCTTTCGCACGACTATTAGTTACTCATCCTAGCTTTACTATATTGGATGAAGCAACAAGTGCTTTAGATTTAAAAAATGAAGGAAGTTTATATCAACAGTTACAATCAACGAAAACAACATTTATCAGTGTTGGGCATCGAGAAAGCCTATTTGATTATCATCAATGGGTTTTAGAACTTGCACAAGATTCCAGTTGGCAACTTGTAACTGTGCAAGATTATCGAAATCAAAAAACAAGGAATATTCAAAGCACGCCTAATAATGAATCGCAAAATCAATCTCAAATATTGACGGAAACAATCACAAGTGAAAGGCTTTCTCATAAGGAAATAAGTGACTTAACTAACTATTCCATTAGCACTATTAGAAGTAAGGCAAGCAAAGGAGATTCTATTACTACTAGGGATGGCTTGACGTACCGTTATGACAAAAACTCAAGTGTGTTGAAATGGCTGAGAGTTTAGCGGCTTGATAATTAAGCCGGTATGGGAAATTCATAGAATTGCCTGAAAGCTTGCTATTCTCAATTTATTCAAGCGTTGTAGCCCAACAACTGATAGGACAGCTTACTAAGCAAGTTTATTACATTGGTATAACTATTCACGAAGTACGTAGCCCACACCACGTACCGTATGAATTAAGCGTTTTTCATTATTTTCCTCTAATTTTAGGCGCAAGTAGCGGATGTATACTTCGATGATATTGGAATTACCCATAAAGTCGTAACCCCAAACTTTTTGTAGAATTTGGTCTTTCGTAAATACCTGACGAGGATGCGAGAGTATATATTCCAACAAGTCAAACTCTTTAGCTGTTAACTCAATCGCCCGCTTACCCCGGAAAACTTGGCGGGTACGGTGATTTAAACTCAAGTCTTCAAACTGAAAAATATCCTGATCTGTTTCTTGAGTGCGGCGGAGATGAGCACGGATTCTAGCAAGCAGTTCCTCAATACTAAATGGTTTGACTACATAATCATCAGCTCCTGCATCCAAACCTGCCACGCGATCGTTAACTTCATCTTTTGCTGTTAATAAAATTACTGGTACGGAAATACTAGTTGCCCGCAACCGACGACAGATTTCCAAGCCTGACAGCCCAGGGAGCATCCAATCAAGAATGACTAAATCTGGTAATAGCTCCCGTGCTAACGTTAAACCAGCGATGCCATCATGGGCGACGTTTATATTGTAACCTTCGCTACTTAGTTCTAGTTCGACAAATCGCGCCAGTTTAACTTCATCTTCAACCAAAAGTATATTTGCTGTCATATTTGTTTGTGATTTTAATATCAAAGTGCTACTTTAACCTGACTTTAGACTAGCTATGTAAGTAGAGTTATGGTAAACACACTGCCTTCTCCTAATTTTGATTGCACACATACACTACCACCCATACCCTCTACAAGTGTCTTGACAATGGATAAACCCAAACCACAACCGCCAGTCGCATGAGAGCGGGATTCATCTATGCGGTAAAATCGCTCAAAAATACGTGTTTGGTGTTGTAAAGGAATACCATAACCTTTGTCACAAACTTCAATAATTGCTTTGTCATGAAACTGATTTAACTTTAAAATTATAGGTGTGCTAGCTTCAGAATACTTAATAGCGTTATCAATCAAATTGAGCAATATTTGTTTAAAACGGCTGTAGTCTATTTTAACTTCGATGGGGTAAGCTGTTGACTCGATTGTAATTAAGCGATCGCTATATTTTTTAGCCATCACCACGACTTCTTCAACTAAGTCATTCAATACATAAGATTTCATCTGAAAATTCAAATGCCCACCATCTGCTCGTGCTAAATCAAGTAAATCTTGTAGCAAGCGAATGGTACGTTCGGCTTCTGAGGCAGCAGTTTCTAAAGCTTCTTGTTGAATTTCTGTTAAGTTATTCTGCCGTCGCAAAACGCTTTGTAAGTAACCATGTACAATCGTCAATGGCGTGCGTAACTCGTGAGAAACGTTGCTCACAAATTCTCTTTCTTGCTCCCAAGATTGCGAGAGGCGCGATAACAACATGGTTAAAGTTTGAGCTAATTCTTTGACTTCACTGGGTGCATTATCAACATATATTTGTGCTTGTCCTAAATCTTCTATAGAAATGACAGAAGTCATCTGACTTAGCTGGCGTAGTGGTTGCAGAGAATGCCGAATATAGAATACACTTATCGTTATTATGACAATAATTGCCAAAATACTGCTAATATTCGAATTCCGCAGCATTGCCATAAACATTTTCTGTTCGCGAGTAATATTATATACTACAAATAGCTTACCCAGAGACTTGCCCTGCACTTGCAAATAACTACTACTTATAATAAAGTAGCTTTGATTAACTTTGTAAATTTGTGCTTTAATCTGCATATTACTAAGGGACATTAACTCAGTCACCGTAGAGCCAGATAACAAATCTAAATTAGCAGATTTTATCAAAATTTTATTATCAGGACTTTTTAACCATAAAAGTATATTCGTATTTGCCAAGTTATTAATAGCCTTTTGCAATCCAGTTTCAGGTTGCATCATTTCACTATAAATTTGCACATCGTGCGGCAAACGTTTAGCGATTTGTTCTATATCATGCTTACGACTATCAATCAAAATTTGCTGCATTCTCCAATTAATCCATGCAGCAAAACTACCTAATATTAAAGTTGAAAATGTAGCAATACCAATGGTTAGCCGTAACTGCAATGAGAAAGGATCGAGATTTATCCAAATCTTTGGGGGTTGCTTCACTTTTTAATTTTGTCTAGGTAATTTAAAAATATTGCTAGTTCTATTGACTTTTGGGTAAATAAATTGGCTGGATTTTACAAGATTTAGTATCACATTTTTGCTCATAAAGCATATTAATATAGGGTTCTTGCCAAGTGAGTGGAACTTCTAACAATGAGCGTGTTCCTGTTATTCCCTGCCCGATAAATAGTAAAAGAGCAAGGGAGCTAACAATAATGTGAACCTTGCGCCAGCGATTAGTTTTATCTTTATAAATGTCTGGCAAAATGGAGAGTGAAAAAATCATCAGCAGAGCCGCAGTTAGCCCATAATAATAGTGGGAGATATACCATTGTTCAGTTTTGCGGTAAATACCATCTTGGCATCCAAGCACCACTAATGCGATTCCTGTGAGGGTTGCAAATATACCACGCCAGTTTTTCTCCTTTGCCTGATAGAGTAAATACAGAGAAGCGATCGCAGCCATAAACAATAACCCGATAAAGACTACCTGAAATGGTGCTTTCATCCAAACTTGATTTTCTAAAATATTACCAAAAATATCGTTGGCAAACGCGATTAAAACAATACCGACAACTGCTCCAGTTAGCCAGCGCCCCAACTGAGTATGCTCTTGTCCTACAGTGGCGGGGATTTTACTCTTACCTGTGGCTAAAGTTTGCAATCGGCGTTGACGGACTTGTAAAGCGCGGTTGACAATGATGCCGATTAAAGGAAAGACTACGAGTACAGCGATCGCTGGATGTAACAACAAGATAACATCTCTAAATTCCATATCTGACCTCCGAGCAAAAGTTACAAATTAGTTTTTTTCAGCAGTGCTTTTGCACTAAATCTGCAATTATTGGCAAATGCTGTAAAATTTTTAGGTAGCGCTTGCCACTACCGATAATTTAAATAAGTAGACATAATTAAACTGAAGATACTTTGATTTATTTATGTCTACCTACTTACAACTAATAATTACTTGACCTCATCAGCCTCAAACTTTGTTACTTTACCTTTTTTAACCGCAACTATTACATCAAAGGTAGAACAGTAAGCAAAGGTGACATTATTAGTTTTATTGTAAAGATTAACTACCATACCTGCACCGCCAGGTTGAACAGCTAGCGGTTCAAGATCGCCAAAAAAGAAACGACGTAGTTCATCACCACCACCAAACTGACCCTTATGCTTGATGACCAAATCAATCTTTTGTTGAGTAGTCAAACCTGTAGCATCTTTCTTTTCTGCGGCTGATGCTTGCACTAGTGAAGGACTCACAATTTTAAGCGGAACATCCCAGACTGTTAGCATACCAACAAGAGCAACACCTGTAAGCAGAGAAGAAGCAATTTTCATTTGTTTTTCCTTGTGTTGAAGTTTCTCGATGAACTAAAGCATCTCATCTGCTACTGAAGTTCAAATGAAACCAATCTAGTAATTGTCTGAATTTATTCCTTGGAAAAACTTAGTTTAGACTCAGCATATTCTCAGAAAATTGTGATATTTTCAATCTCAGCTTATTTTAAGTGTTTTCTCAGATTTATCTCACCTAAAATTACCCAAGTTAGCTGAGTATAGTAAAGAGTATTTCTTTGCAGCGCTATTATTATGAGCAAACCGAGAAGATGGCATACTTTTATTTATAAAATACCTGGTCAAACCTATCTCTGGCTAGCAATTTTGATTTTTGGAGCTTCGAGTGCAGTTACCCGTAAGTTGACAGAAATTGGCGCTCAACATTTCATGGATGGTCGAAATCCGATTTCTTTATGTAATGTTTTATTTGTAGGGAATTTATGTGCGTTGATAGTTATGTTTCCTATTTATCGGCGACAGTGGAACAAAAAGGCTTTGCAGCAACTGTCAAAGAAAGATTGGTTGGCGCTGATAGCCGTAGCTATTTTATCAGGAGCGCTTGTCCCTGGTTTAATTTTCCAGGCATTAGCATTAACAGGGGTCAACAATATTATTTTGGTTGGACGCTTAGAGCCACCTCTGGCTATGGCTTTATCAGTTTGGTTGCTGAGGGAACGGGTAAATCGTTGGGAAGTTGTAGGAGCGATCGCTGCATTTGTCGGCGTTACCCTAACTATTCTTCTGCAACCCTCACAGACGACTACGATCGACATGGGTGCTTTCAGAGTAGGGATTGGGGAATTGTTGGCGGCGATCGCAGCCGTGGCTTCAGTAGTTTCAACGATTATTCTTAAAGGATGGCTTTCCAATATCCCAGTGGGAATCTTGAGTATCTTTCGTACTGCTCTAGGAACTGTAATATTTTTCTTTACAGCTTTAGTTCTCTATGGCCGCGACCACTTTATGGATGTATTTTCACCTTTTTTGTGGCAGTGGATGCTTGTTTATGCTGCTGTGATTGTGGTTGTAGGTCAATCATTTTGGCTCAAAGGCTTGAGAGCTTCTACCGTGTCAGCAACTTCCTTAGCTGGCTCTTTTACTCCAATCATCGGAATCTTAGCTGCTTATTTGGTACTGGGTGAAGTCCCTAACTTAGCTCAATATATCGGTGGTAGCTTGATTTTAGTTGGCATATTCCTGGGTCAAGTTGGTATTCGCTTTCAGATTTCTCGTAAAGTTGCAACTCAAGTAGAACAAGGTATGGGATTTAAGGGGATTTGACCGAACAAGCCAAAAGTTAAAAGTTAAACGCAATTTGTTCTGTCAGTCTGTTAGAACGAGTGTACGTGAAGTCTGCCAAAGCATTCAGTTAAACTATTTTGCAGTAAAGAAGGCAGGAGGCAGAGGGCACTTATGCTGAAGGGAAGAATTTGAACGGGGCAATAAAGCCGCCCAATTCTTGGCCACCTGTGGCAGAGATTATGGTGGGGGACGTAAGAACATGTTCCTTAGCGATCGTAGGCAGAAGGCGAAAACAGTATTCCAACTGAAACTCCAGCAAGAACTGTCCTTTGCCTTTCTTGTTGAGCAATAATAGATATTTTTGTTTTTACTGTAGACTTCAGGGCAAAGACAAAGATATTCATGTCTCACTGATCTTTTTTAGCGTGCATTGGCACAACCAACACTTTATCTATTCGGTTTCCATCCATACTAACTACTTCAAAGCGTAGTCCCGCCCACTCAAAATGTTCAGCCACCAAGGGAATATGCCCTAACTGGTTGACGACAAATCCCCCTAAAGTTTGATAGTTTACCCCTGCCCCTGGTAACAACTTTCTGATATCTAAAATCTCTTTCAACTCATCAATTGGCAACAGTCCATCTAACAACCAAGACCCATCTTCACGTTGCACCACATCAGGATCTGCTAGTTCTTCACTGGTTGGGATATCACCTACTATCGCTTCCACAATATCAGTGATTGTCACCAAGCCTTGTGTCACACCATATTCATCTACGATTAAAGCTAGGTGAGTCCCAGATTTTTTAAATAACTCTAAAAGGTTCAAAGCCTTCATGCTTTCTGGCACATATAAAAGTGACTTTAGTAAAGCTTGCAATTCAATGGCTTGGGTTGGATTTTGGGCTAAAAATTCTTTTGTTTGCACAATACCTAATAAGTTATCAATGCTCTGTTGACCAACTGGGAAGAATGAATGAATACTTTCAATCACTTGGCTGCGGATTTTTGACAATGGTTCATCAATATCAAGCCAAACCATCTCTGTACGTGGTGTCATAAATGCACTGACTTGTCTGTTACCAATATTAAATACTCGCTCTACTACGTCTTGTTCCGCCTCTCCCAACAGACCTGCTTCATGGCTAGCTGCCACTAAAAGTTTCAATTCTTCAGTCGAATGAAGCAATTCTTCGCTACTTCCTGGTTCCAAGCCTATAAGCTTTAGAACGAAATTTCCTAAACTATTCAAAACTTGGACAGCAGGGCGAAATATCACTAAGTATAGTTCTAAGAGATTTATAACTGCGAAGGCTGTTCTTTCCGTGCGCTGGAGCGCTAAACTTTTCGGAGCCAATTCTCCCAAAACGATGTGGAGAGACGTAATGATTGTAAAGGCAATTACTACTGATAAGGTATGGGCGCTAGTTTCCGATAAAGATTTTGGCAGCCAGTGGAAAGCGGGTTCGACCAGTACTGCAATCGCTGGTTCTCCAAGCCAACCTAAGCCTAAAGAAGATATAGTAACACCAAGTTGGGTCGCTGCTAGATAAGCATCCAAGTTATTTACTGCCCGTTGTAAAGCTTTTGCACGGGGATGACCTTGGATGACCAACTGTTCGACACGACTACGGCGAAGCGCAACTAAAGCAAATTCAGCCGCCACAAAAAATCCGTTGGCTAGCACCAAGAAAATCACCGATAGCAATTTGCCCGCAGTAAGCCAAGTCAATGGACTGTTCATAACTATCTATTCTAGCCTTTGCTGCTAATTACTACTGCGATTATTTTGTCAACACTAATTGCTACCTATTTGCCGACCAATGGTCGGCAAATATTCTTTGGATATGCAGGTAGACACATCATAAGTTAGAGCAATGCCGTACCACTTGCCTACGGCACGCGCCGCGAACGTGGAAGCAAGCTTTGCGGAGAGTCTCGTATATAAGGTGGGCTATCCGGTATCACGCTCCGCTCCCGTGCCCAAAAAGCAATCTACACCCATACAACAAATAAGCAAAATGTCTCTGATTCGCTGATAAGTTCCTGTATTCTGGGATATCCGTTCTTTGTGGAAAGCCGAATGATTCCTATAGATATGAAACGACTCATCAAAAAAAACCCTAACCCAGTTCGCAATCAAACAGAAGTAACCCCACCACCGATTGAACCCATTGAGATTCCTGAAAGCCAAAATATTTCTGAACCAATGATTGAACCAAATCCACCTGTGTATATTGAAGGCTACGTTTCCGAATCCGAATGCATTTCTGAACATTATCGCCTCCTACGCTTTGTGGGTAACTCTGGGTGGCAACTGTCTGATGTGTGGCGCGAGTTGAAGGTTGATGATTTCTGTCGTGGGTGGGTCAGTATTTAAACAGCGCGATGCCTGCGGTTCTTGCTAGCCTGCACTAAAATATAATGCCTGCATTTTGAAATAGTGGCAATTGAATTACTTGGGTATGTTTAGCGTTATCCAAATTAGACAAGGAAATCCCCAACAATCTAATACTGCGATTCTCCAGTTCAATTGATAAAAACAGTGCTTTAGCTATCTCAAAAATCGTAGAGAGTTCACTGATGGGAGCAAGCATTGTCTTACTACGGGTTAACTGCTGATAGTCAGAAAACTTGACTTTCAAAGTTAATGTGCGTCCTCGTGTTTCATGCTGCTCTAACCGTTGCTCGACAAAAGAGGCAATCTGTTCGAGTTCTTGCAACATTTCGCTATAATCACTTAAGTCTTGTGCAAACGAGGTTTCTGCACCAATTGACTTACGAACCCGATTCGCCTCAACTGGGCGGTCATCTTCTGCTCTGGCAATCTTATAGTAATACTGACCAGCTTTCCCAAAATGGTGTGTTAACTCCAAGAGCGATCGCCCTTTCAAATCAGCCCCAGTATGAATGCTGAGTGAATGCATCTTCGCCGCCGTCACCTCTCCAATACTGTGAAACTTTTCAATCGGCAGATCCTCTACAAAGGCGATCGCATCCTCCGGTAAAATCACCGTTAGTCCATTCGGCTTGTTCTGCCCTGATGCCATTTTTGCAAGAAACTTGTTAATCGACACACCTGCGGTTGCCGTCAACTGGGTTTCTTGGAAAATCGCAGTTTTGATGTGTCTTGCAATCGTAGAAGCGTAGGTGATATTCTGCTTGTTCTCAGTAACGTCCAAATATGCTTCATCTAGTGCAACTCCTTCCACTAAATCACTGTAGTGTTTGAATATGGCGTGGATTGCTGCGGAAATCTCCCGGTAAACGTCAAATCTTGGTCTGACAAAGATAAGCCCAGGACATTTTGCAAAAGCGGTTACTGACGGCATCGCGGAGTGAATACCAAACTTCCTCGCTTCATAACTGGCGGCTGCAACCACACCTCGCTGATTCGGGCTACCACCGACGACTAACGGTTTACCTCGGTAGCGAGGGTTGTCCCTCTGTTCCACCGATGCATAAAAGGCATCCATGTCTACGTGAACTATCTTCCTGGTTCTAGCAACAGATTCTTGTCCCAAGGTAGCTCCACCACAAGCAGTCTCGCTTTTCACACCATTTTTAAGCAAATTAAATCCTAAATTAGAAATCCTATAGTACACTAGCACTAGTTTGAGCCGAATTTTGCATATCTGCAAATTATTTAAAGCTTGCTTGAACTTTTTACTATCAGTCCCGATTGGTTTTTCTGTTAATGAGTAAGCGTGACAATGTGGCTCAAATTTGGTGTAGCTCCAGATGGACAATTAGTCTGTGTTGAAGATGTTGGTAGTGGTAAAACTGAGCTTTTGTGCCCTTACTGTTACGGTGAGCTAACTGCTAAGAAAGGTAAAGTCAAGCAACATCACTTTGCACATTCTTCAGCAACTTGTTTGCCTGTGGCTAACCGTAATTTCCCGATTTTACCACTCTACGATAATTTCAATATTTACCTATCGCGTAGAGATTTAGCACAGTTAAAATTGCTTTGGAAAGAATACGGCTCAATCAATTATCTTATAATTCCTGGTTTAGTTACTCCAGGGCTTATCAAAGCTGGAATATTCCAAAAAAACGTGTATCTAATCCCTCCAGCTTATGAATTTACTAACTTAGGAAAAATTCCTGTTGGGGCGCTAGAATTCAGTTTATTCAACGAAGTGCAAGAACCTCTGTTGCTCAAAAAGCTACTGAAACTAGAGCTAGCAGCCAAACACGCATTATACAAAAATACGCCAGATAAGTCATATCGGCTTACCGATTTAACAATTTATCGCGCTCAACTTCAACGCATTTTATCTTGTACTCTGTATTTTTTAGAAATTCAAACTAATATTGGTACTTTGCACAAGATAGGAGTTACCGCCAGACCCATCCAACAGCGATTGACAGAAATAGAAACGGATTTACTTATCCCTTATGAAACTGTTGCTATTCAAATACTTGGAACTTGGCCACACAGGGGTAATGTAGAACTATATTTTAAACACCGATATCATAATCACAATTATCGCATTGGTAGTTTAACTGAGTACTTCAAATTTAGTGCTTCCGATGCTAGCGCTGTCCTACATGAGCTACAAGAAATGAAAGAAAAAGTACTTTCTCCAGTCGAGATAGACATTCTTAAGGACAACATTAGCTTATCTCAAGTTGCTATCTAACCTATGCTCATGCGGGAGCAACAGCATTTGTTCCATATTTCTATGCGATCGCCTTTTTCTTTAGAAACAGCCTCTTACCTTTTAAGATTTTCATATATCTTTATGTATATAAATAAGCTGGTATTTATATCGGTTAAACTTAAAGAATAATTCAAAATTCAGAAACAATAATTTGTCTCTAACTGTTTCCCTTTCTCCCTGCTCCCTTGCGGCCTATTTGTATCAACCTTAAAGGGGAGTGGTACTGATACCACGCACAAAAATATCTACACAGGTTTCGATATAGTCTTCACAGCTATAGCTGCTGGAATTGAATTTTGCACTACGGCATAGCATTCCAGCTAACAACATTCCTGTAAACATATCGACAGCCGGAAATGGATCGAGTTCTGCTCTGACAGTACCTCGTTTCTGACTCGATTGCAGGTAAGCTACCAGTTTTTCGGCTAAGGGCTTGGCAGCTTCTTGAATCACTTGTTTGGCTGCCTCTGGATGACGTTTGGCTTCTCCAATGAAGGTACGAATTAAGTCCTCCTGCGTCTCTAGCATAGTATTGTAAAGATGGGCATACTGTTTTAAATCAATTTTGAGATCCTGTGTCCACGCTTCGGGGTGTGCAAGGGCTTCTGTCTGGAGTGCTAAGGCATTTTTCATTACTGCTCCCAGAAGTTGTTCTTTGCTAGCAAAGTGGCGAAATAAAGTCACCTCATTTACACCAGCAACACGAGCTATTTCACGGGTAGTTGCTCCTTGAACACCTAAAGTGGCAAATACCTGCAAGGCGGCTTCTATCAAACGTGTACGGGTGAGAGTTGATGAACGGATAGTTTTATGCATTTATGCTGGCAAGTACTTACTTTTATCATAGATTATGTAGAAAAAGTAGTCGTAATTTGGCGAAAATAGTATTGATGCCAAGATTTTTAAAGTTATTAAAAATATTTACTTTCTCAAATTAATTTTGGTGCAGTAGCTAATGTTTTACTCATTTTAGTAACTGGAACAACTATGCCGCTTCTTAAATAATGAGGTGCTTTTTGGATGGCAGTAAATCCCAGTCGTAAATAAAAGCCTTCAGCATAAAGGCTAGCAGTTGTAATTACCTTATCTATACCTTGCTCAGTTGCTTCGTCGCAAAAATGTTGAACTAAAGCACGGCCAATCCCTTTACCTTGATATTTAGGGTGGACATACAGCCCGATGAGTTCATCAACAATGAAACTAGCAAAACCTATAACAACATCTCCCTCGATCGCAACCCAGAAAGATTCGGTTTTCATACTCTTCAAGATATTTGAACCATCAGGTTTATCGCGGTAATTGCGCCAAGCTAAAAGCTCTTTTTGGGTGTAGAAAGTTGTAGGTAAAGCCTTAATAGCAGCAATATGAATTGCACTCAACGCCCACGCATCTGTTTCTTGGGCAGGTCGAAGAGATATTTCGTTAGCGCTCATAGGTTCAGGGCTGGCATTCAGATTACAAGAGGAGGCAGGGGGCAGGCGGAAAGCAGTATGAATGAAAACTTTAGTTCTGGGCCATTTGCCCAGTTTCAAAAGATGAATTGTTCTATTTATACACTTGTTCAGGAAAATCTCGATCCAATTGCTCCCCCAACTTGCCCAATAGTATAACTCCTGAAATATAATCTACGGTAATTCTATCGTCAAAAAGTATAATAAGCTTTAATCACCACTAATTCTATCGGCGAACCGTATATTATGGATAAAGCAATAAAATAACTAACCTCAAAAGACAAATTTTGAAGTAATCAAGCAATATCTTGTGAGATTTGGCTAGTTTTGCTGTGTTTATTTGGAATATCTTCTCAAAGCTTGTGCCCTTAGAGTCTTTACCAAGCTGGGAGACATTAGAAAGTTAAAAGGAGTGAATGTGATCAACGCCATACAAATTAACGAAAACTTGACAACGACAGGACAAGTTATACCGAAACAGCTTGAGCAAGCTATTCAAGAAGGTTTTAAGTCCGTTCTCAATCTGCGATCGCCTGATGAACTAGGATTTTCTAAGGATGAGCAAAAAGTAGCGGAAGCATTGGGGCTGTATTATCAAAATGTTCCTCTCAAGGTGGATCTCAAAAATTTGAATGAAGAGGTAATTACCAAAATCCTCACAACACTCGAACAAATCCCGAAACCAGCAGTTGTGCATTGTGCCGCCGGAATGCGATCGACTGGAATTGCGCTGTTGAGTATCGCTATCCAGGAAGGATTAACACCAGAGGAAACCTTAGCAAAAGCAAGAAATCTCGGCTTTGGATTCTTTGAACACGCTGGTGTTAGTCCCCGATTAAAGCAATTATTTGTGGACTACGTTAACAAACACGCGAAGGTAGCTTTACCTGCTAGCTGCTCTTAAGTATTAGTAATTTCTAATTGTTATGTCCTAATAGACTAGACGGCTGCTATACAAATTATTGAAGAAGAATTCAGCAATCTTGACGCTCTCTAGGTTCGCGCTGCGCGTAGCTTGTTTCTTTGCAGGGGTAACGAGTCGCACAGAATTCGATTCTGTTAGCGGATAGCTAAGGTTTAGCCCATTCTGGCTCCTGACTTTTGAATTCTTTCTTCTTAAAAATTAAAAACTGCTCTTGCTGAAAGTAGACAAGAGCAGTTTTTAATAGCAAAGCCCAACATAAAAATTTAGGCATCTTCAAGTTCAAATTGAGCCACCGTAACAGCATTAAAAGCGAAAGCTAAAACTAATGGCATTGGCGACTGAAACCAAAAGGTAAAAAGAACAGCTAAGATTGTGCCAGTTACTGCGGATATTGACCACAATCGTTCTTCAAAAGTTAGTCCTTTTTCGGCTTTAATCAATCTGAGGACATGAACTGGAATTGGCTCCGGCATTACCCCACCCGGAGGGAAAGCCCAGAAGTTGTTACGTCGCTCAACAAATAAATCTGTCCAGCCATTTTCTTGGCACCATGCCTCAATCCATTGAAGTGAGTAATGATTCATCATCGGGTTTCAGAGTTCGGTTTGTGGAAGTTGTGTACTTGGTGAATGTAAACTCTTGGAGATTCCTGAAGAACTAACTAATCGCTATAAAGTGAACGCTAACGATCGATATTTAAGCTTTGTTAAGCAATTGAGACGCATATAATTACGGCTCAAACTTTGCTTTCATTAATTAAAAGACTAACAGTCGATCGGGGCTGTTGAATTTAAAAGACAACAAACTTTACTTGAAAAATGGAAAGTCAAGAATTGTAAATAACTCCATGAGTATTACTGCTCAAAAAAACTTTTTATATCTTGAAAATTTAAATCTACAAATGAAGAATTGTAAATAGGTCAACAAGCATAGGCCATAGGAAACATTGCTTTATTCAGCTAAATTATTCCTTTAGAGTTAGGAATTTCAAGTTTTATCTTTATTAAGAGCGATAGATTATGCTCCCCATCTCTGTTTTGCTAAAGCTTGCTTGATGTGAGAAACAATTTATACTCAGTCATTGCGATCGCTATTGTATTTAATAAATATTGTTCTGAATATCTAATTTTAGTGCGATGCCTACGGCGGGGCTTCTCCTGTCGGAGACGCTCCGCGAACGCCCATCGCCGATTGCCACTCTCTACCTCAAGTAGCAGGGATAATTTTGCTCAAGTAAGAAGTTTATGCTCTTTTTGCGTTACAAAATATTAAGCAACGGAAATACACGTTCTCCAAGTCCAATAGCAAGGCTGCGAGTCTCAATTAGTACGAGATCCAGTCTTGCTAATATTCAAGTGCGGTAATTAAATGCGGGGATTATACACTAAATTGACTCTCAATATATTTTGGCGGCAAGGGTTGGCATTCCTTCTGGGAATTATTATCTGGTGTGTGGCCGATCCAGCAGTGGCAGTAGACTGGACTCATCCACTGTCATTTAGCAATGCAGAGTTATCAAGACGTGATTTTTCTGGACAGAGTTTGCAAGCTGCGGAGTTTTCTAACGCCAATATGGAATTGGCTAACTTTACAAACGCTGACTTACGGGGAGCAGTCATGAGCGCTTCGGTGATGACAAAAGCAAATCTCCACGGAGCGGATTTAACGAATGCAATGGTCGATCAGGTAAACTTGACTAAGGCCGATTTGAGCGATGTAGTTTTCAAAGAAGCTCTTTTGCTCCGCGCCATATTTAATGATGTAAATATAGACGGTGCAGATTTTACAGATGCAATTTTGGATAGAGCGCAAATTAAAGAACTGTGCGAAAAAGCCAGTGGTGTGAATTCCAAAACAGGCGTGCAAACTCGTGATTCTTTAGGATGTCAATGAAGCGTGTTGGTGTAATTGGTGGCGGACAACTAGCCTGGATGATGGCAGATGCAGCACAGAAGCTAGGAGTAGAATTAATAGTACAAACTCCAAGCGTTCACGACCCGGCCGTGTCAATCGCTCAGGAAACTGTTTTCGCCCCGGTAGATGACGCTAGTGCTACAGAAATATTAGCTCAAAAATGCGATGTCATCACCTTTGAAAACGAATTTGTTAACCTGCAAGCTTTATCTCTTTTATCACAGCAAGGCGTTTGTTTCCGTCCCAAATTAGAAGCATTAACTCCTCTTTTAGATAAATATCATCAGCGTTGCTATTTACGTGACTTGGGCTTACCAGTTCCTCAATTTTTTGCCCTTGAGGAGGTGGAAAATATTCAATCCAAAATAGAATATCTAGGTTTTCCAGCAGTTTTGAAATCCCGCCGTCATGGTTATGACGGTCAAGGTACTTTCATAATTCAGGATTTTGCTGCTTTAGAACAAAAGCTAAGTCATGAAACCACAACAAAGACTTTAAATCAATCACTTTTCTTGGTGGAAGAATTTGTCCCCTTT
This sequence comes from Nostoc sp., assembly GCF_036917375.1. Taxonomy (GTDB): domain Bacteria; phylum Cyanobacteriota; class Cyanobacteriia; order Cyanobacteriales; family Nostocaceae; genus Nostoc. The sequence continues at coordinate 60,807 of NZ_JBALDN010000015.1, forward strand.
GAAAGAGAATTAGCAATAATTGCAGGTCGTTCTGTAGAGGGAGAAATTGTCACTTATCCAGTAGTGGAAACCCAACAAGAAGAACAAGTGTGTCGGCGGGTGATTGCGCCAGCCGAAATTACGCTTAATCAGGTAGCAGAAATCCAAGCGATCGCACATACTCTATTAAATAGCCTAGAAGTAGTGGGAATTTTTGGAATTGAGCTATTTCTCAAGGTTGATGGCAAAGTTTTGGTAAATGAAATCGCACCACGTACCCACAATTCTGGGCATTTTTCTCTTGACGCTTGCGAAACTTCTCAGTTTGAGCAACACCTCCGAGCCGTATGTGGTTTACCTTTAGGGAATCCGGCTTTACAATGCGCGGGTGCTGTAATGGTCAACCTACTGGGGTATGAAAATTCTCACAGCGACTACCAAAGCCAGCGTCAACAAATAGCAGAAATTCCCCAGGCGCACGTTCACTGGTATGGGAAGACAGAATCACGTCCTGGGCGAAAGTTAGGGCATGTCACTGTTTTGCTGGATAATCACGATAGAGAATCGGCAGGTGCATACGCCAACAACATCGCCCGCACTATAGAATCTATCTGGTATCCCAGGTAAATAGATCGGAAAGTTTCGATATTGAACACACAACATCTTTTGAAAAGCTATAATGAGTGAGTTGCACTACGACGTTGGTGACTGCCATCAAGTTTTTTGATCTATGCCTTTAATGACAAGGGAGTCAACTGTTCTCGTGGCAGTATACCGGGCATGTACCCGGAAACTTTAAACGAGGAATTTAGGTTCCCACCTGGATAAACCCAGGTCATAAACTTAGGTAAAACGGCGTCGCGGTGAACTTAAAATTATTAGCTCCCAAAGTCAGTTAGAATTTGGGAGCTTTAATTATTTCAATCAGTTTAAAATAAGCGAACTGACAGTAAAGATTGCCATGTTTTTGGGAAACCTAGATACTGAGGTTTCAAGAATTAAGTCGTATGGTCAGCATTCCCGGATATCAAGTTAGCAAAGAACTCTACAACGGTTCTCGAACCTTGGTTTATCGCGCTAATCGAGAAACTGACCAAAAATCTGTAGTGATTAAGCTGATGAAAACTGCTTATCCCAGCTTCAGCGAATTGGTACACTTTCGCAACCAGTTCACCATTGCCAAAAATTTGAATCTACCTGGAATCATCCAAACCTATAGTCTGGAATCCTATCAGAATGGCTATATGTTAGTGATGGAAGACTTTGGGGGAATTTCTCTAAACCAATGGCAAGGGAGAGGAGAGAATAGGAAAATAGGTGAAACACCACAAGCTCTCATTGAGTTTTTACAAGTAGCGATCGCACTGTGCAATACATTAGATATTCTAATTCGTTATCGGATCGTTCACAAAGATATTAAACCCGCCAATATTTTAATTCATCCAGAAACTAGAGAAGTTAAGTTAATTGACTTTAGTATTGCATCTTTGTTGCCACGAGAAACTCAAAGCCTCATGAGTCCTAATGTGCTAGAAGGGACACTCGGCTATTTGTCTCCAGAGCAAACTGGACGGATGAATCGAGGGATTGATTACCGGACTGATTTTTATTCTCTGGGTGTAACTTTTTACGAATTACTAACAGGACAATTACCATTTCAATCGCACGATCCGATGGAATTGGTACATTGTCATATTGCCAAACTTCCGCCTTTAGTACATGATATTAATCCACAAATTGCGCCTGTACTCTCATCTATCGTTAGCAAATTGATGGCGAAAAATGCCGAAGACCGCTATCAGAGTGCATTTGGGCTGAAATATGATTTAGAAAATTGTTTAGCTCAACTCAAGGAGACGGGGAAAATTGTAAGTTTTCCAATTGCTCAACGGGATGTGTGCGATCGCTTTATTATCCCAGAAAAACTCTATGGGCGCGAGCATGAAGTTGAAACTCTGTTGAAAGCTTTTGACCGCGTTACCAACAATCAAACAGAATTAATGCTGGTGGCTGGTTTTTCTGGTATTGGTAAAACTGCTTTAATTAACGAGGTTCACAAACCTATTGTCCGGCAACGGGGCTACTTCATCAAAGGCAAATATGACCAATTTAATCGGAATATACCCTTCTCAGCTTTTGTGCAGGCATTTCGAGACTTAATGGGACAATTACTGAGTGAAAGTGATGTCCAATTGTCAACTTGGAAAAATAAAATTTTACAAGTGCTGGGGGATGAGGGGCAAGTCATTCTTGAAGTAATTCCCGAACTAGAACAAATTATTGGTCAACAACCACCTGCAACGGAACTTTCACAGAGTGCAGCCCAGAATCGCTTCAATTTACTCTTTCAAAAGTTCATTCAGGTATTTACCACAAAAGAACATCCATTAGTAATTTTCCTTGATGATTTGCAGTGGGCTGATTCTGCATCACTCAAATTGATGCAGTTGTTGATGAGTGAGTCAGGAAGTGGAGCTTTACTTTTAATTGGGGCTTATCGAGACAATGAAGTATCTACCGCGCATCAGTTGATGTTGACTTTAGCGGAGATTCGCAAAGCCAATGCGACAATTAACAGCATTAGTTTAGCTCCGTTAAGTAAAGATAGTTTAAATCAATTGGTGGTTGATACCTTGAGTTGTTCGAGTAAAACTGCCCAACCACTAACGCAACTCGTCTATCAAAAAACTCAAGGAAATCCATTTTTTGCAACCCACTTTCTCAAAGTATTATATGAAGATGGGCTGATTAGTTTTAATTTGGCTCAAGGTTACTGGCAATGCGATATTGTTGCGGTGAAAGCGCTTGCCCTTACGGATGATGTTGTAGAATTTGTAGCGCTACAGTTGCAAAAGTTGCCAGATGCAACGCAAGATATGTTGAAATTAGCTGCATGTATTGGCAACCAGTTTGATTTGCTAACCTTAGCAATTGTTTCTGAACAATCGGAAACCGAAACGGCAGCATCTTTATGGAAAGCTTTGCAAGAGGGGTTAGTTTTACCTACTAGTGAAGTTTATAAATTTTTTCAAGATAACGAGCATAATTCTGACTCAAACCCCTTAAATTCTAATTTCCAAATCCCCACCTATAAATTTTTACACGATCGCGTGCAGCAAGCGGCTTACTCTCTAATTCCAGATGAAGAGAAACAATTTACCCATCTTAAAATTGGTCAATTACTCTTGCAAAATACCTCTGAGTCTCAGCGAGAGGAGCGAATTTTCGAGATTGTCAGTCAGTTGAATTGGGGAATGACATTAATCACTCAGCCGACTGAACGTCAACAGTTAGCCCAATTAAATTTGAATGCCGGTCGAAAAGCGAAAGAAGCTACCGCTTATAGTGCAGCAATTCATTACCTCAATTATGGAATGCAGTTATTGCCGATTAATAACTGGCAAATCGCCTACGAACTGACTCTAAGTTTACACGAAGAAGCTGCCGAAGCTGCTTTTCTCAACAATGAATTTGAGCAAATGGAATCTCTTATCCAGGTTGTCATCGAACAAACAACCACCTTACTAGATAGAGTGAAAGTTTATGAAGTTCAACTCCAAGCTTATCAGGTGCGGAATCAATCATTCAAAGCGATCGCAATTGGGCGTGAACTTCTGGCTCAACTTGGGGTAACATTACCTGAATCAGTAACACCTCCAGACATTCAGCAATCTGTAGTCAACGCGCTCTCTACTTTGGCAGCCAGAAGTATTGAGGGCTTAGTTGATTTGCCATTGATGGATGATACCAAAGCTTTGGTTGCTTTGCGGATTATGGCTAGCATTGCTCCCGCCATCCACCAAACTGCCCCTTATCTGTTCCCAATTATTGCCTGCGAAGAGGTGAATTTATCTCTTAAATACGGCAATGCACCACTTTCTGCACCAGGATATGCAGATTTTGGAATTGTACTTAATATTTGTAACCAACTGGAGTCAGGCTCAGAATTTGGCCAGCTAGCTTTAATGCTTGTGGATAGATTTAAAGCAAAATCTGTTCAAAGCATGACTCTATTTAAGGTGGGTGCATTAAATCAATGTAATAAACAACATGTTCGCACTTCAATTAGTTTATTACAGGAATCCCATAGTCTTGGATTAGAAACAGGCGATTTTTTTCATGTACTGGCATCGATGATTTTCAAGTTATTCTATGTCTATTTAAGTGGCACAGAAGTTTTGGAAATTCTCTTAGCAGATATCAAAGCCTACGAGTCTAATTTTGCCCAAAATCAGCGGTTATTAAGTTGGTCGAATATAATTTCTCAAAGCATTAAAAATTTAACCGAATCTAGCGATAATCCAGAGCGCTTTATTGGTGAAAATTATCAAGATGAACAACTATTATCTGCGCTCCTTAAAGAAAATGACGAATTAACACTCCATGTATTTTTCCTAAGTAAATTAACACTCAGTTATTTGTTTGGGAATTTTCCGGCGGCAGTTGAAAATGCAAATCAGGGAGAGCAATACCTCAACAGTGGCGCAGGAATGCTATCTGTGCCTGTTTTCTACTATTACGATTCTCTGTCTCGTCTGGCTGTCTATGCAACGGCTGAACCATCTCAACAAGAACAATTACTCTTAAAGGTTGGCGAAAACCAGGAAAAATTGCAGTTTCGAGCCAAATTTGCACCAATGAATTTCCAGCACAAATTTGATTTGGTGGAAGCAGAACAGCATCGGGTTCTGGGCGAAAAAATAGCAGCAATAGAATTATACGATCGCGCCATAACTCTAGCGAAAGAAAACCAATACATCCAAGAAGAAGCTTTGAGTAATGAGCTAGCTGCCAAGTTCTACCTCGAATGGGGTAAAGAAAAAATCGCCCAAGTTTATATGCAAGAAGCTTATTACTGCTATGCTCGTTGGGGCGCTAAAGCCAAAACTGAGGATTTAGAAAAACGCTATCCTCAACTCCTGGCTCCCATCTTACAAGGGCAGCATCATCGCTTTCAACTGAGTTCAACTGTTGATGCATCATCATTTCCACATCAAACCATCCACACAAATCTTTCTAGCAGCAGTATTTCGGAAGCCCTCGATTTTGCCACCATCTTTAAAGCTGCACAAGTTCTCTCCAGTGAAATTCAATTAGAGCAATTGCTCACTACTCTCTTGCAAGTAGTAATGGAAAATGCTGGAGCGAAAAAAGCTGCCCTACTTGTACTCGAACAGGGCAACTTAGTGGTTAAAGCTGTAGCTACCATCAATGAAGGGGTGACTCTAGTATCTGTACCATTGTCAAGCAGCCAAAACATTCCGATCGCATTGGTAAACTATGTCAAACACAGCTTAAAAACTGTGGTGCTGGATGATGCAACAGTAAAAAACGATTTTATTACTGACCAATATTTGATTCAGCAACAACCCAAAAGTGTGTTGTGTACGCCGATTTTGCATCATGGCCAATTAATCGGGTTACTATATCTGGAAAATAAGTTGACGATTGGCGCATTTACAAGCGATCGCACCGAAGTTATCCAACTGCTATGCGCTCAAGCTGCCATCTCTCTAGAAAATGCCCGTCTTTATCAAGAATCTCAAAATAATGCCCAACAGTTAGAGCGATCGCTACAAGAACTTGAGCATACCCAATTACAAATGGTGCAAAATGAAAAAATGGCAACCTTGGGTAATTTAGTTGCTGGGGTGGCACATGAAATTAATAATCCGATTGGATTTCTCAAAGGCAGCCTCAACAATGCCGAAGAGTATATTCAAGACTTACTCGCTCATATCCAATGCTACCAACAACATCATCCCACTCCGGCGATCGCAGTCATTGAGCATAGCGAAGAAATTGACCTAGAATTCCTGACTGAAGACTTACCAAAGCTAGTAGGCTCAATGAAGGTGGCTTCAGAAAGGATCAAAGATATTAGTATCAGTCTCCGCACCTTCTCCAGAGCCGATACAACTGAAAAAGTTGCTTGTAACCTCCATGAAGGGATTGAGAGTACCCTGTTGATTTTGAAGTATCGCCTCAAAGCTAACGAAAAACGTCCAGCAATTGAAGTCATCACCAAATACGGAAATTTACCGCCTGTTAAGTGCTTTTTAGGACAGTTAAATCAAGTATTTATGAATATCCTCGCTAACGCCATCGATGTCTTAGATACTTCCTGTGAGGGGCTTTCTTTTGCCCAAGCCCAAGCCAATCATCACCAAATACTGATTCATACCGAAGTATCCAGCGAACAAAATATGGTGGTAATTCGCATCAAAGATAACGGTCAGGGAATGCCAGAGGAGGTTAGATCGCGGATATTTGACCACCTATTTACCACGAAAGAGGTTGGCAAAGGAACAGGATTGGGACTCGCGATCGCTCGTCAAATTGTCGAAGAAACCCATGATGGGCGGTTGAGTTGCAATTCTGTGCTTGGCGAAGGAACAGAATTTGTCATTGAGATTCCAGTATTTTAACTAATTTGCGATTTTCCTCTCAATGCATAACGCTTCTAATTTTTCGGTAATCTGGAGAACAGCAATAGCATAATTATCCTAAATCTGTATACCTTGATTCTAAATGAGGTAGCGTTCAGAGTTAAAATTACACAATTGCGTTAAATTGTGGTTAAAACTACAAAAAATTGTTAAAACAACTAACTAATACCGTATTTCCAGCCTCGATCTTCCGACTAGACAGTGGTTTAACTTTTATTCATCAAGAAATTCCCACTACTCCTGTCGTTGTGGCGGATGTTTGGGTGCGTGCTGGAGCCAGCTTAGAGCCAAAACCGTGGTTTGGCATGGCGCACTTTTTAGAACACATGATTTTTAAAGGTACGGCGACGCTACCCCCTGGAATGTTCGATTCCAAAGTTGAAAACCGGGGTGGCGTGAGTAATGCGGCGACAAGCTATGATTATGCTCATTATTCACTCACCACAGCTGCTCCTTATTTAAAAGATACTCTGCCCTACTTGGGAGAACTACTACTCAATGCGGCAATTCCAGAAGATGAATTTAGCCGAGAACGAGATGTAGTGCTAGAGGAAATTCGCTCATGTCAAGACGATTCCGACTGGATAGGATTTCAAGCACTAATTCAAAGCATCTATCCGCATCACCCTTACGGACGTTCGGTGTTGGGTACTGAGCAAGAACTGATGCAGCAGTCGCCAGAAGCAATGCGCTGTTTTCATCACGCCCACTATCAGCCGGAAAATATGACAGTGGTAATTGCTGGAGGTATAGCCCAGCAACCAGCTTGGGAAATGGTAAATCATTCATTTGCTGATTTTGCCGAACGCTCGGATTGTCCGCAGTTTCAGAAAGTGACAAAGCCAGCGATCGCCGGAATTCATCGTCAAGAATTGTGTTTACCACGGATAGAACAAGCGCGATTGTTGATGGCGTGGCTGGTACCCGGAGTAGAAGATATCCGTACTGGCTATGGTTTAGATTTTTTGTCAGTATTATTGGCAGAAGGACGGACTTCGCGTTTAGTGCGCGATCTGCGAGAAGATTTGCAATTGGTACAGGGAATTTGCAGCAGTTTTTCTCTACAACGAGAATCAAGTTTATTTACAATTACTGCTTGGTTAGAACCAGAAAATCTTGAGGAAGTTGAGTCTTTAATTTGCGCTCATTTGGATAATTTGCAGACTAAAGGAATTAGCGAACAAGAAATTGCTCGTACACGCAGGTTGCTATGTAACGAGTATGCGTTTTCTACCGAAACGCCAAATCAACTTACAGGGCTTTATGGATATTACAATACCATTGCCCAAGCTGAATTAGCAGTGACATATCCCCAGCAGATTCAGTCTTTTGATGCCAAAGAATTGCAAAAATTAGCTAAACAGTATCTCTCGCCAGAGAATTACGCGGTTACTGTACTTAAACCGTGTTAGTTATTGGGTATGGGGCATTGGGCATTGGGCATTGGGCAAATGACAAATGACAAAGGACAAAGGACAAATGACAACCTTGCTGCAAAAATCGCCTATCCATCGCACTGTATTGAACAATGGCATTGTCGTGCTGGTGACAGAAAATCCGGCTGCGGACATTATTGCAGCGCGAATTTTTGTGCGTGCCGGTAGTTGTAACGAAAACCTGGAGCAAGCAGGGTTGGCACATTTGCTCTCAGCAGTAATGACAAAAGGATGTGATGGACTTTCTAGCTTGGAAATTGCAGAAAAAGTCGAGTCTGTAGGGGCGAGTTTAAGTGCGGATGCTGGCACTGATTATTTTTTGCTATCTTTCAAGACGGTAACATCTGATTTTGGGGAAATTTTAACATTGGCAGGGCGGATTTTGCGATCGCCGACTTTTCCCGAAACTCAAGTGGAACTAGAACGGCGTTTAGCACTCCAGGATATTCGTTCCCAAAAAGAGCAACCGTTCAATGTCGCCTTTGAACAAATGCGGCAGGTAATGTACCAAAATCACCCATACTCTATGTCAGTGCTGGGAGATGAAAGCACTATGAGCCGCTTAACTCGTGCAGATTTAGTGGACTATCACCAAACTCATTTCCGTCCAGATAATGTAGTAATTAGTATTGCTGGTAGAGTCGCAGCTACAGATGCAATAGCATTAGTGGAAGAAGTTTTTGGTGATTGGCAATCCCCACCCCAAGCACTGCCAATACTGAATTTACCTGAGATTAAGGTAGAACCACAGGTAAGGCTAAAACCAATACAGACACAACAATCAATTGTGATGCTGGGGTATTTGGGAACATCGGTGAGTTCCGTTGACTACGCCGCCTTGAAGTTGCTGTGTACCTACTTAGGAAATGGGCTTTCTAGTCGCTTGTTTGTCGAATTGCGAGAAAAACGCGGTTTAGCTTACGAAGTATCTGCCTTTTACTCCACAAGGCTATTTCCAGCCTCATTTGTAGTTTATATGGGTACAGCACCAGAAAACACCAGCATCGCCCTAGAAGGACTGCGTACAGAAGTAGATTTATTGTGTACTACCGAAGTATCCGAAAGCGCGCTCCAAGCTGCTAAAAATAAGATCCTGGGGCAATACGCCTTGGGTAAACAAACGAACGGGCAAATTGCTCAGATATACGGTTGGTATGAAATTTTGGGTTTAGGAATTGATTTTGATACAAAATTTCAAGAATTGATTGCGGCGGTGAGTGCCAAAGATGCGATCGCTTCAGCTTGTAAGTATTTAAAAGAACCTTACTTGTCTTTAGTTGGTCAAGAAGAAGCAATTAATCGAGCGATCGCGAACTGAGAATCTGCCGCAACGACGCCCGTCGGAGATATTGTAAAATGCAGCAGCTGTTTTTTAGACCAAGCGGCTGTACCATTAGCATGAGAATATTCTGGGAGTGAATTCCATGCAAAGCAGCCTGACAGCAAGTATTTTGAGTTACTTAAAATTACTAGACTCAACTGTAAATCGCTGTAGAATGGAAAAACGGCAAAAAGATTGGTGGCCAAAGAGGTTTAAATCTTTATCAGCCATTAAAATACTCTTGTTTTCTGCTACGCCTCTGCTTATTACCTCAACGGCTTTAATATCAATAGCAGCTCCACAAAAAATTGCCCAAGTAAATCCTGGAAATAGCATCAACCGCCCTAGCCTCAAAGTTGGCAGTCAAGGCGAACGTGTAGCTGAACTTCAGGCAGCTCTGAAACTTTTGGGTTTTTATTCTGGTGCAGTAGATGGTATTTATAGTGAAAATACAGCTACTGCTGTTTCCCGATTTAAACAAGCAGCTGGCTTGAATCCAGATGGCGTTGTTGATGCCAGCACTTGGCAACGACTTTTTCCTAATCAACCAGTAGCAGCATCAACTGCCCCTTCATCCCAGCCAAGATTTAACTCAGCTACAAATTTTCCTGTTCCAACCCAGGCTAGTAACCTCACCAACGTTGGAAATCCCAACCCCAACCCTCCCAGACAAGCTGTAACACAAGTTCCGACTAGACCAGAACCAAAACCTACTACCCCAAAAAAAGCTGTAACCCAGGTTACGAACAACCCTGAGCCAAGACCTGCTACTCCCAAAAAAACTACAACTTCTAGCACAAAGAAACCGCCGAAGCGTACTACATCAACTACTAGAACTCAGTCAAACACAACTACAAAACGAACTCCTGGTATTCAATACACCTCAGAAGGATTGCCAATTTTGCGTATAGGATTACGTGGTTCTGAAGTTGTTAAGTTGCAACAACAACTGAAAAAGCTTGGTTTCTTGAAAGGTGATGCCGATGGAGACTTTGGCGAGACAACCGAAGCAGCAGTGAAAGCTGCACAAAAACGCTATGGTTTAGAACCTGACGGCGTAGTTGGTGGCTCTACCTGGGAGGTTCTTTTGCGGCGTTAGGCATGGTATGAGCATAGCCAGCATCTCCTTTGCGTGTAAGCAAAAACGCTGACAAAATGCTCCAAAGTTCTCATATAGCAGGAGGCAGTGTTTCGACTACGCGGCAGTTGAGCGTAGTCGAAACTCAACAACCAGGCAGGAGTAAAAACTTTGCTATTCCTGAGATTTACGCTTGTCATTATGTCCTAATCTACCTGCCAACTGCTATAACTTATTTCTTTTTTGGAAATCCCCAAGTTACAGAGGTTTTTCAACTTCAATAAACCTCTGTAGGGGTTTTGCGCTTCACAGCATTTTTGATGAATTTAACTAAATCATCGTAAGTTTTCCACTTAAATTCTACTCAGGTCGGTGTGGGTAGTTCACTGCGGTACATCCTGCAATACGATAAAGATATACCGATTAGAAGTATCTCTCTTGCCAGCACTGAAAAATTACATTGATTTTAGGCTGATAAAAGATGATGGCAACTTTAAGAGTCAAATACAACAACACTCGATCGTGTTACAAATCACAACTGGCAATAGTGAAATTAATTAAACTTACTGCTAAATCCTCTAAAAAAACTTATGCAACACTTTTTATTAACTTGGCTCGGTACTGCGGTGGCGTTATTCATTACAGCTAATATCGTTCCAGGATTCTTTATCAAGAATTTTGTGACTGCCTTAATCGCTGCCTTTGTAATTGGTTTAGTTAATGCATTTATTAGACCAATTTTACAGATTCTGACGTTTCCAATTACCTTGCTCACCTTTGGTTTATTTACATTGGTGATTAACGCTTTAGCCCTTTGGCTGGCAAGTGTCCTAACTCCTGGTTCTGGTTTTGAGATTCAGGGTTTTTTACCTGCTTTGTTAGGTTCAATTGTACTAGCAATTGTTTCTAGTATCATTAACTATTTTTTGAGAGTTGTTGACTAGAAAGTTAAGAAACTTTTGTGATACTAATAATATTTAAAGCTTGGGCAACAGCAAGAGTTACCGCTCCTGGTTGCCCTTGTATTTGGAAAATTTGTTTAGGAACTAAAAACTTTGCTCGTAATTCCTTTATGTTTGTAAAGGGGAAAACAGTCAAAGATGTAAGTTGAGAAGCTGCAAGAATAGCAGCTGCTTCTGCTACGCTAGGTGTACCTACTTTATCGTCGGTAATTGTGGCAGGGTTGGGGACACAGACAGAGCGAAGTATTTCCGCAGAAAAGGTTGTTAAGGGCAAATTGCGGAGGCGACAAAGTTTGACTAAGCCAACTTCCAAGGCTTTAGTGTCAATGGTAGCAATACCTGCGATCGCACTTGGAAAAAGTTGATTTTCTCGAAAGACTTGCTCAATTGCCAGATCGATTAACTTCCATGATGTTCCCCGTTTACAACCGATTCCTACCCACAAAACCTGTGGTATTTGCTGTATTTCATTACTCAGGCTGTGAGGGTTTGACATAATTGGTTTACTCCAACAGCCAACCAAATAAATCTCCTACCGTTAGCCTCAACTCACTTGCAAAATCTGGCACTGGAAGTAAAGCTTCTAGTTCATCCAACATGACTGGCTGTTGATTGCGGATGTACACAAATACCGTTTGTTCTTCTGGATCGATCAACCAACCCATTTGTGTTTCATAATTCAGGCAATGTAAAATATTTTTTGTAACTTTCGTTGTTCTTTGGTCAGGTGATAGAATCTCAATCGTCCAATCGGGAGCTGCTTGGAATACGTTGGCAACTTCACCATTTTCATCACGAGGAATTCTTTGCCAAGTAAATACAGAAATATCTGGCACTATTGACCTTCCAGCAAAAGTACACCGCAGTTCTGGAAAAACACGAGCAATTCGCTTGGACTTCACTATTGAGCTGATGGTGCTAATAATTTCACCTCGAATTGTACTGTGCTTTCCCTGTGGCATAGGTTTTTGAATAATTTCACCATTGATATATTCACTAGCGGGCTTCGTTTCTGGTAACATTAGAAACTCTGCCAAAGTTATGTTTTTTGATGGTGTCCGTACCATAAGCGATCGCCTCCAGTCCAGCAATTCTTAAAAAACCGCAAAGTACACAAAGAAAAAATCAGCTTAACTCTTACTCTGCGTACCTTAGCGTTACCTTCGCGTACCTTTGCGTTAAAAAAATATTACATCCTCTCCAATACCTGAATTCCCAACAAAGATAATCCCAGTTTCAGAGTTCTAGCTGTCAAATCACACAGAATCAAACGGGATGTGCGCTGTGGTTCCTGTGCCTCTAAAACCTGAACTCCCTGATTGCGATCGTAAAACTGATTAAACTTTTTACTCAGTTCGTACAAATATTCACATAAACGATTGGGAAGCAAGTCTTGCTCTACACTACTAATAACTTCATCCAGTTGAAGTAAATATTTTGCCAGCGCTAATTCTGTTTCATGCTCCAACAAAACAGCATTGTTTCCCAACTCCTTAAAGTTAATATCACCCTTGCGGCTAATCCCTTGAATCCGCGCATAAGCGTACAACATATAGGGCGCAGTGTTACCTTTAAAATCCAGCATTTTGTCGTAGCTGAAGATGTAGTTACTAGTGCGATTTTGGCTTAAGTCTGCATACTTAACTGCGCTGATTCCAACTACTCTAGCAACTTCATTAATGAATTCTTCACTTTCTTGGCGTTCTTCTTCTTGTAATCTAGTTTTTAAGTCAGCATGGGCACGAGAAACAGCTTCATCTAATAAATCCCGTAACCGCACAGTATCCCCAGAACGAGTTTTGAATTTCTTACCATCTTCTCCTAACACCAACCCAAAGGGAACATGCACTAATTCCACATCATCGGGAATCCATCCGGCTTTGCGTGCTACTTGGAAAAATTGGGCGAAGTGGTTTCCTTGTCCAGCATCTGTTACATAAATTATCCGCTTTGCTCGATCCTGCTGAATGCGGTAGCGGAGAGATGCTAAATCAGTTGTGGCGTAGTTATAGCCGCCATCTGATTTCTGTACAATTAAGGGTAAAGGTTCACCTTCTCTATTTGTAAACCCTTCTAGAAAAACGCATTTTGCCCCTTGATTTTCTACCAGTAACCCAGATTTATCTAAATCTTCTACAACGCCAGATAATAAAGGGTTATAAAAAGATTCGCCGCGTTCAGTTAACTTGATATCCAGCAACTCATAAATTACTTGAAACTCTCGCCGTGATTGTTCACACAGCAGTTTCCAAGCATGGAGTGTATCTTCTGCACCTGCTTGTAATCTTACAACTTCTTGGCGTGCTGTTTCTTGAAAAGCTTCATCGGCATCAAACCGTAGTTTGGCTTTGCGATAAAAAGAGACTAAATCACCAATATCTAAAGCATTAGGGGTGGTAAGTGCGTCTGGGTAAACTTCCCGCAGATAGGCGATTAACATGCCAAACTGCGTACCCCAATCACCTACATGATTTAATCGCAGTACATCGTGTCCAAGAAATTCTAAAATCCGGGCGATGGAATCACCAATAATCGTCGAACGCAAGTGTCCGACGTGCATTTCTTTAGCAATATTCGGACTGGAAAAATCCACAATTTCTCGCTTCGGGGTTTTCGCTGCTGGAACTCCCAGTCTGGGATCGGCTTGAATCTCATTTAATTGTGCTTCTAAGTATGCCGTTTTCAGTTTCAGATTGATAAATCCTGGCCCAGCAATTTCCGGTGGTTCACAGATTTCGGATACATCTAGTTTCTCCACGATCGCACCTGCGATCGCTCTTGGTTGCAATCCTTTCTTTTTACTCAGGGATAAAGCCACATTCGCCTGATAATCGCCAAATTTAGGATTGCTAGCAGGAACCAAAATTGGATCTACTCCAGCGAAGTCAGCGCCAAAAGCCGCGACTAAAGCCTGCTCTAAGAGAGCTTTTAGTTTTTCTTGTGTAGCGTTCATATATAGATTTTATCTGTGAAAGGGGGAATGTAGCTCTGGAAAAGCTTGATTATTTTAACCTTAAAAGATATTCATCAAGCCTAAGCAAAGACTGTCATTTTAAAGTAGAACCCCCTTAAATTGTCTCCCATCCTCGGCATAACTTCTAGATTCTGACGATACCGAAGTCGATTTTGACAGACTACTAGTTAATCAAGCCAACTAAAGCGTAGTACGTAGTAAACACTTTAGCGCTTAAAACAAAGACTAAACTTATTTACCCAGGTTTCATTGATTTGATAGATTACTACGTTTCTCAACGTAAGTACGGAGATCATCTCTATTTGTATAGCAGCGTATTAACTAAGCCTTGGCTTCGTTGATACGGATGACGGCACACCATTACTTATCTACCTCATTTCAATGAAAATTCCTATAGATTAAGCTTTTAGCTTTTCACTATAGAAATTGCATATCTGATTTTCATCAAAAGTAGATATTATTCATTAAGTTTTAATCATGCAGGAGTTTAACTACTAAGTGTTGATAACAGGATCGTTTTAGATGAAAACTCTCTTTTTTCAGTAAAAATACTTTAGATAAAGCGCTATTTAAATATACTAGCAAAAGTAAATAGACAGATTGACGTTGCAGAAGTCTAGCTGTTAGAAGTAAGAGACAACTGAAGAGAGATAGCTGCTCAAAAAGCATTATCTAAATTGTCTTTCCTACTTAATGGCTCATAATATGAAACCTAATTTACTCGCTGCCTTTATTGCCGCTACAGCTACATTAACCGGATTAGTTTCCAAAGTAGAAACTGCATCTGCTGCTGATTTTAATTGGAATAGTTCATGGACTCAACCAACTGTATATAATAAATCTCAAACTGGTTTTAACGACAATCCTTTTCAACAATTTGTCCAAGCAGAAAGTGTTGCCCTTCCAAACAGCGGACAATTTAAATTAGATCCCAATAAATTAAATCTAAAATACGACCACGATGTTTCTGTTTACTTTATCAATGAGGGTGCAGGTTATAGAAATCAGTTAGCCTTTGAAGCTACAGGAACTACTAATAAGTCTGGGCTGCTTTTTAATGATATTTCCTGTCAAGGAAATGGATGTGTTAGTGGTGACTGGGGTGGTAACGCATTAAAACTAGGTGATGGAGTCAAAGTTGGTAATGTTACCGCAGGTACTCAACTAGATTTATGGTTGAGAGCTGATGGTTTGAACCGTGGCAACTCTGCCAATATCTTTGGTACTGACACTGCCTCTAACGCTGACGGACTACAGCACGCAGTTGCTTATGCTTACAACAACTACATCCTTCTGGCATTCGAGGATTTATACGGAGGTTTACACGCTTCAGGGATAGATTCTGCAACTGGTAAGTGGAATGAAGGTTCCGATCGCGACTTTAATGATGTTGTCGTCGTTCTTGATGTCGGTGAGGCAAATGTTAAAGCGTTAATTGGTGCTACCGTTCCTGAACCATCTGTTACTCTATCAATGTTTGCGGTGGGAGCTGTTAGTATGTTTGGATTGCGCCGTCGCCGTCAAAGTCGCACTGCTAACTAAACTTTGAGACGATGCTAAATATAAGGTGCATTTAGTTTCATTGGAAAATAACAGGCGTCGATAGCATTTTCACCCGTATAGATAATGTACGGGTGATTTTACTTTTGTAGTGGCATTTATATTTTATCTATTGCGATCGCGTTCTAAATCATCAATCACTTTTTGCAAATACCACTCGTCTGACATCCCAGGATGGTAATCTTTGTTTTGCTGAATCAATCGTTCGGCAATTTCCCAGTATCCCCCAACCATTCGTAAAAGTCGCTGACGTAGCAGGTGATATTTTTGCTTTTTTGACTCTGGACTAAATTTCTGAATTTTTTCTAAGCTATTTAAGACTTGTTGATAATTTTCCCAGTCTTCTTGTTCGCAAAAGATACTCCCCGCCCGTTGATAATCTTCCACGGCATTTTGTATTTCTTCTAAGCAAGTATAGGCAATGCCACGATTGTAATAAGCTTGAGCCTCATCAGAATTGATTTGCAACGCTTGGGTGTAATCTTGAATTGCACCGAGATAATTACCCGTTGCCCGATAGACATTACCTCTGGCAATATAAACTAAGCCATCTTCGGGTTGCATCTGGACTGCTTGGTTGAGATCCGCGATCGCACCTTGATGATCTCCCAAGACAGAACGGGCTTTACCTCGGTTGCGATAGACAATAGCATCTTGAAAATTTAGTCGTAATGCTTGATTAAAATCTGCGATCGCTTCTCGATAATTCCCCATTTTATAACGTACAACTCCACGACAGCAGTAAGCTTGGGCATCTTGCGGATCGGCTTTTAATACCCAGTTTAAATCGGCGAGTGCTTCTTGAGTATCTCCCTTTTCAGCCTTTTCTAATAATTGCGTGAAATAATCATTGGTAGATAAAATAGGTGCATTGGTGGAACGCGATTCCTGAAGGACAGGTAATTCTTTAGGTTGTAGCTGTTTAATTCGTTCTAAAGACAGACGACAATTCTCTTTGTCCTGTTGCTCTAGATATAACCCAGCAGCTTTTTTAAAGTTAGCGATCGCATCTTGAATATAACCCTGTTTGCGCCGCACCATTCCCCGCAGATTATAAGCAGCAGCATAATTGAGATTCAGACGAATTGCGCATTCAACATCATCTAGCGCCCCCGGTAAATTTTTCAGCGCTACCCTAGCCAATCCCCGACAATAATATGCCTCTACACTCTCAGGATTAAACTTCAGGGCTTCGGTATAATCTGAAACAGCTTTCAATATTGCACCTGAGTCATAATGTGCTAAACCCCGTTGCAAATAAGCTTCGCTAAAGTAAGGTGTCACTTGTAAAGCATGGTTAAATTCCTCAATTGCTCCTGCGTAATCTTTTCGCCTAGCCTTTTCCAATCCCCTGTTGTAAAATTCGTCATTCATGGCATTTGTTTGGTTTATTCAGTTCATTGAATTCCAGCAGGCTTGTTTCGTAGCCTAACCTATGCACTCACCTTCATATTTTAAGTATATTTCATATTTTTTGTGAAATAAAAACAACACCCTAACTTAAGTTGTTATAAATGGAATTTATCCAATAGAATATTGTACGCGTCCAGATTCTAGAGTTAAGTTTAATTAAAATATCGCTATTTATTTATATTAATGAAAATTCGAACTATTACAACAGGTATATCAATTCAATCTCTGCAATATCAGGAAAAAATTAAGCAAGCTGCTGAGTTGAATCAGCAGGTACAGATTTTGTTTGAAAAACTAGGATATGAAGTCCAAACAACTAGAATTGCTACTAATAGCTGGGAAGAATATCTGCAAGGTTTATCTAAAATCGAAATTATTAATGAAATTCAAGCTCTCGAACAACTTTGTCAAAATTTGAATATCAGCTTTTTCAATATTGGTTATGCCAGCAAACCTGAAACTATAGATATAATTTCAGATATCAATAAAAATACATCAATTATTTATTGCTCTAGTAAAATTGGGGACAGGGAAAACGGTATAATTTTTGAGAATGCTAAGGAATCTGCCAAAGCTATTAAACATATTTCCCAAGAAAGTGAAAATGGCTATGGTAACTTTCGTTTTTGTGCATGGGCAAACTGCCAGCCAGATATCCCATTTTTTCCTACGGCATACCATATAGGCAATACATCTTTTGCTATAGGTTTAGAGTTAGGCGATTTGGTAATGCAAGCATTTTCACAAGCTAATAATATTCTTACAGCAGAGCAAAATCTGCAATTAATTTTAGAATTAGAATTAAATAAAATCGCAGTTATTGCTGAAAAAATCTCCGATAAATTTGCTGTTATATATAGAGGAATTGATACATCTCTAGCTCCATCTTTAGATAAAGAAAATAGTATTGCTTTTGCTTATGAAAAATTGATGAATAGTAAGTTTGGGCATTCAGGAACTCTGGCAATTTCTGGGATGCTTACTCGCGTATTGAAAAATGTATCAGTAAAAATCTGTGGTTATTCTGGACTGATGCTTCCAGTTTGTGAAGATGTTGGACTAGCTACCAGAGCTAATGAGCAAACATATAACATTACAAATTTATTATTATATTCAGCAGTTTGTGGCTGTGGACTGGATACAGTTCCGATTCCAGGTGATATCACAATAGAAAAACTTACAGCTTTATTAATTGATATGGCAACTTTAGCGATCAAATTAGATAAACCACTATCAGCAAGATTATTTCCAATTCCAAATAAAAAAGCTGGGGAAATGACTACATTCAATTCCCCATATCTCGTAGATTGTAAAATATTTACTGTTGACTAAAATTATTCTGAAAGCAAGCTGGGAGAAGTTAGCACAAAAACATCTCTACTTCCTTGAGCATCAATCTGTGGTTTGATAGGAGTGGTAAAGTGGAAAAAATCATGATCGTTGACTAATAAGAGTTCTCCCGGATTTAGAACTTTACTAAACACAGGCTTTTCTTTTTTGTCAGTATATAAATGTGTTTCTCCACCTTGAATATTATCTCTATCTACTGAAAATATACCGATAAAATCAGTACCATCTTGATGGATACCTTCAGGTGCTGGATTACCCAAATTATCTGCCGAACAAATAGTTCTAATTTGATGAACTCCGATTTCAGCTTCAGGATGAAGTTTACAAGAATCACTAAATGCTAAGACAAGATTTTGAAAAATATCAAGTTCTATAAGTGCATCTTCTAATTCTGCAAACTCTCTTTTTATGTCACCCACTAATGGATTATACTCTTTAGTTTGAAAGAGGTAGCCATGAGGTAATTTGATTAATTGATTTCCAGAAACCGTGAACCGAGATAATCTTCTGGAACGATAAGTGCCTTTGATATAAGGATCGATAGGCATATTACTAAAAAAGGACTTAAAACCTTCTGGATTGATAGAATTTACCTTTCTTAGAGTAAACAGAAAAGCATATTCTAATTCCGTTGATGTCCACACTTTTTGCATAGGATTTACCTCCTTGCACGTTGAAATTCTCCCAGATTTTTATGGGAGGCTTACAATACTTAGTATATGCTACTTTTTATTACTATGTTGTCAATTTAACTACAAAAATTGACAATCCATGATATGTAAAGTTACTCAAATTCTGTAGCAGGGTGGAGTAGCTGCTGAAAAAATTTGCAGATATGGGTTCGGTGGGCAAAGAATCGACGTATATTTACAAACAGCAACAAGGTTCCATAATGATAGATTGGCTTTACCGTTACCCACCTTTGTATCCCGGTATTTTACTCAAGCGTTACAAGCGGTTTTTTGCTGACGTTCAACTGCCTTCTGGCGAAATAGTGACAGCACACTGTCCGAATACAGGGCCAATGACTGGAGTATCGACACCTCTAAGTGCAGTACAGCTTTCCAAAAGCGATAATCTTAACCGCAAATTGGCTTACACTCTAGAACTAATTCAGGTACATGACAATGAGCCGACTTGGGTAGGCATAAATACTTTTTTGCCCAATCGGGTGGTAAAGCTAGCTTTGGCGAAACACCTTTTCCCGGAATTGGGCAACTATAGCCAAATCAAGGGTGAGGTAGTTTATGGGCTAGATAAAAAAAGTCGAGTGGATTTTTTCTTGACGGGAAGTGATGAGGAACGCCCGATTTATTTAGAAGTGAAAAATACAACTTTGTCTGAGGGGAGATTAGCTTTATTTCCTGACACGGAGACTACAAGAGGACAAAAGCACTTGCGAGAACTGATGGCGTTGTTACCTTTAACTCGCGCGGTGATGCTCTACTTTATCAATCGCGGTGATTGTATCGAGTTTTCCCCTGGCGATCGCACAGATCCTATATATGGTAAATTATTGCGGGATGCGATCGCTCTCGGTTTAGAAGTCTTACCTTGCCGTTTTGACATTTCCCCCGAAGGTATCCGTTATTTGGGTTTGGCAAAACTAAAAATTTGATTACATCTAATTAAGAGAAACTAGCAATTGCAACGCTTCTACACGCATAAAACAACAAATCCATCTAGATCCTGTCTAGATGGATTTGTTGGTAATTGATGTTTACTAAAAAACATTCAACCAGCCTGTAATCAAGAAACGACTATAGATAGTCGCCACCCCAGAAATAGCGATCGCTATTCTGACGTTTGGTTATGCAGGAATCAAAACTGTGTCAATGACGTGGATGACACCGTTATCAGCAGCAACGTCTGCTGTTGCAACTGTTGCATCATTGATCTTAACGCCATTAGAAGCGTCAATTTTTACATCTGAACCTTCAACTGTTTTAGCTGTCTTCAGCTTAACTACATCAGCAGCCAGTACCTTGCCTGAGACAACATGATAGGTCAAGATTTTCTTGAGCTTTTCAGGATCTTTCAATAATGCGTCTACAGTACCTGCTGGAAGCTTGTTAAATGCTTCATCGGTGGGTGCAAAGACGGTAAATGGCCCAGCACCTTTCAGTGTATCTACCAGACCAGCTGCTTGGATTGCTGCAACTAGTGTTGTGAAAGAACCATTGTTGGTAGCAGTGTCAATTATGTTGGCCATGTTTTTTACTTAGTTCTGTGTAACTTGTTACAAATCTAAACTATTTGCTTAATAAAATCTATCTATCATTAGACGTATGTCAAATCATTTTTGTTATTGATATCATAAAAGTTTATATATATTTTTATACAAATAAAGAATTATATATTGTATTGTCCAGCTAAATGAGTTATGGGCAGTACTGAATGCATAGTTTACCGCCGCAGGCATCGCTCCTTTTTGTACAGAGCGATCGGGGCGATCGCATCCAAAAGATTGTCAGAGCGGCACTTGCAATACCAACAAAGTTAGCTAAATGGATAATTAAAAGTATTTAGTTGGTATAAATAAAGCTTTAGATATTTAGGAACGATATAAAAATTTCATAGCATAATCCTTGCTACATATACAAAAATGGCTATTTAGAGAATTCAAATATACTTGCATTAACTTTTTGTCATGATTTATTGACCAAAAAAGTTGGTAATAAGCATATTTAACTGATATTATTTCATCACTAAATACATTTCACTTGCTGTTTGTGTAATTCCACTTGGAAATAAACGGTCTATCACACTAATGCTTTTAGCAATTGTGATTAGCCGTTTATTTCCAAAATTCATGATGCGTAAAATTTACGCCAAAACCTTCTCTAACTCCCATTTATTTACATCCTCTACCTTCTGTGTGGTTGGTATTTCTGTCGACTGTGCGTAAGTCAGGTATGCCAACAATGAGACTTTTAGGTAGTATTTTCCCCAAACTATAACTTTCATGAACAGAAGAAGACTTATTGCTTGGATAGCTACAGCAGTTAGCAGCATGATGCTGGTAATAGGCTTACAGTTCGTTAATTTATCACCAGCAAGCTCTGTAACCACACTTAACGTGTATGCGGCTGTCAGCTTAACAAACGCGCTGAATGCGATTAAGACTCAGTACCAAAATGCTAACCCAGGTGTCAACGTTGTTTATACGTTTGGTGCTTCTGGTACTTTACTGAGTCAAATACAAGCAGGAGCGCCAGTAGATATTTTCATTTCTGCTGCTACCAACCAAATAGATGTATTGCAGAATTCAGCCCCAAGTAAATTGGTTGCAGGTAGCCGCAAAAACGTTGTCAAAAACCGTCTAGTTTTGATTGCGCCTACGACATCTCCCGTTAGTGCTGGTAGTGCTGCCCTCACTAGCTTCAATGGTTTAAGCAATGCCAACATTACTGGTATTGCTATAGGTGACTACACAGGTACTCCTCCAGTTGTACCAGCAGGAAATTATGCCAAACAAGTTCTCACTAGCCGAGGTATTTTTAATACTCTCAGTCCTAAATTATACCGTGTTGCCAATGTACGTGCTGTCTTAACTGCTGTTGAAAATAAAACTCTTGTGGTTGGAGGTGTAACTAAAACAATCAACGCAGGTATTGTTTACAAAACTGATGCGGCCATTTCTAACAAGGTAAGAGTAGTACAAACTGCCCTCACAGCAGAGAGCGATTCGATTGTTTATCCACTGGGTATACTCACCAGAACTAAAGTTTTAACGACGGCACAGAGTTTTTCTAACTACTTAAGTGGTAGTACAGCTCAGAATATCTTCAAAAATACTTACGGGTTTATCCTGCCTTAATCACCAGAAAGTAAATCAAGTACTCGTTGTCGTGAATTTTGAACTATTTGGAGTCATGTCTTGTGAAGTTCACTAAAAAACTCTCAATTATTGTTTGTAGTTTGACCACTGCTTTCCTTCATACTGCTGTGATTACTAATACTTATAAGTCAGCAGCACAAGCTGAAAGACAAGAACTGATTATCAACGGGGGATTTGAATACGACTCTCTTATAGATCCAACTAATCCCGAAACTACAAATCCTAATGTTACAGGATGGGTTAAATCTGGTAATCCCATAGATATATCAGGTACTAAAATTGACAATTTTCCTCATACTGGTAAGCAAGGATTATCGCTTGGTGGTTTTTCAGCCATTAGCTATATATCACAGACTATCCCTACATTTCCTGGTCAACGCTACAAACTTACCTACTATCTTGCATCGACAGAAGAGGCACCCGATCTGAACAATAAATTTAAGGTTTTTGTCGGTGGTAAAAAAGTTTATCTTCAAAAAGATACTCCTTACCAATCCTACACAAAATACACGTTAAATTTTAGAGCAAAAGGAAGATCCACCGAAATAAAGTTTGGCTACCAAGCCAAGTATGCGTTTTTATATTTGGATGATGTGAGTGTCAAAGCTACATCTGAAAATCAAGTAAAAAACTATGGGGATGAATAAACAACAGGTAGAAACCTAAGCAATGTCTGGCTCAATAGTGTCAAGAATGCCACTAAAATTCATCTGATTTAAAAACTCTGTAATACGTTTATTGAGAAAATTCCCTTGAGCTAACTCTTATAAAGCAGAAGAAAGTGTTCATTTTTATTGACACTACTGAAACCCAGCAGCATTGATGTAACTATCAACTTATTTTCAGTGTCAAAATTTAGAATTATTTGGAGTAAAGTTTCATGAATTTAACTAAAAAACTCTCAATTATTGTTTTTAGTTTTACTATTACCTTAATTAGCACTGCTGCGATCGCTAATATTTATAATGCAGCACAAGCGGCAGAACTTGTTAAAAACGGAAGCTTTGAACTCGATCCCCTCGTAGATCCTAACAATCCCAACGCTACAAATCCAAATATTACAGACTGGATTAAGTCTGGCGATCCGATGGATATATCAGGGATAAGAATAAGCAATTTTCCTCAGCATAATAGTGGTAATCAGGGCTTATCACTTAGTGGATTTATAGACCTCAGCTACATATCACAGAGACTTTCTACACAACCTGGTCAGCAATACGAACTTAGTTACTATTTAGCATCTATAGATGAGGCCCCTGACCTTGATAATCAATTTCAGACATTTGTAGGTGGAAATAAGCTTTTCGATCAAAAAGACATTTCTTTTCAAGCATACACGCAATATAAGTTCAATTTCACGGCAGATGCGTCATCCACAGAGTTAAAGTTTGGGGATTGGGATAAATATGGATTCTTATACTTGGATAATGTGAGTGTAAAACCTGTGCCTGAGCCATCAACTATTGGAGGAATAGCACTTACTGCTGGTTTATTAGGAATATGGCTGAAGAAAAAGAAAGCAATTAGCTAGAAAGAATAGCCCTTTTTTTACCTTTTGGAAAAGAATATATCGTAAATCCCTCAAACTACTGTGGAGTAGTTATGAGGGATTTGGTCATTTTCCACTAAAAGTTATTTGCTGAATTCCACTAACTATTAATTTTTGTCTTACCTCAAGTCAATTAGTCCAAAATGTTTCAACTACCGATTTTTATTAGCAGCCTCTTCCATTTGTTTTCTCAAACTTAAAGGTCTCATATCAGTCCATACTTCTTTAATGTATTCCAAACATTCTGATTTGAGTCCACTTTTCCCTGCATCTGTCCAACCAAGAGCATTTTCTCGTTCAGCAGGCCAAATAGAATATTGTTCCTCATGATTGACTACAACTTTATAAATTGTTGTTTCTTCCGAAGTAGTTTGACTCATTTTTATCTCCGATTCATTTATATTACTCAACTAAAATTTTAAACAGCAGGACGGGGAGGTAGAAAACCTCCAGACCTTAATTGTTCTACACTATCCTTAACAGCTTGAATAATGTAGCTGATATCTTCATCTGTATGGGCTGTAGATAAATAACCGCTAATACCTAAAAGGTGAACTCCCTTATCAAGCAGATGATATTTTAATAAACTCATAGCGACTGAAGCAGTATAATTATCCTCAGAAAGTTCTACAGATGCAGAACCAAATAGTGAGCCAAAGTTCGCCATTTTTAGCGGGAGTTTTTCGGCTGCAAAATAATTATTCAAATCAGTCACGAATTGTGTTGTCCGCTCATTCAATTTATGATGCAATGATAATCCTTCAGTTTGCAGATATTTGAGTACTGCTTTTGCAGCAGCCATTGCTAATGGATGTTTACAAAAAGTACCTGCAAAAAATGTTTTTTTGGTTTGAGGGTAAGAATCATCGCCATAGTTCCACATACCACCATCAATTGCATCCATATATTTACTTTTTCCAGCAATTACTCCAATTGGTATTCCTCCACCAACAATTTTCCCATAGGTAGCGATGTCTGCTTGTATGCCAAAATATGCTTGTGCGCCACCAGGATGAATGCGAAAACCTGTAACCATTTCATCAAAAATTAAAGCAATCTCAGTTGCTTGTGTTAATTCCCGTAACTGGTACAGAAATTCTTTTGGTTGTAAAGCTGGTCTACTAGTTTGTACGGGAACTACCAAAACTGCTGCTAGTTCTTGTTGATGAGTTTTGATGATTTCTAATGATTCAGGTTTAGCATAATCTAACACCAAAACATCATTAACAAAATTTGGTAATACTCCTGGTGCTAATGGTATTGCAGATTGATTATTTTCTGCATTATGACCTTTAACTAAGGTACCATCAAAATGACCGTGATAAGAACCAGAAAATATCACAATTTTATTACGTCCTGTAACGGCTCTAGCAATGCGGATAGCAGTCATTACGGCTTCTGTACCTGTATTGCTAAAACAAACCCGTTCCATGCCAGTAAGTTGAGAAATTAACTCAGCTACTTCGCCAACAAGTTCTGATTGTGGGCCAATTTGGATTCCTTTATCTATTTGATTAATTAAAGCCTCTTTAATAAAAGATGGGTTATGACCAAAAAGATTAATTCCTAGCCCCATCATTACATCCACATATTCATTACCATCTACATCCCATATTTTGGAACCCAAAGAGCGATTAGCAACAATGGGATAATAAATTTCTTTAAAGAGTAAATTAAACTCTCCTAAATTCTTATCATCAGATAAAAATAGACGAGAATTTTGAGAAATTTGCTTGGATGTTTTGGTGCGATCGCTGTAGCGATTGATAAAATATTGTAAGTACTCTTGTTGCTGGTTAGTAAATCCTGCTTTAGCTAGCATCTTAGTTAGATTGTCTGAATGTGGAGGTAATGTAACTTGTGGCGAATTCATAAAATGTGTCTCTTATAATTTACTGTTCAAATTATCTATCTTTTAGGGCAAAATCTTAAAAACCCAACTTTATAAGGGGTTGAATTTTTCCGCTCATATTCTGTTGCAATTCTAAGGTAAGTTTGAGCCTGCTTTAGCAGGCTTTCGTTTTTTATTGGTAGACTTATAATGTGAAATTTACCTATAAACTATGCACAGGTTTGTAGCAAACAAAATAAGTACTACCAGGCATCGGAGATATTTCTAAATCTTGATGTGCATCATAAATACTAATGTCGACAAATCCAGCAGTTTCCAAAGCAGATATAACCTCTTCTTTGCTATAACATTTCTCTAGAATAGTGCTATCTAAACGCTGCCACGTTTGCTCTATCAGTGAGAATATAGTCAAATTAATAGAAGCTACTTTAGCTTCCGAATTGTAGCTATTGCGAGTCGCCCATGCATAGTCTTCTTTCACATTGCCAGTAGCTTTGCCGTCCCAATTAAACTTATATTCCTCTTCCAAAAACAAATAGACTAGAAAAACACCATTTGGTAATAGAGTCTGATAAACCTTATGGAATACACTAGTCAAATCTTCAAAGGTCATCACATGATTGAGAGCACCAATTGAAATTACTGCATCAAAAGTAGCAGGAAAATTAATAAGGCGTGCATCATTAAAAAATAATTCTGCACCGGGCGCATTCTCCCGCGCATAGCGTAACATTCCTTCAGAAGCATCAATTCCTGTTACTTTATACCCTTTTTTGAGTAGCTTTTGTGCTAATTGTCCTGTACCACAACCAAGATCAAGAATATGTGCATCCTTGGCTAAATTCGGTAATATTAATTTTTCTAAAGCTGGTAGTGTCTCTTGGAGAACTCCTAAAGCCCAATCATCATTATACACACGTGCGAGAGGATCGTAACTAGCAGAAAGAGTTGTGGTATTCATACAATATGTCTCCTGATTTTAGTTAAAAAATTGTCGTTTTTCTTTCTATTTTTATGTTTATTAAAAATGGCGTTTGTTTGATCAAAGTCTAGTTTTTAACATTCCTTGCTCCATTAAATAGGAAAAATAAACGCTGAGTAACTGATTGTCTACTGAAGGACAAGTAATGGAAGTACCTACTAAGCCATTGATAACGTTTTGGTTATAAAGCTGCAAAAATCCTGAGTTAGAACTTTCTTCTTGAGCTTGTCTTGCTGGAAAAAATGGCACTAATGAATATAAAGGATGTTCAACTGAACTTTGAGTAACATTAAGTAATTTCTCTCGCCACTGCTCATAAGAAATCTGCTCAATTGCATAACCCAATGAGCGAATATGGTCGATAAGCATATTTGAGTGAAGAGTTTGGGGATGAACTAAATGGAAGGTTTTACCGAGAGATTCTTCCTGTTTTGATAAATGAACTATTGCCTTGCTGACATAATCTACAGGGACTATATTCTCTTTAATGTCTATATCTGGCGCACTTCCTAGTTTTACACAACCTATTATCAGTTTGTATAAAAAGTCATGACTATTAAAAACGCCTGTTTGGCTGTGTCCCGATATACGTGATGGTCTGTAAATAGAGATAGGAATTCCTCTTTCAGCCGCAGTTTGTACTAAGTTTTCAGCTACCCATTTAGTTTGGCAATATCCATTGCTGGGAAATTCATTATCATCCAGTCTATCCTGTTCTCGTACTATTTTTATTCCCGATTCAACTTGTGAGGAAACAACACCAGAACTAGAAATAAAGTGTACTGGTTTGGTTTTAGTTTGACTAGCTAATCGGAGGATTTCTTGTGTACCCAGTACGTTTGCAGGTTTCAGAATATAGTACGGATAAATATGATGCACCCAAGCACCATTATGGTATATGACATCAATTGTAGATGCTAATTGTTGAAATTTTTCAGTTTCTAAACCTAAAAACGGCTTTGATAAATCGCCAATAATGGGAATAATTCTAGAGTTCCAAAGTTCGTTCCAAATTCCATAAGATTCCAAGGTATTTTGCAGTTTCTTATTGCTATCTTCAAAATTTGGATGACGTACTAAGCAATAAATATCTGCTGTGGTTTGTTGCAAAAGTTCAGCTAGTAAAAATGAACCTAAAAATCCTGTAGATCCAGTCAGTAAAATAGCCTTAGGCTCAGGGATAAACTTACCAACAGTTTCAGGATAAATTGTCCGATCTAAAACAGTTTCAGCTTTGAGATCCACAGTTGGGTAATCAACTTCTGTTTGACAAACTCGATCGATATTTTCTGCTAAACCCCCTACTGTAGGTTTTTCTAACAAACTGCGTAAAGATATATCTAAGTTAAAAATTTGTTTAACTTTGGCAAGTAGTTGAGTAGTTAATAAAGAATGTCCACCCAATTCAAAGAAGTTATCGTAAATACCAACTTTCTCAACTTTTAAAACCTCCGTCCAGATTTGAGCCAGCATTTCCTCTACAGGGGTGCGAGGAGGAACAAATTCTCCTATTAAATCTGACCTGACTTGCTCTGGTGCGGGTAGTGCTTTTCTATCGACTTTACCATTGGGGCTTAGAGGTAATTCTTTTAGTAGTACGAAAGCAGATGGAACCATGAATTCTGGTAGTCTATCTTTGGCAAAGTTGCGAAGTTCGTTAGCTGTAGTGGTTAATTTTGACTGGGGAACTACATAAGCAACTAAGCGTTTGTTTCCTGGTACATCTTCACGCGCAATAACTACTGTTTCTTGTACTCCTTGATATTGATTTAGTAATGTTTCAATCTCACCTAATTCTATACGGAAGCCACGAATTTTTACTTGGTTATCTATGCGTCCTAAAAAGTCAATATTGCCATTACTAAGATATCGCGCTAAATCTCCAGTTTTATACAGGCGCATTCCTGGTTGTTGGCTGAAGGGATGGGGAATGAATTTCTCAGATGTAATTGCAGCCTGATTTAAATAACCTCTAGCTAAACCTTCACCGCTAATATAAATTTCACCAGGAACACCAACAGGAACCGGATGTAAGTGAGAGTCTAGTATATATATTTTTGTATTCGTTATGGGACAACCAATAGATATTTGCGTTCCGGTTTCTAGAGAATGACAATGGTATACACTACTCCAAACAGTTGCTTCTGTCGGTCCGTACTCGTTAAATAGAGATGCTTCCGACTGTAATTGAAAGTGATGTTCTACCAATTCTGGCAGACAAGCTTCACCTGCAACGATGACAGCACGCAGGGAATTTAACTGTTCTGGTTTTGCTTGTTGCAATATGAGAGCATATAGAGAAGGCAGGCTTAATAAATGCGAAACTCCATTTTGAAAAATTAACTCTACGATTTTAGGTACTTCTCTTTGTACACCTTCTTCTGGTAAATGTAGAGTTCCGCCACAACAAAGTGTCCAGAAAATACCTGCAACAGAACTATCAAAAGCAAAGGATGAGAGTAATAAGAAATTGCTGATAGGTTTTTGATAGTAGGTAATGCGTGCAATTGTGGAATGAACTAAGTTACGATGTGCGATCGCAACTCCTTTAGGTTTACCTGTAGAACCAGAAGTGTAGATTACATAAGCTAAATTTTCAGAAGTTGCTGTTGTAACGGGTTCTTCCTGACTCTGCTGTGCGTAGGCGTAGCCCGTCGTAGACATCGCTTCCCAATCTGTATCTAAGCAAATTGTCTCTGCATCGTGCTTGGGTAAGCCTTCCAAGAGATGCTGCTGAGTCAATAATATAGATACTTGAGTATCCTCTAGCATGAAAGCTAAACGCTCTTGCGGGTACTGCGGATCGAGGGAGACATAAGCACCACCAGCTTTGAGAATACCCAAGATACCTACGAGCATTTCGAGCGATCGTTCCACACAAATTCCCACTAATACTTCTGCACCTACACCCAACTTTTGCAAGGAATGAGCTAGTTGATTTGCACGCACATTCAGTTCAGTATAAGTAAGTTGCTGGTTGTTAAATACAACTGCAATATTATCTGGTGTGCGTTCTACTTGCTCTGCAAATAGTTGGTGAATGCATTTATTTTGTGGGTAATCAGCTTGAGTTTGATTGAACTCAAATAGAAGCTGGTGTAAGGTGCGATCGCTTAAAATTTCTAATTCACTGATTCTACCTTCTGGATTATACGTTGCACTTTCTACTAACTTGTGAAATTGCTCTGCTAAATCTGCAATATCCTGTGGAGAAAATAGATTAGAGTCATAATGAAATTCTGTATTCAAAAAACAATTCTTGCGTTTACAAGAGAGTTTAACTTTGAAACGCTCAGTACAGTTATCAAGCCGAAAAATAGAAAATGAGATATTACCTGCACAATGCTTTATATCTTCTTCTTTAAAATCAAAACCCACAGGTAAAAAAGGCGAAATATCTGATTTATTATTTACTTCTGATATTTGTTCCCAAGTAAAACACTCTTGCCATTTGTCGATAGATTCTACAGATTCATGCACTTGCTGTAAAATTTGACTAAATTTAAAATTATCTTCTAAATGGCAATGAAGTGGTAAATATTTAGCAAATAGTCCCAATGCTTCTTTAAGTTCTTCATATTTTCTGCCATTAAATTCCTTGGCGACACTCATCTTAGATTGTCCACTCAATCGCCAAAGCAAAACCAGCCAACAAGTTAGATAAAAGTTAGACGCAGAAGTATTATACTTATGAGCCAATGTTTCGATATTAGCTACCAGTTCTGGAGTAATAACTGAATTGACTAATTTTGGTTGAAATTCTTGTTGGTTCGAGAGACGATTTTCAAAAGGAAGCTGAAAACTGTCAATAGTAGAGAAGTCTTGCTGTTGCCAATATTCTCTGCCTATTTTTGTTTCTTCTGCTTCTAGTATTTGATTTTGCCATTCTGAAAAGTCTGCATACTGAAGTGGTTCTTCAGATAATTCTTTATCCAATTTTCCTAAGTAAGAAAGAGCCAGTTCCTGTACTAAACAATTAAGGGTTACACTATCTGCACAGAGAGCAGGCAAACTGATAAATAATATATACCTATCTGGCGAAATAGTTACCAAATATGTATGTAAGATTAAACCTTTTTCAAACTCAAAACTTTGTTGTTTAATTTTTTGAAAAATTAACTCAATCTGCGCCTCTTGTTCTTGAGGTTTCAAATTACTAATATCGGATTTTTTCTCTAAAATAACCTTGCTATCTGTAATTACCTGTACTGGAATAGTCATTCCAGGTAGACAAACAAAACTGGTGCGGAGAATCTCATACCGATTGACAACATTTTGCAAAGCCAATTCTAAATTATTGACATCAATATTTCCTTCAATCAAAATTGCACAATCGCTACGATAAGCCCAACTTTGGTCAATTTGTTGTAGCAACCATAAATGCTCTTGCTGAGGTGAAAGTCTAAACCCCTCGATACTTTCTACTAGCATATTTATCCCTCAGTGTTAGTTAAATACTTTGTGGTGTATAAGGCAATACGCTTGGGATAAGCTTTTTTGTCCCCCCCTGCTTCCCCTGCATCCTCTGCTCAAGAACAGCCTGCTCAACGGATAAATTTCTTAACCCAAGCGTATTGGTGTATAAGGTTCAGCCATTCCGACTAAAATTTTTCTGGGAGGAACAAATGGCTGACGAGCATGTATTGATAACATATTATCCAACATCAATACATCTCCTTTTTGCCAATCAAAAATGACCATTTCTTGTTGATAAGCAGCTCGCAGTTCAGCTAAGACTGATGGTTCAATTGCAGAACCATCACCGTAATATGTATTAGTTGGTAAATCTTCTTCTGGCAAACTTTTTAATAACGATTCGCGTATTGTTGCTTCCAATGTGGAAACGTGAAAAAAAGTTGCGTGATTAAACCAGACCATTTCACCTGTTTGAGGATGTTTGAGAACAGCTGGCCCAATTTGTCTAGTTCTTAAGCGATCGCCTGCTTTCCATTCAACCTCAATTCCATTGCTTTGGCAATACTCTTCGACCTTGGTTTTGTCTGTAGTTTGAAATACAGTTTGCCAAGGAAGACCAAATCCATCGCCAAAGTTACGCATATACATAACTTGCTTTTCAATGAAGCGATCGCGGATAATTGGATCAATTCGCTCAAAAACTTTTCGACAACTACCAATTGGAGTTTCTCCTCCCTCTGTCGCTGGACTCATACAAAAAAAGAAGATTTTCAACGGAAATGTTGGAGAGTAAGCGTGTTCATTGTGAGGAAAAATACTTTGGTCAGCAGGATAGTCAGTTGAAGTATAAATTCTCCCACTTACTTGAGTTCGTGGAGATGCCCGATAACGATACTCCATTGCTTCTTTAGAAATCGCTGCGATAATTTGCTCAAATTCTTCTATTGAATTAACTTTGAAATCTCGAAAGAGAATCGCTGCATATTTTAATAACTCTGCTTGTAAAAATTCTCGATTACTTTTAGCCCAAGTGAGTAAATCTACTCCTTTAACTGCTGGCTTGATAACTAAAGGAAAGTTAGGACTGTGCTTAAGATACTCTGTTTGAATTAAATTATTCTCACCAACATTAACGGCTTTGCGTCTAATATTGCCTAATTTTAATGAACCACTATGTTGATTCTGATTTGTCACCATTGCTTGTATCCTATATTCGTTCAGTCAAATGTTGCAAATTAACCAAAATATTTTATTGAGCAGATTTACGTCTAATTTTGCTCAATTTTTGTTGTAAAGAATTTTGATAAATTGTTTCTTGAGTAAGTTTGTCTTGTTTGTCTGCTTGCACTAAGATTTCTTTAAGCTCATTGATTTTGACAGTTGGTTCATTCACAATCTGGCTCAAAATCATTTCAAAGTGTTGGAGCATACGAGCGATAGTTTTAGCTGTAAATAAGTCTGTGCTATATTTCAATAATCCCATCAGTCCATGCTCTGTATCTCTGATATCAAAGAGTAAATCAAAGGTGGCCGTTTTGGTCTCTGTTTCCAAGCTCTGGAAAGTTAAACCCGAAATATTCAAAGCAGTTTTGGGAGTATTTTGGAGAATTAGTTTTACTTGAAATAATGGTGTGATGTATAAATTACGCTCTGGATTTATAGCTTCTACAAGTTTATCAAATGGTAAATCTTGATGTGCATAAGCATCTAAAGTTACTGACCGAACTATTTCTAGTACTTCCTGAAAACTGGGATTACCATCAAACTTGATACGTAATACTAATTGGTTAACAAAAAATCCAATTAAACCCTCAGTTTCTCCTTGGTTACGGTTAGCAATATCTGTACCAATGACAATATCATCTTGTCCACTGTAGTAATGCATTAAGATTACCAAGACTGCTTGTAAAGTCATGAAAAGCGTGACACCCTGTTTATTACTCAGTACTTTTATTTTTTGAGATAATGTGGCAGATAGTGTAAAAGGTTCTGCTGAACCTTGATATGTTGGTGTTATAGGTCGAGGATAGTCAGTGGGTAATTTAAGAGTTGATAAGTGTCGTAGTTGTTGTTGCCAGTAAGAAAGAAGTTTTTCTAAAACTTCTTTCTGTAACCATTGATGTTGCCAAATTGTAAAATCTGCATATTGAATTGGAAGTTTTGATAATGATGATGGTTTACCAAGTGAAAATACTTTATATAGTGATACTAATTCCTGAATTAATATGCCTATAGACCAACCATCAGAAATAATATGATGCATAGTAAATAGCAGTAAATATTCTGTTTCAGTTAAACGTAAAATTTTAAATCTTAACAGCGTATCTGTATCTAATTTAAAGGGTTTTTCAGTTTCTTGTTTAGTTAAATTCTTGGCTGTTTTATCTCGTTCGGCATCTGATAGGTTGCTCAAGTCTATAATAGGCAATTCTAAATTGAGATATGGGGCAATAACTTGGATTGGTTGCCCTTTCTCTAAAATAAAATTGGTTCGTAGAATTTCATGGCGACAAATAATCTCAGTTAAGCTTTGTTCTAAAACAGGAATATTCAGTGAACCGATAACACGCACAGCATTAAAGATATTGTAGGCACTATTATTAGGTTCTAATTGGTTGAGATACCATAATCTTTGTTGAGCGTAGGAAAGGGGAATGTAGTTTAATCTAGAAGTTTGCTCAATATTAGGTAATTTGAATTTCAAACCTGCTTTTGTCGTTTTATCAATTTCTTTGGCTAATTCTGCTACTGTTGGTGATTCAAATAAATAGCGTAAGGGCAAGTCTACTTTGAAAGCTTTGCGAATTTGAGAAATCACACGAGTTGCTAACAAAGAATGACCGCCTAATTCAAAGAAGTTTTCGTGAATCCCGACTTGTTTGATACCTAAAATTTCTGCCCAAATCCCAGCGAGCATTTCTTGAACTGGGGTCAAAGTTATATCAGGATTTTCTTCTGATTCTAGGTGTAATATGTTAGGTACAGGCAGAGCGCGACGGTCAATTTTGCCGTTGGGTGTAAGAGGAATTTCTTCTAATACTACAAAGGCACTTGGTATCATATGACTTGGTAATTTAGATTTTAAGAAGTTACGTAATTCTATGACAGAGAATTCTGTAGAATGGGGAACAAGATAGGCTACTAAGCGTTTGTCATCTGGGATATCTTCTCTGACTATAACTACAGCTTCTGTTAATTCTTTGTATTGATTAATTACTGCCTCAATCTCGCCTAATTCGATGCGGAAGCCCCGGATCTTAACTTGGTCGTCAATACGTCCTAGTATCTCGATATCGCCATTTGGTAGATAGCGGGCTAAGTCTCCAGTTCTATATAAACGTGTTCCAGATTCTTTACTGAAAGGGTTAGGAATAAACTTAAGAGCTGTCAATTCAGGTAAGTTAAGGTATCCCCTAGCAACGCCAACACCACCAATATAAAGTTCGCTTGGTACTCCAATGGGAGTAGGTTGCAGGTAAGAATCTAGCACGTAAATTTGAACATTATGAATTCCACGCCCAATCGGCACTTCTTGGAATGCGGGGTGTACTTCTATCAACCTCGATAGATTGCTCGTCGTGGCCACGATGGTTGCTTCTGTAGGCCCATAAGAATTAATTAGTTGCACTCTTTGCCCCACATGCTTTTGCCAGATCGCCAGCCGTTGCGAAAGAGCCTTTTCTCCGCCAATAATTACTAAACGCAGTTGCTCAGGTAGCTGTAAACTTTCCTCAGCCAATTCAGTAGTGAGTTGATGCCAGAAAGCTGTCGGTAAATCTAATACAGTTAGATTTAGAGCTTGGCATTTTTGTAGGAAAGATGGTATTGAACTTAACATTGAATCAATACGCAGCACGAGTGTAGCGCCTTGTACTAAGCAGGGAAATATCTCTTCGGCAGCAGTATCAAAACTAATGGATGCAAATTGTAAGATGCGATCGCTTGACTTTAATTCATACTCTAAACAAGCAGTTTTAACATAGTTCACCAAAGAGTTATGTTGGATTGTTACTCCCTTTGGTTTTCCTGTAGACCCAGATGTATAAATCACATAAGCTAAATTCTTAAATGCGAGCTGGGTTGAAAGATTTTCTTGACTTTCTTGGGCAATAATCTCCCAATCTGCATCTAGGCATACAATTTTAGCCTCATGTTTTGGGAGCCTTGCGACTAATCGCTGCTGGGTAAGTAACACTGATATCTGAGCATCCTCCAACATGAAAGCCAGACGTTCTTTAGGATATGCTGGATCGAGTGGCACATAAGCGCCACCAGCTTTCAGAATACCTAAAATTCCCATCACCATTTCGAGCGATCGCTCCACACAAATCCCTACCAATACCTCTGGCCCAACCCCAAGTTTTTGTAGGTAGTGTGCGAGTTGATTGGCTCGCTGGTTCAGTTCAAGATATGTTAATTGCTTATCTTCAAATACCACTGCTATAGCCTCAGGGGTTTTCTCAACCTGCGCTTCAAAAAGTTGATGAATACACTGGTCTTGAGGGTAATCAGTTTGAGTATTATTCCACTCTATTAATAATTGATGTTGTTCATTTGCTGTTAACAGCGATAAATCCTTAATACGCTGGTTAGGATTAGTAGCCATATCTGCCAGCAAATTTTGAAAATGTCCTAGCATCCTTGCGATGCTATCAGAGTCAAGGCGATCGCTTTGTTGATAAGCAATCTTCAGCAACAATTCTTCACCAGGTACAGCACTGACTGTTAGCGGATAGTTAGTCCTGTCAAAGCTACGGCGGTTTTTAATATCCAGGTCAATACCTAGTTCCAGCCAAGATTTTTCTATTGGATAGTTCTCAAAAACTACAATGCTTTCAAACAAGGGAGAACCAGGAGGAATATCACTCCATTTCTGAATCTCTGATAGTGGAGTATATTCGTATTGACGTACCTCTACTTGTTGAGCCAAAAGCTGCTTCAGCCAAGGAAGCAAGAATTGTTCGGGGTCAATTTTTACTCTCACAGGCAATGTATTAATGAATAATCCAACCATTGCCTCGGCTTTAGGTAAATTGGGGGGACGACCGGAAACTGTAGCCCCAAAAACAATATCCTCCTCACCACTGTAACGGCTTAACAACAAAGCCCAAGCTCCCTGTACTAAGGTGTTGAGAGTCAATTGATGTTGTTTCGCTAAGAACTGAAGGGCAGATGTTGTCGTCGCAGAAACTTTAATTTTCTGTTCCCCATTGTCGGTCGAGTGTTGAATAATTGGTTTTATACCAATAGGAGTGGGAGCAGTAAAACCCTTCAGTGTAGTGCGCCAAAATACTTCAGCTTGACTGAGATTTTGCTGTTGTAACCAAGCAATGTAATCTCGATAAGGGGGTGGTGATTCTAAGTAAATATTTTTATTTTGACAAAATGCTTTGTAATAGGTGATAACTTCTTTAAATATTATTGGTGCTGACCAACCATCTAGTAGGATATGGTGATGGCTCCAAGTAAAATGATATACTTGTTCACTCAGACGAATTAGTAATAGGCGCATGAGTGGAGCTTGGGAGAGTTCAAAACCTCGCTGGCGATCTGCTATTAATAAAGCTGCTAGTTTTTTTTGTTGTTCTTTTGGCTCGACTCCCCGCCAATCTTCTTCTTGCCAAGGAAATTTGACCTGACGACCGACGACTTGTAGAGGTTTTTCGAGATTTTCCCACACACAGGCTGTTCGCAAGATGGGATGACGTGCAATTACCTGCTGCCAAGCTTGAGCAAATGCAGATACATTTAATCCTCCATGCAATTCAAAGCAAGTTTGTTCGCAATAAACACCAGATTCAAGAGCCAAAAGACTGTGAAATATCATTCCTGCTTGCATAGGAGATAAAGGATAAACATCTTCAATGTTTTTTGTCACTACCATTTACTTATCTCCCTTAAAAAGAAACTTGCTCAAAAAGTGTGTCGAGTTGGGCTTGATCTAGCTGTGCTAGGGGAAAATCAGAAGCAGTAAAGCCACCGACTTCAGGCGATTGACAGTGATGAATTAGCGATCGCAAATTTGAGATAAACCCTTGAGCCAAAACTTCTATAGTGGACTTTTTGTGTAAATTTTGACTATAAGCCCATTTAAATTGCAGCTTACCTGATTCAACACCACCGTAAATGTCTATCAGATAAGAACGATGGTTGCGCTGGCTTTCATTGTAACTGTTGGGTTGGAGTACTAATTTAAACAGCGATGATTCGGGTAAAACTCGATCGAACTGCCCTAAATAGTTAAAGCTAATTTCCGCTTGGGGTAAAGAACTAAATAATTCAGAACTGCCTTGAGCCTTGCTGAGATATCGCAGCATTCCGTAGCCAATACCCCGATTTGGAACGCGCCGCAATTGCTCTTTAATAGTTTTCAAAGTTGCTCCTAAATCAGCAGTTTCTTGCCAATTCAGGACTACTGGAAATACAGAAGTGAACCAGCCGACAGTCCGCGATAAATCAATATCTTCAAAAAGTTCTTCTCTGCCGTGTCCTTCTAAATCAAATAATAGTGTATTTTGTCCTGTCCATTGGTTAAACGTCAGCAGTAATGATGTAAGTAAAACATCATTAATTTTAGTACGATAAACAGATGGAACTTCTTGGAGTAATGCTAGAGTTTCTTTTTGACTGAGGTGAACTGCAATAGTGCTAGCTGAAGCGACAGTATTTTCTCCACCAGCATAATCTATTGGTAAGTTTGCGTAGGTGTAGCCCGTCGTAGACATTGCTTGACGCAAGGTTGTAAGCCAATAATCTAGTTCTGCTATTGCATCTGGTGATTGAGCATACTCTTGTATCCGGTAAGCCCATTGTTTAAAAGAAGTTGTTTTTGATGGTAATTTAATGGCTTTGCCTTGTGCTATCTGATAATAAGCTGCTTGCAAATCTTCTAACAAAATACGCCAAGAAACTCCATCTATAATTAAATGGTGAATAGTTACAAATAGGTAACTATGGTTATGTTTACCAAGATTAAATAGGGCAACTCGGAAAAGTAGTCCCTCAGAGAGATTGAGACTGGCTTGAATTTGCTCAATTGTGGAGGCGATCGCACAATCTAATTCATTTGAAGGTAGCGTAGAAAAATCAATTTGTGTGACTAATTCTCGATTTTCTACATTATTAATTATGGGTTGGCAACCAGATTCTAATTTTTGCCAGCACACACGTAAAATGTCGTGATGCTCAAGCAAAGATTGTACCACTTGTTGTAATAGTAAAGGATTGATCGTTTCCTTAACTTTCAGCAACACAGATTGATTGTAATGATGTGGGTCAACAAAATTCTGCTCAAAAAACCAATGTTGAATTGGTGTGAGGGGGAATGAGCCAGTTATTAGACCTTGTTCAGCTAAGGTGGAGGTAGTTAAGCTAACTACAGTAGCTAGTTCAGCGATGGTCTGGCGTTGAAAAAGTTGTTTGGGCGTTAAATGTAGTCCTGCTTGATTGGCTTGTGAAACAACCTGAATGATGAGAATTGAATCTCCTCCTAATTCAAAGAAGTTGTCATGAATACTAATGCATTCAACACCAAGTAGTTTAGACCAGATACTAGCCAGGACTTTCTCGATTTCATTTTTCGGAGCAGCAAATGTATCTTCTAGTTCAATTCTGTTAGTTGTCGGTGCTGGTAATGCCTTACGGTCTATTTTGCCGTTTGGTGTTAAAGGTAACTCATCTAATAATACAAAGGCAGATGGTACCATATAGCTGGGAAGACGCTGCTGGAGAAACCCTTGTAGTTCGCTAGTCTTGAGATTGGGGTATTCGGTGTTAAGAACGATATAAGCTATGATGCGCTGTTGCTTTGGTACATCTTCACGAACTATAACTACATTTGCTTGTACATAAGGATGTTGATTTAAGACTGATTCAATCTCGCCTAGTTCAATACGGAAGCCACGAATTTTTACTTGGTTGTCAATCCGCCCAACTAATTCAATCTGA
Source organism: Nostoc sp. (assembly GCF_036917375.1). Lineage (GTDB taxonomy): Bacteria > Cyanobacteriota > Cyanobacteriia > Cyanobacteriales > Nostocaceae > Nostoc. The sequence goes on from NZ_JBALDN010000015.1 coordinate 99,916, forward strand.
CCATCAGGGAGATATTTTGCTAAATCTCCTGTCTTATAAAGAATCGCTCCTGCTTTTGAACTAAATAAGTTAGGAATAAATTTCTCAGCAGTTAAATCCGGTCGATGTAAATAACCCCTAGCTACACCAGCCCCACCAATATAAATTTCGCCAATAATTCCTACAGGTGCAGGCTGGAAGTAATTATCAAGAATGTAAATTTCTGTGTTGCTAAAGGGCAAACCAATGGGGACTAATTGCTCAACAGATGAGTTTATTGTCTGCGTTTCAAAATAAGTACTGTCAATAGTCGTTTCTGTTAACCCAAAGGAATTAATTAACCGGGTTGATCTTCCAATCCATTGGCGAAATTTTTCATATTCTTGCCCATACCAACTGTCAGAACCACAAATGATTAGTCGCATGAAATCTAAGCACTTTTGATTCTGTTCCAAGTACAAAATTAAATTTCTTAATACTACTGGAACAAATTCTGCACAATCAATTTTTTCTCGCAATATTAACTCATAAAGTTTTTCTGGTTCTAGCAATAAATCGCGAGGACAGAGTACAAGTTTGCCACCTGAACAAAGGGCGCGAACTAAGTCTCCAGTAAATACATCAAAGGAGAAACTAGCCATTTGTAAATGTGAACTAGCGGTAGTTCGCAGTTGATAGGCTTCTTCCCATGCTAAATAGGCATTTGTGAGGCTATGATGTTGAATCATCACGCCTTTAGATCGTCCTGTAGAACCAGATGTATAGATTACATAAGCAAGATTTTCTGGTCTAACTTCGGTAGAAAGATTTTCTGTCGATTCTTGAGTAATGAGATTATCTAAACAGATGATTTGGGCTGAATTTGCTGGTAAATCTGCTACAAGCCTTTGTTGTGTTAGTGCGATCGCCACTTCAGCATCGGCTAACATGAAAGCGATACGCTCTTGGGGATAAGCTGGATCGAGGGGTACATACGCACCACCAGCTTTGAGAACAGCTAAGAGTCCAACTACCATTTCTAGCGAACGCTCTACATACAACCCTACTAAAACTTCTGGGCCGACCCCAAGCTTTTGCAAATGATGGGCTACTTGATTAGCTCGTTGATTCAGTTGTTGGTAAGTTAACTGGGTATCTGCAAAAGTGAGAGCGATCGCATTTGGTGTGCGTTCAACTTGTGCCTCAAACAATTGGTGAATACACAAACACTGTTGTAGATGTTGATGTTCCCCTAATGTCTGATTTTGACCCCACTCTAGTAATTGACATTGCTCATTAGATGTTAATAGAGGTAAATCGCTTAAGTACTGTTCAGCATTCGCAATAATGCCTTCTAGCAAGGTTTGGAAATGTCCAACCAACCGATTCATTCTTGCTACATCGAATAAATCAGTGTTGTATTCCAAATTTCCTTTTAAACCTTGCTCCGAGTCCTCCATTGTCAGACACAAATCAAAGCTAGCAGATTCACTATTTACATTCAAAACTTCCAAATTTAAATCTGGTAGTTCTAGGGCAGTTCTAGGAACATTCTGGAGAACAAACATTACCTGAAACAGGGGATTATGGCTGATGTTGCGTTCCGGTTGGATTTCTTCTACCAGCTTTTCAAAAGGCAAATCTTGATGAGCATACGCCCCTAGTGACACTTCCCGGACTTGTTTGAGCAACTCACGAAAGCTAGGATTCCCAGACAAGTTACTTCGCAACACCAAAGTATTAACAAAAAAACCAATTAAATTTTCAATTTCTGCTCTATTCCTGTTAGCAATAGGCGAACCAACTAAAATATCAGTTTGATTTGTGTAGCGATATATTAAAGTTTTAAAAGCTGCCAACAGTGTCATAAATAAAGTGACACCTTCCTGCTTTGACAGAGTTTTTAATCCTTCACTTAAGCTTGTTGGCAGGATAAATGATAGGGTTTTTCCAGCATAAGTCTGAACTGTCGGGCGAGGACGGTCAGTAGGTAGTTGCAATATGGGTAGTTCACCAGATAGTTGCTTCTGCCAATAAGCAAGTTGATTTTTTAATGCTTCTCCCTCTAACCATTGCCGTTGCCAAACTGCAAAGTCTGCATATTGTATAGATAATTGTGGCAAAGAAGAAGGTCTGCCAACGCTGAAAGCTGTATATAGTGCAGCTACTTCCCGAATAAATATATCCGTTGACCAACCATCAGAAACAATGTGATGAAGTGTCAATAAAATTACATATTCTTCCACATCTAATTGTAGAAGTTTTGTCCGCAATAATGGCGATTGGGTAAGGTTAAATCCTATTTGTGCTTCTTCTTTGGCGAGGCAGTATAGTTCTGCTTCTCGCTGTTCTTGGGGAATATGTTGTAAATTTACAACTGGTAATTGCAAGTTTACCGAGGCCGAAATTACCTGGATTGGTTGCCCATCAGATATTACAAAACTTGTCCGCAAAATTTCATGTCGTCTAATAATTTCGTTGAGGCTTGCTGAAAGTGCATCTATGTTCAGTTTTCCCTGTAAACGCACTGCTCTAGGCAGATTATATGATGGGCTACCTGGTTCAAATTGGTCAAAAAACCACAATCGCTGCTGGGCAAAAGATAAGGGTAGGTTTTTATCTCTAGGAACGGGGGTAATAGTTGCAATAGCCTGTTGTTCACCCCGAATTGCTGTTTCAATCTGTGCTGCTAGTGCGCCTAAAGTTGCAAACTCAAACAGTTTTGCTAAGGGAATTTCTACATTAAAGGTGGTACGGATGCGGGAAATTACCTGAGTTGCTAGTAAGGAGTGTCCACCCAAATCAAAGAAGTTATCTTCAATACTTACTTTTGTTACACTCAATAATTGCGCCCAAATGCTTGCTAATACTTCTTCAACTGGGGTACGGGGAGCAATAAAAGTTGTTTCTCTGCTGACTACCTCTTCTGGTGCAGGTAAAGCATTACGGTCTAATTTACCGTTAGCTGACCGAGGTAAAGCTTTGAGGATGACAAAGGATGTAGGGATCGTATACTCTGGCAACTTTGCTTTTAGGAAGTTGCGAAAGTCATGCTCAAATGCTGAGTGAGATGTAGGGACTATGTAGGCGACAAGACGTTTTTCTCCTGAGATATCTTCCTTAGCAATAACTGCACTTTCCCGTACTTCTGGATGTTGGCTGAGGGCTGTTGAGATTTCACCTAGTTCAATACGGTAGCCTCTAACTTTCACCTGATCGTCGAGACGACCGATAAATTCTATGTCACCATTTGATAGATAGCGGACGCGATCGCCTGTTTTATACAATCGCTGCTGAATGTCACTAAAGGGGTTATTAATAAATCTTTCATTAGTCAATTCAAGGTGGTTTAAATAACCCCGCGCTAAGGAGTCACCACCAATATAGAGTTCTCCCACTACCCCTAGAGGAACTGGTTGTAGGTGTGCATCTAATACATAAACCTGGGTGTTAGCAATTGGTTTACCGATGGGAACTGTTACAGTTTCCTGAATTTTCCCATTGACTGAGTAAGTGAGTACTCCGATTGTGGTTTCTGTTGGCCCGTAGTGATTAAGAATTCGACAATGGGGCGCATTCTTTTCTATTTTCTCAATTAAATTCCAATCAGCAGCCTCACCACCAAGAATTAGTAACTGACGAGGTAAAATTTCCCTGCACTCAGAACTTAATAAAGCTGTTAAGTGGGAGGGAACTATTTTCAAACAATCTATAGGATGACGACGGAAGTAAGCAGCTAATGCAGCCGGATCTGAGGCGCGTTGCCAAGATACGATATGCAGACATCCACCACTACACAAAGAAGGAAAAATGATCGTGTTACCTAAATCTGCGGCGAAGGTAGAAACGGTTGCATAACTACTATTAGCAGGAAGTTGCAGTTTTGGCAAAATTCCGTACAGGTAATTAAGTAGCTGTTGATGTTCAACCGCAACACCTTTAGGTTTACCAGTGGAACCAGAAGTATAGATTACATAAACTAGATTTTCTGGTGTGACATTATTAATGGGGTTTTCGGTACTTTCCTGAGAAATAGTTTCCCAATCAGTATTTAAGTTTACTTCTGTGATATTAATAAAGTTTTCAGCATTTTCCTGTTCCCTAATTAATATTGACGCTTGAGCATCTTGCAACCGGAATTGTAACGCCTCGTCGGGAAGGTTGGGATCGAGTGGGAGGTAAGCGCCGCCAGCTTTAAGAACAGCTAATAAGGATATTATAAATTTGGGCGATCGCTCTACGCAAATTCCTACTACTACTTCTGGTTTTATCCCCAACTTTTGTAAGTAATGAGCTAATTGATTAGCTTGAAAATTTAATTCTTGATATGTTAGTTCTTCATTTTCAAATACTACAGCGATTTGATCTGGTGTTTTATCTACCTGTTCTTCAAATAACTGATGAATACATTTTTGAGATTGGTAATTAGTCTTTGTTTGGTTGAAGTCAACTAACAATTGTTGGCGTTCACTGGCACTAATAATTTCTAATTGACTGATAGGTGTTTTAGAGTTATTAATAAGGTTTCTCAATAAAGTTTGAAAATTTTTACCTAATCGCAGAATAGTTTCTTGAGAAAAGTAATTAATATCGTAGTAAAACTCTGTAATCAAGCTGTTATTGCGTTGCAAACAAGTGAGTTTTACTTTACAAGGTTCAATAAAGCTGTAGATTTCCTGTAATGCAAATGATAATTCTGTACAATCAAATTTATTTTCAGAGATATTTTCAAACTCAAAACCAATGGGAAAAGCAAGAAAATTATCTTCTTCTCTAGCTTCTGGTACAAAATAGTCTTGCCATTCAGCAGCATTCTCTAATGTTTCTACTACTGCTGCTAATACTTCTAGAAAATTTAAATTAGATGTAAATTTAGTTTTAATTGGTAGCCAAGTTGCTAACAGTCCTAACGTATCATGAAGTTCTTCATATTCACGGCGATCGCTAGCCATACCAATAACGATATCTGGCTGTCCTGTAAGTCGCCAAATCAGCGTCTGCCAGCAAGCTAATAAGACAATATCAGGCGTTTGCTCATACTTTTGAGCAAAATTAAAAATTTTGTCAGATAATTCTTGGTTAATAACTAATTGATAACTATTAATTACAAATTGTTCGTATTTTCCTTGCCGTTCATGCGGTAATTTTAATGCCGATAAAGAACTAATTGTTTGTTGCTGCCAATATTCTTTAGCTACTTCTGCATCTTCATCTGCAAGTAATTGATTCTGCCATTCAGAAAATTGTACATATTGCACATATTCTCTGCTAAATGCCTTACCGTGGCAGTATTGCTCGTAAGCTTGGCTAATTTGATTAACTAAATTTTTGATAGTTCTAGTATCAGCACATAATGCAGGCAGAGAAACAATTAAAATATGTTGAATGTCTGATAACTTGATTAAATATAAACGCAGGAATGAACCTGGAGATAGATTTTGATATTTTTGTCTTTCTTGCCAGAATAATTCTGGAATTTTCGAAGAAATATTTTTTTGAGAGTAATCACAAATATCTAGATATTCAAAATTATCTGAAATCCGATCTCTAACTACCATAACTGGAGTTTTTACTTCAGGTAGGCGAGAAAAATCTGTCCTCAGAATTTCATGTTGATTAACAACTTGTACAATAGCCTTTTGCAGAATCTCTGGTTGGAGATTGCCTTCAATCAAAATACTAGCTTGCGAACAGAAGGCAGAACTATTTTGCTGTAAATACCACAAGCGCTTTTGTTGAGGTGCAAGTTGAAATCCACTAATTGCTTGAATTTGCATATTGATTAAAGATTTTTAAAGGCAGAGTCACTGCAAAGTAAACGCAAAGGATTAATTTTTAGGGAGTATTGATATCTGTAATATTAATCATTTCTCCCATTGCGACAACGATTTTACGCTGTCCAATATATGGGTTTCTGGCGTGAGCAATCAGCATATTGTCTAGCATGATAATGTCGCCTTTTTGCCAGGTAAAGCTAGTTTGCGATCGCTGATATACTGAATTAATTTCGGTAATTTCTTCTTCTGTAATTGGTGTACCATCACCAAAGTAAACGTTGCGGGGTAACTTTGACTCTCCAAAGATTGATAACAGTGATTCTCTAACGTCTGTATCTAAATAGGAGATATGGTGTAATTGAATTTGGTTGAAAAATACAGGTTCGGCAGTTTTAGGATGTATTGCTAAAGCTGGACGAATTTGCCGAGTAACTAACCTATTATTATCGTACCATTCAAATGCAATTTTGGCTTGACGACAGTAACTTTCTGCTTCCTTTTTATCGGTAGTTTGAAAGAAATTCTGCCAACTAACATCTAAACCTTCAGCGAAATTTCTCACATACATTAGCTGTTTGGCGCCTAGTTTTGCGCGTAATTGAGGACTGAGCAGTTGATAAGCTTTGCGACAGTCAACAATTGGGGTTTCTCCACCTTGAGTAGCAGGTTGAACGCAATAAAACCAAATCTTTAAGGGGAAACAATGTAAATGGGAGCTTTCGTTGTGGAAAAGTATAGCTTTATCTGCGGGGTAAGGAGTAGATGCATAAACTTTGCCACCTTCTCCAGCGCGAGGCAAGTCACCATACTCAGCAAATAAGTTAGAACAAATTGTTTGAGCAAATTTTTCAAACTCTGAAACTGATTTTACACTAAAATCTCTAAATAAAATTGCTCCATGTTTGAATAATTCTGTTTCGAGATATCCGCGATTATTCTCAGTCCAAGATATTAAATCAATTTCTGCACTATTAGGCTGAATTACGAGAGGGAATTTTTGCTCCTCTTTTATATATTCTGTTTTAATTAATTGCTCTACTGACAGACTAACTGCTTTAGGAGCAATGCTCATAAATTTTTGTCTTTTAGCTGCTTTACGCTCCTGTTGTTGCATATTTTGTTCTGCCTTTTCTAGTTCTGTGAGCATTTCTAATGTATTGATGCGGCTTTGAGGTTGGCTAATAATACTATTGATTAATGTTTGCCAGTGATTTGTAAAGTTAATAATGGTATCCGCAGCAAATAAATCAGCATTGTATTGCCATTTACCTTCTATCCCTTGGTCAGTTTCTGTGAAAAACAAAGCTAAATCAAATCTGGCATTTCTGCTTTTTAGTTCCAGTAAATGTAAGGTAAGTCCTGGTAATTCTAAGGCTGAAGTCGGTGTATTTTGCAGGACAAATAAAACCTGGAATAATGGGACTGTATTACTTAAATGGCGCTCAGGTTGTAATTCTCTAACTAGTTCATCAAAGGGCAAATCTTGATGAGCATAAGCTGCTAATGTCTGAGTGCGAACACGTTGTAGTAATTCCAGGAAAGTGGGATTTCCGCTTAAGTCGGTGCGTAAGACTAATAAGTTAATGAAAAAGCCAATTAATGGTTCAATTTCTGCTTGATTGCGGTTAGCAACATCAGTACCGACAACAATATCATCTTGGCTGCTGTAGCGTTGCAGTAAGATTTTAAAGCTTGCTAGCAGTGTCATAAATAAGGTTACACCAGCCTGCTGAGAAAGCGATCGCACTTCTTGCACCACTGACGCAGGTATCACAAAACTATGACTAGCACCTCGGTTAGTCTTCACTTCTGCACGGGGACGGGTTGTGGGTAGTTGCAATACAGGTAGCTTTGCTAATTGCTGTTTCCAATAGGTGAGTAAAGCTTCTAACCTTTCGCCTTGCAAATGTTGACGTTGCCAAACTGCAAAGTCTGCATACTGGATGGGTAATTTTGCTAAAGGAGAGGCTTCTCCCGCAGCAAAAGCGGTATAAAGTACTGCTAACTCCCGAATTAATACACCCGTTGACCAGCCATCAAAAACGATATGGTGGATAGTAAACAGTAAAATGTGTTCTTGTTCGCCTAGTTGTAAAAGTGTGCATCTCAGCAACGGTGCTTGAGTAAAATCAAAGGGACATTGAAATTCCTCAGCACTCAAACGCTCAATTTCTGCTTCTCGTTCAACGTCCGACAGTTCCTGTAAGTTTACCACAGGTATTTTTAGCTGCACTTGAGGAACAATTACCTGTAATGGTTCCCCATTTACCAAAGTAAAGGTAGTGCGTAAAACTTCGTGGCGACGGATAATTTTGTTAATGCTTTCCTCTAACGCCTGTACATTCAACTCACCCAGAAGGCGAACTGCTGCGGGCATATTGTAAATACCGCTATCAGGGTTAATTTGTTCGAGTAACCATAATCTAGCTTGGGCGAAGGATAGAGGGAAATTGCAATGGCTACGCCCGCCGCAGGCATCGCGGGGAACAGGTGTAATTGCAGAAATACCTTGATAACTGGTTTGTTGAATATTTTTAGCTAGTTCTGCAATAGTAGGAAATTCAAACAAAGACTGAAGCGGTATATTCACTTGCAGAGTTTTGGCAATGCGAGAAATTACTTGAGTTGCTAATAAAGAATGTCCGCCTAGTTCAAAGAAATTGTCGTGAATTCCTACCTGTTTCACACCCATAACTTGAGTCCAAATTCCAGCTAATACTTCTTCTACTGGATGGCGTGGAGCAACAAAATTACTTGTCTCTAAATGAGTATTTTCTGGCGTAGGTAAAGCACGACGGTTAACTTTTCCATTGGGTGTTAATGGGATTTCTGCCAAGAATATAAAAGCATTCGGTATCATGTACTCAGGCAGTTTTTGTCGTAAATACTGGCGCAGTTCATCAGTAGCAGCGTTTTCAGCAACTAAATAAGCAAGTAAACGCTGATTTCCCGATCCATCTTCTCGCGCTATCAATACACATTGATGTACTGCGGGGTGTTGTTCTAACACCGCTTCAATTTCCCCTAACTCAATACGGAAACCTCGGAGTTTTACTTGATAATCAATACGTCCTAAGTATTCAATTTCTCCACTGGGTAAATAACGCGCTAAATCACCAGTTTTGTAGAGTAATTTTTCTGGATTAAATGGATTAATAATAAATTTTTCTTCAGTTAATTCTGGCTGATTAAAGTAACCCCGCGCTAATCCTACACCACCAATATATATTTCTCCCGAAATCCCTACGGGTAAAGGTTGCAAATATCTATCTAAAATATATATTTGGGTATTAGCTAGAGGACGGCCAATAGAAACTGATTTATCACTATCATTTATTTGATAAATTGTAGACCAAATAGTTGTTTCTGTCGGGCCGTATAAATTCCAAGCTTTAGAACATCTTTGGCATAATTGGTGAGCTAAATTTTGGGGTAAGGCTTCGCCGCCACAGAGAATTTTAAGTTGGGAATTTCCTTCCCAGCCTGCATCTAATAACATTCGCCAAGTTGCAGGGGTAGCTTGCATAACAGTTGCAGCAGAATTATTCAGTTGTTGTAATAGCTGCGCGCCATCGGTTGCAATTTCTCGACTAGCAAGAATTACTTTAGCTCCCACTGTTAGAGGAAGGAAAATTTCTAAAACCGCAATATCAAAAGATAGGGTAGTAACTGAGAGTAAACTATCTTGATGGGTTAAGTGTAATTCCTGCTGCATAGCAGTAAGGAAATTGACTACATTTCTATGACTAATTTGTACACCTTTGGGTTTGCCAGTGGAGCCGGAGGTATAGATTGTATACATCAAATTATCCGGCTCAATCTTGCTGTTAGAAGTGTTTATTTCTTGGGTGGCGATGCTTTCCCAGTTACTATCGAAACAGATAACTTGGACATGATGGAGTGTAAGATTTGGTAATAAATGTTGCTGGGTTAACAAGACTGAGGTTCGAGAGTTTTGGAGCATATACGCCAAACGCTCTTGAGGAAATGTTGGATCTAGAGGTATGTATGCGCCACCTGCTTTGAGAATCGCGAGGAGGGCAATTATCATGGGTAAAGAGCGATCGCAACAAATACCCACTAACACTTCTTTACCTACACCTAAGCTGTTTAAATAGTGTGCAAACTGATTTGCTTTTTCATCCAGTTCTTTGTAAGTTAACTGCTGTGAGCCAGCTACCACAGCCACAGCATCCGGTGTCTTAGCTACCTGGGTGGCAAACAACTCATGCACGCAGACATGAGGATAATCAGCTTCTGTATAATTCCAATCCCTTAAAATTTGCTGCTGTTCTGCTGGGGTAAGTATAGACAACTCTGATATGGACTTATTTGGGTGTTCAGCTATATCTCCTAACAATATTTCCAAATGGGCTAACATCCGACTGATGCTATCAGCATCAAACAAATCACTGCTATACTCTAATTCTCCAACTAAACTTTCAGCATTATCAGTAAAAGATAAACTCAAATCAAATCGAGCCGTATTATTTTCTATAGATAAATATTCCAAATTTAAACCTGACAGCTTCAAGTCGTTGCCAGGAGCATTTTGTAACGCAAACATCACCTGAAATAATGGTGTATGACTGAGACTACGTTGTGGTTGTAATTCTTCTACTAATAATTCAAAGGGCAAATCTTGATGAGTGTATGCTTCTAAAGTGACTTCTCTAACTTGTTTAAGTAAGTTGATAAAACTAGAATTACCTTCTAGTTTATTACGCAATACTACAGTATTTACAAAAAAGCCAATTAGCCCTTCGATTTCACTACGATTACGGTTAGCAATAGGCGAACCGACTAAAATATCTTCTTGTCCGGTATAGCGATATAGGAGAGTTTGAAACGCTGCTAACAAGGTCATGAATAGCGTTACACCTTGCTTTTGACTCAAAGCTTTTAACTCATTTGTCAAAACTGGAGACAGTGCAAACGTCTGCTTTTTACCAGCAAAAGTTTGCTGTTTTGGACGTGGTTTAGCAATAGGAAGCTCTAATAGTGGTAAATCACCACCTAATTGTTGCTTCCAGTAGTCTATCTGAGTAGCAAAGACTTCCTTCTGTAACCGTATTTTTTGCCAAACTGCAAAATCTGCATATTGAATAGGTAAATTTAATAATTCACAATATTTGCCTGTGCAGAAAGACTCATAAAATGCAGCTAATTCTTTAATAATTATTCCTGCTGACCAACCATCAGCAACTATATGATGTATTGTGAACAGTAAAATATATTCTTGTTCTGCTAGCTGCAAAAGTAAAATATTTAATAATGGTGCAGTAGATAAATCAAAGGAATATTGTGTTTGAAGTTTTACCCAACTTTGAATTTCTGCTTCTTGCTGTTCTAGCGAAAAACTTCGCAAATCTACTACAGGTAATTTAATCTTAATTTCTGTTAAAATTACCTGCACAGGTTCCCCATCTATGCTAACAAAATTTGTGCGTAATGCTTCATGACGGCGGATAATTTCGTTGAAACTTTGTTCTAACGCTGCAATATTAAGTTTTCCTTGCAGTTGTACTGCCCTAAAGAGATTGTAAGCAGAACTTCCTTGTTGTAATTGGTCTAAAAACCACAGTCTTTGTTGAGCAAAGGATAATGGTAAATTATTTCCTCGTGTGACTTTCTCTATCGGTAAGATAGCTAATTGTTGTCCCTCTCTCAGTACTATTTCAACACGTTGCGACAGTTCAGCTAGTGTTGGCGATTCAAACAAACTGCGTAGGGATAATTCAACTTGAAAAGCTTCTCGTATTTGGGACATAACTTGTGTAGCTAACAGGGAATGTCCGCCTAATTCAAAAAAGTTTCCTTCAATTCCTACTTGCTTAACACCGAGAATTTTTGCCCATATCCCTGCTAAGACTTCTTCTACAGGGTTACGTGGTGCGGTAATAGCGCTTTTTGTTTGCTGTGATAATTCTTCTGGCGCTGGCAATGCTTGACGGTTCACCTTACCATTAGGAGTTAGAGGTAAAGCTTCTAAAATGACAAAGCTAGAGGGCAACATATAATCAGGTAAGTGTTCCCGCAAAAAGCTATTTAGTTCATTTAAATCTATAGATACGGAGTTATTAGAAACTAGATAAGCTATTAATCGCTTATCCCTGTTATCATTTTCTTGCGCTATTACTACCGCTTCTCTTATTTGTGAATATTGAGTTAATATCGCTTCTATTTCTGCTAATTCAATCCGGAAACCACGAATTTTTACTTGATTATCGCTACGTCCCAAAAATTCTATTGTGCCATCTGGTAAATAACGTCCTAAATCACCTGTTTTATACAGTCTTGCTCCTGGTTGGCGGCTAAAATAATTAGGAATGAATTTATCAGCAGTTAGTTCAGGATGCTGCATATAGCATCGGGCTAACCCTGCACCACCAATATATATTTCACCTTTGATTCCAATCGGAGTCAAGTGTAAGTTATTGTCTAGAATATAAACTTGTGTATTAGTAATTGATTTGCCAAGAGGAACTGTTTTAGTTGTTAAATTTGTCTCTGTAATTAAATGAGTGAGTACACCAACAGTGCTTTCTGTAGGGCCATAATGGTTAAATATCTGGCAATTGGGTGCTAACTGGCGAACTTGCTCAATTAACTGCCAATTAGTAGCTTCACCACCTAAAATTAGTCGTTGACGAGGCAGGATAGATTGGGGTGTAGGAGATAGTAGCAGGGAACTAAGGTGAGAAGGAACAATTTTGAGACAATCTATAGGATGTTTGTGGCAATATTCTGTTAAGGCAACTGGATCGGTAGCGCGATCGTAGGAGATGATATGTAGACATCCTCCTGTGCAAAGTGCAGGGAAGAGAACGGTGTTACCTAAGTCTGCGGCTAGAGTGGAAACTAATGCAAAGTTGCAGGTGGAATTGGTAGGTAGTTTTAAACTATCAATGATGGCATAAACATAATTAAGAATTTGCTGATGTTCAATGGCAACTCCTTTGGGTTTGCCTGTGGAACCAGAGGTAAATAATATATAAGCTAGATGATTCTTGTTTGCCTGACAGTGAGTATTAATATCAGTTTCATGAGAAATTGTTTCCCCTTGTGCAGCTAAATTAATGACTTGCAGTTGTTCGATATTAGCTATCTCTGATAATCTATTTGCTACACAAGTATTAGTAATTAAAAAGGAGGCTTGGATATCTTTTAAACGTGATGCCAAACTCTTAGCCGGAATCCCTGGATCTAAGGCGATGTATGCTCCACCAGCCTTGAGAATGCCTAAAATACTCACAATCATGTCAGTCGAACGTTCTAGGCAAATTCCCACTAATATCTCTGCTCTTACTCCTTGTTTTTGCAAGTAGTGAGCTAATTGATTTGCCTTTTGATTGAGTTGTTGATATGTGAGTTTTTCCTCTTCAAAAACGACAGCAATCTGATTAGGAGTTTTTTGGACTTGTGCCTCAAATATTTGGTGAATTAACAGATTTTTCGGATAATTTTTGTTGTTATCGTATAGTAGCTGTGTTCTTTCAATATCGCTGATTATTTCTAACTGACTGATTGGTAACTCTGGATGAGCGATCGCACTCGCTACTAGATTGTTAAATTGCCCAGCTAAAACTTTAATATAGTCGGAATTAAATAAGTTTGAATTATAATGAAACTCTGCGATTAATTGGTGATTAGCAATACATTTAAGCTTAATATTAAATTTTTCAATACACGAATATTGCTGATAAATCGAAAATACAGTATCAGCATTTGCGTATTTGGGCGATTGTTCTACAAATTCAAAGCATAAAGGTGAAAAATGGGAATTAGGTGCTAAATCTGCTATATTTTCCCAATTAAAATAAGGATGATATTTGAAGCTATCAGTCAGATTATTTTTAGATATAATCTCGACAAATGTACTTTCTTTGTCTAGCTCAATATTAATAGGTAAATATTTAGCAAATAAACCTATAGCATCTTCCAATTCTTGGTAATTACGCCCATTACAACCAATTCCCATAGTTACATTTGATTGTTGGGTAATTCGCCAGATCAAAATCTGCCAGCAAGTTAATAAAACATTAGAGATAGAAGTATTATATTGCTGAACTAATATTTCTATCTGTGCTACTAATTCAGGAGTAATGTTAATAGATTGTATTTGCGGCTGAAATGTTGATTTTAAAGTAGTTTGTTGTTCCCAAGGTAACTTTAAAGTTGTCAACGCAGCAATATTTTGTTTACGCCAATAATCTCTCCCCGCTTCTGTATCTTCTCCCTCTAACAATTCATTTTGCCATTCAGCTAAATCTGCATATTGTAGCGGTTCATTATCTAACTCTTTCCCCTGAACACAAGCTGCATAAGATTGGCTGATTTCTCGCACCAAAATATTTAGTGATGCTGCGTCTGCACAAAGGGCAGGTAAGCAGATGAGTATAATATACTTTTTTGAAGATAAAGTAACTAAAGATAAGCGCAACAGAGAACCATGTTGTAGATCAAATACTTCTTGGTGAAATTGCTCAAATAAACTTGATAATAATTCTTCTTGTTGTTGATGGCTGCAACTACTGAAGTCGTAGTTTTCACCCCAAGTAATATTTTTATTTGTAAGTACTTGCAATGGGATAGACATCCCTGGCAAACAATGAAAGTTAGTGCGAAGTATTTCATGACGATTGACAAGCTGTTCTAAGGCTTGCTTCAAGATGTTGATATCGATAACGCCTTCAATCAAAACAGCACATTGAGAACGATAAGAAAGGCTATTAATTTCTTGCAATTGCCACAAATGTTTTTGCTGAGGCGAGAGGCGAAAACCTTGCATTTCTTCTAACATTACTAATTCTCCGTACTTGCACTAAATCTCTTGACTGCTGAATACTTCTGACATCCCAACTACCACTTTTCTTTCCCCGATAAATGGCTGTCTTCCGTGTGCTGTAAGCATATTATCCAGCATTAAAATGTCTCCAGCCTGCCAGGGAAAAATCATAGTTTCTTGTTGATAGATGGTACGAATTGCATCTAAAACTTCTGCTTCAATTGGTGAACCATCACCGTAATAGGTATTATGTGGCAAATCCTCTTCTGAAAATTCTGCTAACAATGCAGTGCGAATTTTTGCATCTAAAGTGGTGACATGAAAAAAAGCGGCATGATTAAACCAAACAGTTTCACCCGTTTTAGGATGTGTAGCGATCGCTTGTCTATGAGTACGGGTTCGTAAGCGATTTCCTGGCTTCCACTCGAATTCAATATGATTGCTACGGCAAAATTCTTCTACTTCGCCTGGGTTTGTGGTTTGAAATACTGTTTGCCAAGGTAAGCCAAAACCATCACCGAAGTTACGCACGTACATCACGCCTGTTTCGATGAAGCGATCGCGAATTTTTGGGTTAATCTGTTGTAATAATCTCCGCGTATCAGCAATAGGAGTTTCCCCGCCTTGCTGTGCTGGCGTGACGCAGTGAAAGAAAATTTTTAAAGGCCAGCTAGCGGCATAGGAATTCTCGCTATGCAGAAAGATACTTTGGTCAGCAGGATAGTCAGTAGATGTATAAATTTTACCTTGAATCGCGCTCCGAGGTGAAGAGCGATCGCGGTATTCTAATAAATCTCCTGAAACGGCCTGGATAAAATTTTCAAACTCGGCAATATCTTTAACTTGGAAATTACGAAATAGTATACCTCCATGCTTAAGTAAATTTGTAGTAATTAACTCTTGATTATTAACTGCCCACGCCAATAAATTGACCCCTTCTACAGTGGTTTGGCATAACACAGGTAAAGCACTATCAGTTAAAAGAGGCGTTAATTTGACCAATTCTGTCTGCAAGAGATTGATAGCTTGCCGTCTTTTAACCTTTAAAAAAGATTGGGTGATTTGTGAATGCTCTGATATTTCCATTAGAGATAGAAGAAAGACTGAACTTTTGATAGTTGTCTGAATCTAAATTTTGGAAGTTAATAAAGATGGTGAAATTTTATTCTTATAGCCACTCTGAGTAATAGCATATAATACAACTTCTTGATTGTTCTCTTCATAAATTACTTTTGCTTGAAATGTTAAGCCTACTTTTTCCATGACGCGAATCGAAGCTAGATTTGCAGCAAAACCAACGGCAACTATACGTTCTACTCCTTCATCAAAACCCTTTTTAATTAATGCTTTTGAGCCTTCTGTTGCGTAACCTTTACCCCAAGCAGTTTTTCGTAGACGATACCCTAGCTCAATATCATTGGCGTTCACAAATTGAGGGTTGAAGTAAGAGGCGTGAATGATAGGTTTAAAGAGAAACCAGCCAATAAATGCTTTACTGGACTTTTCTATGACTCCCCAGTAACCATAATTATTATATTTCTGATAATACTGAAAAAGTTCAGGTAAAAATTCTGTTGTAATAATTGAGTATGGAGTTGGCTGTCCTAAATTGGTCGTCAACCTTACGACTTCAGGATCGCTATCTAATTCAAATAAGTTATCAGCATCAGCTTCTGTGAATTGCCGCAAAATCAAACGTTCGGTTTCTAATAAAATCTCCATACTAGCCTCACATTAATTATGTCTAAAACATACTTGTTATCAATTTAAAATTGATAAGATGCTTTGCGTTTTGCTAATTTTAGCTTTTCGACAGAACTTTTTTCTAGTTCTTGTTCTTGAATTATCTGTTTTTTTCGATCGGCATTGACAATAATTTGAATTAGCTCCTCTACTCTGCTATCAGGCTGTTCTACAACATGACGTAGGATAATTTCAAAATGATTGTTCATGCTAGCAATCGTCACAGCATTAAACAAATCTATCTTATACTCCATTGAACCTTTAAAACCTTCTGAATTTTCCCAAATACTAAATTTCAAATCAAATTTAGAAGTACCAATATCTACCTCTTGAGGATATATATTCAAGTTGCTGATTTCGATAGCTGGTATCGGTGCATTTTGCAAAATAAACATTACCTGAAACAAAGGGTTATAACTCAGGTTGCGTTCTGGTTGTAACTCCTCTACCAGTTTCTCAAAAGGTAAGTCTTGATGGGCGTAAGCATCTAATGCACAAGCACGTAAACGTTGCAGGACTTCTCGAAAACTAGGATTTCTACTAAAATCTGTGCGGAAGACTAAGGTATTGATAAAGAAGCCAATTAAGTTTTCCGTTTCTCGCCAGTTCCGGCCTAATACGGGTGAACCAACTAAAATATTCTCTTGTTTACTATAACAGTAAAGCAATGTTTTAAACACTGCTAAAAGTGTCATAAATAAAGTTACACCTTCTTGTTTATTTAAGTTTTTTACTGCTTCTTTGATTTCTCCTGTAATAGTGAAAAACTCTTTTTTACCTTTGAATGTCTGAATTGCTGGTCTAGGTCTGTCGGTGGGAATTTGAAGTAAAGGTGCGCTATTATTTAGCTGCTGTTTCCAATAATCTAACTGAGGCTGGAGAACGTCTGTTTGTAACCATTGTCTTTGCCAATAAGCATAATCGGCATATTGGATGCTCAGTTCAGGTAAAGGTGAAGGTTTACCAACAGAAAACGCAGCATAAATTGTTGCTAGTTCTTGAATAAGCACACCAATTGACCAACCATCAGAGATAATGTGATGGGTGCTAATTAACAACAGATGTTCATCTTCTTTGAGATGTAGAAGTGTTGCTCTTAATAGCGGTAGTTGGGAAAGGTCAAATGGTTTTTGGCTTTCTTGCAAAATTAAACTTTGAATATCAGAGTCGAAATTTTGCATAATTGATAATTTTAATTCTAGAGTCTCATGGATAACCTGAATAGGTCTTCCGTTTATAGTAGAAAAGGTTGTCCGTAAACTTTCGTGACGCTTGATGATTTCATTCAGACTTTGTTCGAGGATCGCTGGATTAAGTTTACCAGTTAATCGAATAGCGATCGCAACATTATAAAAAGGATTTCCCGGTTCTAACTGGTCAAGAAACCATAAACGCTCTTGTGCTAAACACAGAGGTAATTCACAATCGCGAGAAACAGGTTGAAGTTGTGTGTTTATAGAGGTTATGTCTGTAGCCAATATCAGTTTAACTATCTGAGCAATACTCGCTTCAAACAAATCAATAGCCGAAATAGATACCCCTACATCTTCCTGAATGCGATTTTTCAAATCAAATGCTTGTAAGGAATCTATACCCAAATTGCTCAAAGGTTGTTGAATATTTACCTGCTCTAAGGGTACTGATAAGACTTGAGCTACCAACTGTTGTAAGTAAGTTTCTATATTTGTCGGTTGCTCTTTGGGCAAACTCACATCATAACTATCCAAAATACTGCTTTGGACAACATTGAGAGTCCCTGCTAAAAATTCTGCTTTGGTAGCGCGACGTTGTATTTTACCACTAGAAGTTTTAGGAATAGTACCAGCTTTAATTAACACCACTGCATAAACTTGCATCTCGAATTCTTGAGAAACCGCCTGACGAATAGCAGCAGTAACTTCCTCTAGATTTGGTTTGGCGCGGAATTCTAACTCCTGCACTACTACCAACTTCTCTTCGTTCTCTACCTCAACTGCAAATGCAGCACTACTACCCAAACGTAAAGCCGGATGAGAGCGTTCTGCGGTGAGTTCAATATCTTGTGGGTAAAGGTTGCGGCCGCGAATAATAATTAAATCTTTGGCTCTACCCGTAATAAAGACTTCGCCACTATCCAAAAAGCCTAAGTCGCCGGTGCAAAGAAAAGGCCCTAACGCTTCGCTAACTCCTGTATCTTGCAAAAAGGCACGAAAAGTCTGTTCTGTCTCTGTTTGACGATTCCAATAGCCTTTGCCAACACTGGGGCCAGATACCCAGATTTCCCCTATTTCTCCATCTTGACAGCGAGTTAAAGTTTCTGGATTGACAATTACAATCTGTTGTTGTGGTACACTCCGGCCACAACTGACTAATGCTATTGAATTATCGTCGTTAGTAACCGCATCAATTACATAATTACGTTCTAAAGCGCTCTTATCTACGTGTTTGCATCTGACTAACGCAGACTTGACGCTACCAGATACCATCAAAGTGGCCTCTGCCATGCCGTAACAAGGATAAAAAGCTTCTGGACGAAAACCGCACTCAGCAAAGGTAGCTGCAAAACGCTCCAAAGTTTGCTGGCGAATTGGTTCTGCACCGTTAAAAGCTACACTCCAACTGCTTAAATCGAGAGTTGAACGTTGTTCAGGAGTAATTTTTTCAATACAAAGTTCATAAGCAAAGTTGGGAGCGCCACTGCTAGTTCCTCTATAACGGGAAATTGCTTGTAACCAACGATAGGGACGCTGGAGAAAGGCTGCTGGCGGCATCATGATACAAGGAAAACCCCCATATAAAGGTTGTAGTACGCCGCCAATCAGTCCCATATCATGATAAACAGGCAGCCAAGTGACAAACTTACTACTGGCGGAATGTTCCATATACTGACGCGTCACCACAGCATTGTGCAGTAGGTTGCCATGATTGAGCATCACACCTTTGGGTGTACCAGTGGAACCGGAAGTATATTGCAAAAAAGCCAGAGTTTCTCTATCAATCAAAGGCTCTTGCCAAGACTCTTCTATACCAGGTGCGAGGTTATCAGTAGTCAGCCAGCGAATACTATCTAGATCGAATTTATCAGCAAGTAAAGACTTCAACTGAGACAAGATAGCCGTTGTTGTCAGAATTACCGCCGTTTGTGCATCTTTTAAAATCGCCAAGATTCTGGGGGTGTTGCGCTGATTGCGTGGTGGATAAGCTGGGACTGCTACCACCCCAGCATATAGACACCCAAAGAAGGCCGGTAAGTAATCTATGCCAGGTGGGTAAAGTAGTAACGCCCGTCCAGTTAATTCTAAAATTTGGAGTTGAGATGCGATCGCTCTACTATATCGATCTAACTCTCGATAATTTAGAGTCACTGCTTGTGCTTCTCCATCGTGCAGAAAGGTAAAAGCCTCAGTGTTTGCTTGCTCTACCGACCTGTAACGCAGTAGCTCCACAACTGTAGAAAACTTACAGACCATTTCTTCTAAATCGTTGACACATTGAGTCATTGCACTTTCAAAATCCTGATGCACAAAGAATTCTCGGATATCAAGCCGTTACAGCCTTTGCCAAAAGAATGACAAACTTTAACCGCCTTCTATTGGCGTAGAGCTTATTTTTCAGTGTTGCTGAATCGACGGTATGAATCTGGATGTAGAGATACGTCCCTACAAAGATTTTGAAATTACGCAAAATTATTTTTCATACCGCAATCAGCAACACCATTTTTCCAATCCCCCACCGTTATTGCTATTAATTTGCAATTACTTTTATGACTTTAAAGCAACTTTGCTCAGATAGCAAGCAAATTTTAATTAAAAACTATTATTACCTTTTACTCAAAAAAATAGCTTATAAAAGTATATCGATAGATAGATGTAAAAAGCTTAAGTTAGGTAATTCTAACTTTATGCAGACTATGGCAATGCCTTATAAAGGCTTATATATAAGGGTTTTTTGCCCAAAGCTAGTCAGATTTATAAAATTCCAAAGATTTGATAAATGCTTGCTCAGGCGTAACCTTTATGATAATGTCTCCTAATAGCACTAGAGTTAGATGCAAACTAGTCGCAGATAGCTTTTGAGATTTCTAGAGCTAGTGTCAAGCATTATTGATAATATATCGCGTCATTAATATCAGACGTGATATTTTTCATGGGCTGTGAGAATGAGTATCAATATGCAACTAAAGCTTTACTTAAAAGCCTGTTAATTACAGGTTCAGTTCAAGGAGAAACAAGAATGAAGGGTGGGTTAATGAGTGAGATACGTTCGGTGGCATTAGCATTAGCGGTAATTAGCAGCTTAGTACAACCAGCCCATGCAGGAACACAGACAGCCGAACTATCTAGTCAGAAATCTCACTCTACCAGAGCGGCACAATTGCTTGTGCAAAGCAGCGACGTTAATAAAGTTACAGGCATTAAAATAAATTCTACTGATAAAGGCATTGAAATCATTTTAGAAAGTGCCAACGCCGAAGCACTCAAACCAGTCAATAATAATCAAAGCAACAGTTATATAGCAGATATACCCAATGCAGTGCTAGCACTGCCCGAAGGTGGAAACTTTAGCCAAAATAATCCTGCACCAGGCATTGCATCAGTCAGCGTCACTCAAGCTAACACCAATACCTTGAGAGTAACGGTAATTGGTGAGGGAAGTTTACCTAATACAGAGTTATTTGATAGCGACCAAGGTTTGATTTTTGCAGTTACACCAGTTGCATCAGCCACTAAACCACAGCAGCCAACACAGGCCGTGGCAGAAGTTACAGAAGTCAAACTTAATCCCACCAATAACGGTTTAGAAATCATCTTGGCAACTCCAGATGGTGAAAAATTACAAGTATTGCCTAAGACTGAAGGCAACACATATATTATCGAAATTAACTCCGCTCAACTGCGCTTACCCAGTGGTGGCACATTCCGCCAAGAAAAACCTATTGCTGGAGTTAGTGAAGTCAGTGTGACTAACTCCGATGCCAACACTATCAGAATGGCTGTAATTGGAGTAGACAGTATCCCAAAAGTAGAGTTATTTGATAGTGACCAAGGTTTGATTTTCGGTGTAGCTTCAGCTGCATCCTCTACCCAAGCACAGACGCAACCCCAAACACCAACAGAACCAACCCAGCCAGAACAGCCATCGGCCTCTGACGAGCCAATTGAGTTAACAGTCACAGGTGAGAAAGACGGGTATCGCGTACAAGATTCATCAACTGCAACAAAAATAGATGTTCCGCTACGTGACATACCTGCATCTGTACAGGTAATACCCAAAGAAATCATTCAAGACCGACAAGTAGTCAAACTCAACGAGCTAGCAGACAATGTTAGTGGTGTACGTAGTCAAGAGACTTATGGTGGACTTGCATCTCAAGGCTACTTTATTCGTGGTTTTGCGACAGAATTTCAGACTCTGCGTAATGGCTTCAAAGATTTTGGCTTTATTAGTCCGCGTGATGTTTCTAGTATCGAACGTGTAGAATTCCTCAAAGGGCCAGCATCAATTCTATATGGTAGTATCAGCAGCCCTGGTGGTGTCGTCAACACAATTACTAAACAGCCCCTACCAGACCCTTTCTATCAAATCAATGGCACTATTGGTAGCTACGATTTTTATCGCACATCAGTTGATTTGACCGGGCCACTTCTAGAAAATCGTTCTGCTCTCTACCGTCTGAATGTAGCTTACGAAAATGCTGATAGCTTCCGTGACTTTGTTAATAATGAAAGTACTTATGTTGGGCCAATAATTACCGTAAAAGCGGGAGAGAATACAGATATTACCTTTGGTTATGAATACCAAAAGTACGACTACACTTTTGACCGAGGTTTTCCGAATAATAACAGAGTAGTTTTCGACCTCCCCATCAGCCGATTTTTAGGCGAACCCAGTCTCAATAGAGGTGAATTTACATCTAATAACTTTACTTATGTTCTAGAAAGCAAATTTGGCTACAACAATAATTGGAAATTCCGCCAAGGCTTCAATGTCGTCAACGTTAACGGTAGTGCAGGAGATGTTCAAGCTAATTCTATTAATGATGATGGTTTCACTGTGGCGCGGGGATATCGAGTTAGTAATGATGAATCAAACAACATTTCATTTCAAAATGAAGTTAGTGGCAAATTTAATACCGGATCAATTCGTCATAACATTCTTGTGGGGCTAGAGTTATCCAATTACGAATACCAGTACGAATTTTTTCGGGGAACTATTGCAGATTTAGATATTTTTAATCCGATTTATGGCGCACAGCCAGAATCCGTGGAACGGGCATTTTTTGAGAAGTATGGTGGAAGTAATATTGGGCTATATTTGCAAAACTTAGTTGAGATAACACCAAATCTTAAATTGCTAGCTGGTGGACGTTTTGACTGGGCTGATTCCTTTTATAGAAACCTGGAAACAGGTACAACTATCAATGAAACTTCAGATTCTAAATTTTCACCACGAGTTGGGATAGTTTATCAACCTACTGATTCCACTTCAATTTATGGAAGTTGGACAAATTCCTTCAATCCGCAAGTATTCGGGAGAAGTATTAATAACGAAGCATTTAAACCAGAAACAGCAGAACAATTTGAAGTTGGCATTAAACAAGAATTTCTTGACAAACGTCTCTCGGCAACTTTAGCTTATTTTGACATCACAAAGAAAAATGTTTTGACAACAGATCCTACAAATTCTGACTTCCAAATCCAAACAGGTGAACAAAAAAGTAGCGGAGTTGAACTCGATGTAGTTGGAGAAATTCTTCCTGGCTGGAAAATAATTGGCACATATACTTATACAGATGCCTTTATCAACGAAGATAATGACCCAACATTAGTTAATAATAGATTAGCTGGCGTACCCTACAACAGTGCTAGTTTGTGGACTACATATGAATTACAAAAAGGTAGTTTACAAGGTTTAGGGCTAGGATTTGGTCTAGTTTATGTAGGTCAGCGCGAATCTGCTGTACCTAATAATATCAAAATTCCTTCTTATTTGAGAACAGATGCCAGTGTTTTCTATAAACGGGATCGTTGGCGAGTTGGTGTCAACATTAAAAACCTATTTGATACTAAATATTATGAGTCTCAAGGATTTTACATTGTTCCGGCTGCACCATTCACTGTCCTGGGAACTGTTTCTTTCGAGTTTTAATTTGGGAGTTTTTGTAAAATGTGATACTTTCATTTCCTAAAAATTTTACTGAATGGGCGGGGTTTACCTGCCCAAAATTTGCTTTATTGTTCATACATAATATTGGTTCATCAATAACTGAATTGTTTTGCTTACATAAATAATATGGTTGAGGTCAACAAATATCTACCCTAAAAAAATAGGGTGATAATGAAAGTTCTAATACTAGATTATCCGGTTATTTCATCATGGCTAATTCTTTTTGTGCTTTAGAGTCTCGTGATGTTGGAGAAGATCCAATTGCCAATGCTTACAATTTTGATTTTTTTGTGATGATTGAATGTCCAATTCCTTGGATAAATGAGACATTTAATTCTAAACAAGTTCCTGATAATCTCCGAAATATAGTCAAAGAATTTGCAGAATCTGAGATAACTGTAGAGTTTTTATTAATTTATAGCAAGGAATTAAAAGAGCCAGACAAAACAAGAGTTTTGATATTTAATCAACCCACTGGTTTTGCTCAAGGATATAGCAAATCAGAGTTTTTATTATCTGATATTAATGAAGCAGCACCTCTGATTAAAAAATGCTTATTGGAGAAAGATTTAGATACTTGTATTGACGAACTTAATACAAGAGATATTTTTATATGTACTCATGGTAGCCGCGATCAATGCTGTGCTAAATTTGGTAATCCCTTTTATCGGCAGGCAAAAAATATAGTTAAAGATTTAGGAATGAATAATGTCAGAATCTGGCAATGTACTCACTTTGGCGGTCATCGATTTGCACCTACTGCTATCGATTTTCCAGAGGCTAGATACTATGCTAGGTTAGATTCTGAATCATTCACTTCCATTTTGACCCGTACTGGAAATCTTGAATTTATTCAGCATACTTATCGTGGGTGGGCAATATTACCAGAAGCTGCACAGGTTTTAGAAAGAGAAATGATTCTTATCTATGGTTGGCAATGGTTGACTTACAAAGTTGATTATCAGATTATCCAACAAAGTGAGAATGGAGAATTTAATCATATAAAACTAAATTTTATTAAACCAGATGGTAACTTGGTTAGTGTAAAAGCTGATGTGTTAGTTGATAAAGGTAAGACTCTATATCTAAGTGATTGTCATAGTGAAATTGTCGAAACAATTCCTCAATTTTATATAGAAAATTTGTTGGTAGATGTGCATGAATAAAAACTACATAATATGAAAAAAAGATACGTATATTACTGCAATTTATGTATTTTGATGGCTCTTTCGTTATTCTTTTTTGCCGCTTGCCACAGTGGTTTAGAGCAAAACATAGGTGAATATAAATCACACTTATCAGGAACAGAATGTCGTTTATTTAAGCATGAATTAGGTGAAACTTGTGTACCTACTAACCCGCAGCGTATTGTTGTTGCAGAGCAAATTACATTAGAACCTTTAATAGCATTAGGATTGAAACCAATAGGTGTACCTGACCGTGCTTTTGTAGCTAGTAAAACTAGTTTTCTCAAAAGTCAAATAGCTGGTATAACTTATATAGGCAAAGAGGGTCAGTTGAATTTAGAAAAAATATTGAAATTGCATCCAGATTTAATTATTAGCTTGTATGATATTAACTCAGAATCCTATCAATTATTTTCACAAATAGCTCCTACAGTTAAATTTAAATATGTCCATGCTCAATGGCAAGAATCTTTTCGGCGGATTGGTCAAGTATTAAACAAAGCTGAACAAGCTGAAAAATTACTCAATCAATACGAACAGCGATTAACAAAATTGCGGGCTAATCTAGATGTTCGCCTAAATAAACTCAAAGTTTCTGTTGGTCGGTTTCATGGAGGAGTACAACTACCTGAGTTTCGTTCTCAATTTTCATTCCCTGGCAGTATTTTAAAAGAAGTCGGAATTGCTATACCAGATGCTCAACGTCAGTTAATTAAAAATCCTGACGATACTTTGGTAATACTGAACTTAGAACGTATAGACTTACTTGATGCTGATGTTTTATTTGTAGCGGTAGATCCTGGGGCTAGAGAATTATTCCAAAAATATCAAAAGACTCGTCTTTGGCAAACTCTTAATGTTGTTAAAAATCAGCAAGTTTATAGTGTTGATTCTAGTTACTGGATTTTTGGAAGTATTCTATCAGCAAATGCAATACTTGATGATTTATTTAAGTATTTGCTCAAGGCAGCGTGACAGTGAATTAATTAGTCAATCATAAGGAACGCTGCTCATGAAAACAGAAATGAAATTTAGTAGTTTTCGTAATTTTATTATTGTCTGGATTGGTCAGTTTGTTTCGGCTATGGGCAGTAGTATGACCAGCTTTGCCCTGAATATTTGGGTCTGGGAATCTACAGATCGGGTAACAACATTAACACTTGTAGGTTTCTATACGTTACTTCCCAGTATTGCGATCGCTCCAATTAGTGGAGTGATTGTAGATCGGTGGAATCGGAAGTTACTGATGATTGTAGGAGATAGCGTAGCTGTAGGAGTAACAATAGCGATCGCACTGCTATATCTGACCAATCATTTGCAAGTTTGGCACTTATATATCACAGGAGCAATTACAGGAGTTTTTAATGAATTACAGTCTCTAGCCTATTCTGCATCTGTGGGATTAATGATACCTCCAAAGCATTATTCCCGCGCTAGTAGTATGGAATTTTTATCAGGTTATGGTGCAAAAATTATGGCGCCAGCTTTTGCTGGTTACTTATATCATGTAATCGGATTGGTGGGAATTTCGCTGATTGATATCCTGACTTTTACTTTTGCAATTATTAGTGTGCTTTTAATACACATCCCACAACCACCATCTAGAGAAATTCACAGTCAACATCCAGAAAATATTTGGCAGGAATTGGGATTTGGTTGGCGCTATATCCAAGCACATAAAAGCCTTCTAGCTTTGTTAATGACCGGAATGGTGTTTTGGTTTTTTCACGATGTCGGTGGTGCTGTTTACACACCGATGATTCTGGCACGTTCGGGCAATAATACTCTTTTGTTGGGCAGTTTAGCCTCAGCAGCAGGTATAGGTGGTGTGATGGGAGCATTAATCATGAGTGTTTGGGGTGGATCTACTAAGCATCGAGTTAAGGGCTTTTTATGGGGAATGGTTGGTGCAGGGTTGAGTAAAACTATTTTTGGGTTGGGAAATACAGCCTTCGTTTGGATTGGCGCTCAATTTTGTTCTTCGCTCAATTTCCCCTTAAATGGAAGTTCAGAAAATGCCATTTGGCTAGCAAAGGTTACTCCTGAAGTACAAGGTCGAGTTTTTGCGGTGCGATCGCTACTTTTACAGGTATTCTCAGCTATAGCCTATTTAATTGCCGGGCCTCTGGCGGATAAAGTTTTTGAACCAGCAATGAAATCAGATGGTCAGCTAGCATGGCTGTTTGGCAATATATTTGGCATCAACAAAGGTGCTGGAATGGCACTGTTATACGTTCTATGTTCTTTATGTATGTTGCTGGTGGGTGCGTTTGGATTTAATGTCCGTTTGTTAAGGAATATAGACGAAAGGCACTAAATTTTTCCAGTCAAATTAATTTAATCAAAACTATCATGTTGAATATTAGGGTGTATTTGTGGCTATTTAACCAGCCAATACTGAAAAGAAAATTATTTAGATTTTTAGCTTTTATCCTCAGTGCCATTTTAGTTGTCGTTTTGGCAAATAACAGTTTTGCCACTGCACCCAAAACTACAGACATATTATGGGATACTTACGGCATACCACATATATATAGTAAAGATACTCCAAGCGCTTTCCAGGCATTTGGTTGGGCACAGATGCAAAGTCACGCTAACTTGCTGTTGCGCCTCTACGGTCAAGCTAGGGGAAAAGCAGCCGAATATTGGGGAGAAGAGTATTTAGAATCTGATAAATGGGTACTGACGATGGGAGTGCCCAATCGTGCAAATTCTTGGTATCGGGCACAAAGTCCAGCTTTTCGTAGTTATATAAATGCCTTTGCCACTGGGATAAATACTTATGCCAAAGACCATCCCGATCTAATTGATGAGCAAGTAAAAATAGTATTACCTGTAAAGCCAGAAGATGTATTAGCGCATTTGCAAAGAGTGCTGTATTTTACTTTTATCGTCAATCAAGAACAGGTAGCAGATATGGCTCATACTCAATCTGAAGCTGGTTCTAACGGTTGGGCGATCGCACCGAAACATTCTGCCAGTGGAAAGGCGATGTTGCTGGCAAACCCTCACACGTTATGGTCGGATTTATTTGTCTGGTACGAAGCCCAAATTACGACCCCAGGGATGAATGCTTCGGGAGCAGCGCTGGCGGGAATTCCGGTTTTAGCGATCGCCTTTAACGATTATTTGGGTTGGACTCATACCGTCAATACCCATGATGGTTGGGATATATACAAGTTGAAATTGGCTGATGATGGTTATCTTTTTGATGGCAAAGTCCGTCCTTTTACAACATCAAAGTTTTTGTTAAAAGTCAAGCAAAAAAATGGCTCGTTAGCCGAACAACCATTATTAGTCAAAAGTTCCATCCACGGTGCAGTCGTTCAAGAAAAAGATGGGTTTGCTGTGGCGTTGCGGGTTGTCGGTGCAGACCGTCCCGGTGTGTTGGAGCAGTGGTGGGATATGGCACGTTCTCAAAACTTCAGCCAATTTCAAAAGGTATTGAAACGCTTGCAACTACCGATGTTTACTGTCATGTATGCAGACCGAGAAGGGCATATCATGCACCTATTCAACGGTCTGGTTCCGATTCGTCAACAGGGAGATTTTCAATACTGGGAAGGTTTAATTCCTGGTGACACATCCAAAACTTTGTGGACAAAAATGCACCCATACAAAGATTTACCGCGTGTAATTGACCCGCCTAGCGGTTGGTTGCAAAATGCCAATGATGCACCTTGGACAACGACTTTTCCACCTGCCATCAAAGCAGATGATTATCCTGCTTATATGGCTCCACGAGGAGAGATGTCTTTCCGGGCACAAAGTTCTGCAAAAATGCTGGCTGAAGATCCAAAAATCTTTTTTGAGAAAATGATTGAGTACAAACATTCCACCACAATGGAACTTGCAGAACGCATCCTCGATGACCTAATTCCTGCGGCTCAAAAGTATGGCGATGAATTAGCCCGTCGTGCTGCTGATATTTTGGCTGCTTGGGATCGGAATGCTGATGCTGATAGTCGAGGCGCGGTATTGTTTTCCTTTTGGTGGGAAGAAATGGATGAAAAGCAAACCTTCAGTATTCCTTGGAGTGAGAACTCTCCACGCACCACACCCGATGGTTTAAAAGACCCAGAAAGTGCGGCGAAAGCGCTACAAATAGCAGCAGCCAAAGTCGAAAAAGCTTATGGAAAGCTAGATATTGCTTGGGGTGAAGTCTTCCGAGTGCGTAGCGGCAACTTAGATTTACCTGCTAATGGTGGCGCTGGGGATCTAGGAATATTCCGCGTCCTCCATTCTGCTCCAGCTAAGGATGAACGCTTTCATGCCGTCGCTGGTGATAGTTATGTTGCAACCGTTGAGTTTTCGCAACCAGTAAAAGCAATGGCTCTGATCGGCTACGGTAACGCGACTCAACCCGGTTCGCCCCATATTACCGACCAACTACCACTGTTTTCTCGCAAGCAACTGCGTCCTGTTTGGCGAACTCGGAAAGAAGTATTAGCACATTTGGAGGAACGCAAAACTTTTTGACAGCTATGAGTTATGAATCAATTGCCTGTCTGTACAGTTGGAAAATTTTTCTACCTCTACCAGCGTTGTCAGAAAACAAACAACAATTACACTGCTTGAAGCCAGTAATTTGAACAATGAGTAGATCGGTTCCCTCACCAGCCAGAGGATTTTTATCATTCCTAACATTTCCCATTGCGGGTTTAATTGTCGGATTGCTAATTCTTCTGATTTGTCTAATTTTCAGCGTTTCATTTGGCGCAGCAGATATTCCCCTGCATCAGATCCTTACTGCGTTTATTCAGTTTGACGGTTCCAGAGAACATTTAATTATTCAAACTGTTCGCTTACCGCGATCGCTTTTAGCAATGTTGGTGGGTGCTGCAATGTCTACCGCTGGTGCAATTATGCAGGGTGTGACTCGTAACCCATTAGCCGATCCTGGTATTTTGGGGGTAAATGCAGGTGCAGCTTTTGCTGTAGTCATTAGTATTTTTCTATTTGGAACATCCGCACCAAGTGTTTATATTTGGTGTGCGTTTATTGGTGCAGGTGTCGCGGTTGTCAGTGTCTATATTTTTGCTTCTTTGGGACGTAACGGTATAACTCCCTTAAATTTGACAATTGCAGGTGCCGCTATTAGTAGCTTACTTTCTTCACTCACAACAGGAATTTTAATAGTCAGTCAGCGAACTTTGGAAGAAATTCGCTTTTGGTTGGCTGGTTCCTTGGCAGGTATGAATGAAGGTATTATTTTTCAAGTCTTGCCTTACATTTTTAGTGGCACAATCTTGGCATTTGGTTTAGCAAGACAAATCACTATTTTAAGTCTCGGAGAAGATATTGCTAAAGGTTTGGGTCAACAAACTTTATGGATAAAAATTGCCGCTGCTGTTAGTGTTTTACTTTTAGAAGGTAGTTCCGTTGCTGCTGCGGGGTCAATTGGATTTATTGGATTAGTTATACCCCATATTGTTAGGTTTGTAGTTGGGGCGGATTACCGTTGGATATTACCTTATAGTGCAATTTATGGGGGAATATTGCTGTTATTGTCCGATATATTGGCGCGATTATTAATTCGACCACAAGAAATACCTGTGGGAATTATGACAGCTTTAGTTGGTGCGCCATTCTTCGTTTACTTAGCCAAATATCAAGTAAAAAAATGAAGAAAAATTCATTGATTTTTCGTTCTACAAAACTAGGATTTTCCTTTCGGATTCAAAACCAAGTTCCCAGCATTTTATTTATCTTGATAATGATCGCCTTAGCAGCGATGGTAATTAACACTTCAGTGGGAGAATATCCAACACCGCCACTAGCTGTAATTCAAACTGTACTGGGAATAGATACAGTAAATCCTGATTATGCTTTTGTAATTAATACTCTACGTTTGCCCAGAATCTTAACCGCTTGTTTGGTCGGGATGGCTTTAGCAATTTCTGGCACGATCGTGCAAAGTTTAACTCGAAATTCTTTAGCTGACCCCGGAATTATTGGTATTAATTCAGGTGCAAGCCTTGCAGCGGTAAGTGTAATTGTATTATTACCAAATTTTCCAGCAGGAATTTTACCTTTATCAGCTTTTGTAGGTGCGTTAGTTGCATCTTTATTAATTTACTTTTTAGCATGGGATCGGGGGCTTCATCCCGTTCGCTTAATTTTAATTGGTGTGGGAATTTCGGCTGTAGCTAGTGCTTTTACTAGTTTAATCGTGACATTTGGTCAAATTGACGATGTAAGTCAGGCTTTAGTTTGGTTAGCTGGTAGCGTTTACGGTAGAACTTGGGAACAGGTTTTTGCTTTTTTACCTTGGATAGTTATATTTGTACCTTTGGCTTTAATCAAAGCACCAGAATTAAATGCTTTAAATTTAGGAGATGATATTGCTAAAGGTCTAGGTAATAAAGTTGAATGGCAGCGTAGTTTATTATTATTAATTAGTGCAGCACTTTCTGGTGCAGCAGTCGCAACTGCGGGAACAATTGGATTTGTGGGATTAATTGCGCCCCATATAGCCCGTCAATTAGTAGGTGGAAATCATCAAGGTTTGATTCCAGTAGCGGGAATGACAGGAGCAATGATTGTGGTTTTATCTGATTTTATCGGCAGAATGATTTTTGCTCCTATCGAAATTCCTTGTGGAATTGTTACTGCTGTGATTGGTGCCCCATATTTTATTTATTTATTAATTAACAATCGAAAAAGTAAGACATAATTCAGTATACTTAATACTAAGTAAATAGAAATAAATTCTTTTTTAGGTGTAGCATTAATAAAAGCGAATAGTGTGATATATCATCTCTAGGTAATTAGTTATGATTCTCATAGTACTTGCACCCTACGCGCCAGTTGCTCATGCCATGACCGCGCTGGCTTCCTTTAATCCCCTATCTACCTGTGGGAAGGGGAAACGTGCTAATTTCGTGGGGTGGGATTCTTTGGGTTTAATTAAGTAATCAAGCAGATATGATATTACATACTTACAAAATTATCAAAGATTCTCTTAAGTTTAATTATGTCAATGTCATTATTGAGCGATAATTTACATTACCAACTGTCAGCGAAGAATTTGACTTTGGGTTACGATCATATAACTATTATTAAGCATTTAGATTTAGATATATCACCAGGAAAAATAACTGCTTTAGTTGGTGCAAATGGCTCTGGAAAATCCACTTTATTACGGGGTTTAGCCAGATTATTAAAACCTCGTGTTGGCACAATTTTTTTAGATACAACAGATGTATTTAAGCTATCAACAAAAGAGGTTGCTAAAAAATTAGGAATTCTTACCCAAGGCCCCGTTTCACCAGAAGGATTAACCGTTCGAGATTTGGTAGCTTGTGGAAGGTTTCCTTATCAAAATTGGTTGCAGCAGTGGACAAAAGAAGACGAAAAATTAGTAGAACTAGCGTTAGAGATTACTGGGATTAAACATTTGGCAGAACGCGAGTTAGATACTCTTTCCGGTGGACAGCGACAACGTGCTTGGATTGCAATGGCACTAGCTCAAGATACAGATATTTTATTGTTGGATGAACCAACTACTTTTTTAGATTTGGCACACCAAATAGAAGTTTTAGATTTATTGTATGATTTGAACCAAAACCAGCAACGAACGATTGTCATGGTGTTACATGATTTGAATCACGCCTGTCGTTATGCTGATTATTTGGTAGCGGTGAAAGAAGGTCAAATTTTTGCTGTTGGCGAACCTAATTTGACGATCACTGAGAAGATGGTAAAGGAGGTGTTTGGATTAGAATGTCGGGTTATCCCAGACCCAGTTTCCGGTACACCGATGTGTATACCAATAGGAAGAAAGGGGAGAACGTAGAAACAAATCAAAACCTTACACAGTAGAATCCAGTTCAGTTAAGCATTTCTTCTTTCTTGTGTTGCATAGTAGGGAATAATTTTTCTGACTAGTAGTCTGGCAAGTCAACAATGCTTGGTGAGACAGATTTTTGATAAGCTATTTGAAGTGTGGCTGCGGGTAACATCATGGCAAAGAAGTATACAGTAAATTTGAGTAAAGAAGAAGTAGAAAAACTGCGATCGCTAATCAAAACAGGCAAGAGTAAAGCAAGGAGTATGACTCGCGCCCATATACTGTTGATGGCATGGGAGGGAGAAATTGACAAAGCGATCGCAGAATGTCTAAGAGTACACGTTTCAACCGTAGAGCGTACTCGTGCGAGATACGTAGAGGGAGGAATTGAATTAGCTGTACAAGACCGGCCTCATCCACCAAAACAACGAAAATTAGATGGTGAACAACAAGCATTTCTGATTGCAACAGCTTGTTCTAAAGCACCATCAGGAAGAAATCGTTGGACGATGAAACTATTAGCAGAGCGCATAGTAAGTTTAAACATCGTAGATTCAGTTTCTAAAGAAACTGTTCGTTCCTATTTAAAAAAAACGAAATTAAACCTTGGTTAAAGGAACAATGGTGCATTCCCAAAGTAGATGCCGAGTATGTTTTACGGATGGAAGATTTACTAGATTTATATAGCCAACCAGATGACCCAAAACATCCAGTAATTTGTTTCGATGAACGCCCATATCCTTTATTAGAGGATATTAGAGAACCGTTACCACCTGAACCAGAGCAACCTCTTCGTTATGACTACGAGTATAAACGCAATGGGAGTGTCAATTTATTTGCAATTTTTGAACCTCATAAAGGTTGGCGGCATATTGAGGTTACACAACAGAGAACGAAAAAAGATTTCGCTTTACAAATGAAGAATTTAGTAGATATTCATTGTCCACAAGCCGAATCAATTCGTCTGGTAGTTGATAACCTCAACACACATAATCCAGCTGCTTTGTACGAATTCTTTCCACCAGAAGAAGCACGTCGAATTGTCCAAAAACTAGAATTTCACTACACGCCTAAGCATGGGAGTTGGCTAAATCAAGTTGAGATTGAGTTATCCGTTTTAGCACGTCAATGCTTAGAAAGACGAATTGCTGACGTTCAAACACTATCTCAAGAAATCGCTTCTTGGCAGAGCGATCGCAATTCTAGTAAAGCAAGTGTAAATTGGCGCTTTAAAATTACGGATGCACGTAAGAAAATGGGACGGTTATATCCGGATGTCTCACCAAGCATTGTTGACTTGCCAGACTAGTAGTTTTTTCATGATGATTTCTTAGAATAGGGCAGCGTAAACTCCACAGTTTCGCTAGTGATTACTTTGTGCGTGGGGTCAGCTAGTTCGATCAGCACCTTGTGTACGCCAGGTTCTAGTCCGACCAAGATGATCGTTTCTCCACTGGCATCGACAAAGTGCCACGGCGCGTCGTCAACGGTGATGTGGATATGACCGATGCGCGGCGATACTTCGAGGGCACCTTTGCCAAACACTGGCAACACACGCAAATTCTCCGTCCGGTACTGGATGAAGACGCGTCCCTGTGCTAGCGGTTCGGGAAGCGGTGGATCGACAATCAGCTTGGGTGGTGCTTCGTTTTCAATCGCAATCAACGGTGATGATCCGATAATGTCTCTAGCGCTCGGTGTGTGGCTGTTCATAGCAGGTAATTACCTGAGAGTAGTTTGTATTACGGTCAAATGGCACTAAAATAAGCCGAAAGTCTTGTTTCACCTCGTTCCCAGCCTACAGGCTGGGAATGTATTTCGAGAGGCTCTGCCTCTCATCAACCCTTTGGAGGCGGAGCATATCAGAATTAGTTCCTAGCCTGGAGGCTTGTTCCAGTCACGGCAA
Source organism: Nostoc sp. (assembly GCF_036917375.1). Taxonomy (GTDB): domain Bacteria; phylum Cyanobacteriota; class Cyanobacteriia; order Cyanobacteriales; family Nostocaceae; genus Nostoc. The sequence goes on from NZ_JBALDN010000015.1 coordinate 134,213, forward strand.
GGGCTATGTCTTAACTTAGTCCCATTCCGCTTTACCCTTTTCCCCTGCGCTAACTCGGTAAGCAGCAAAGCGATGGAAGAGCGTCTTTTCCTTTCCCCAAAAACATCGATCGCATCCTATTGCAGATGTTTCTTCAATTGAGCAGCAGCTTGAACAAACAGAGAGCGGACTTGTGGCAGCTCGGCTAAACCATTGAGCAGTCCAAAGTCATGAATCATGCCGTTGTACTGCACCGTTGTCACCTCTACCCCAGCTTCATCGAGCTTGCGTCCGTAGGCTGTGCCTTCGTCATGCAAAATATCGCTCTCTGCAACCACAATTAATGCTGGAGGCAAGCCTTTGAGTTGCTCAACCGTCGCTTGTAAAGGAGATGCGTAGATGTCTTTGCGCTTTTCTGGGTCAGGGATATACATATCATACATCCACTTCATCGTGGGTACGGTTAAGTACCGTTTATCGCCGAATTGATGATAAGAATTCGTTTCAAAATCGGCATCGACGATCGGCCACATCATGATATGTAGCTTGATGTGTGGCCCTCCGTTTTCTTTCGCCTTCAAAATAGTGACTACTGTCATATTTCCGCCGACACTGTTGCCGACCACTGCCAGATTCTTGCCATCCACCCCAATCTCCTCACCATGCTCGGCAACCCATTTGGTCGCAGCATAAATCTCATTGATCGCCTGTGGGTACTGAGCATCTGGCGTGCGCGTGTAGTTGACAAAGACCCCTGCAAACCCTGAAAGCACAACCAGATCGCGAACCATGCGCTTGTGTGTTGGATAATCACCCAACACCCAACCACCACCATGAATAAAGATGAAAACAGGCAATGTGCCTTTGACGCCTTCCGGTCGCACGATATTGAGCGTAATCGAATAACCGTCAGCGATAATTTTCTTCTCAGACTCTTCAATGCCTGAAAGGTCTACTGGAACAGAAGCCTGTGCATCCGCGAGTACTTGACGTGCTTCGATTGCAGTGAGTGTCTCCAGTGGCACACCTCCTGAATTCAGCACTTTCAAAAATTCCTTCACCCCACTAGAAAGACGTGGATCGTTTGCAACTTCCAAAATTTTTGTTGCTGGCGAGTTTGTTTGAGCAACCATGACATTCTCCTTTGATAAGTAGTAAACAATCTGTTGAAATGACACTGCTAAGTGAATTGATTTAACAGTGATAGTTGATTCAGCAGTGATTGTGAAATGGCAATCACTTTCTACTGACATCGTTTCCCAGCCGGAATTATTCTTACTGGTGAAAAGGTTGTTGACCTAGCGGGTCGCTGCCTCGATCGGTTGTTTCCACACCGCAGCAGCATAGAGCGAGTTCTCAAAGTCGGGGGCGATATCGCCTGTGATACGTGCCTCATGATGCGCCCAGTCCTCAAAGAACAAGTCGTGACTGATGCACGATACTATTGCAGGTATGTCGCGGCGGATGCTAAATATGTCACCAATTGGCAAGCCAAAGCTGACGAAACCAGCAGGATTAAATACATGAATGTCTTTCAGGTAAGGGGCAGTGCCAGGTACTTTTTCTAGGTATTCGCGGGCGTTACCGAAGTAAGGGTGGGTTCCCAAATAGTCGTCGCGCAGGTCTTCTGGTGGCTCGTAGCGATCGCGCCAAAGGGCAATGTGCTGGGCAAAGTCGGCTAGTTCAGGACGCTTTGTTGGGTCAACGAAGTAACCAGTGCCAGCGATCGCAAAATCAAACTCGAAAACATCATCATTCACCTGGGTGACAATGCGATTGCCCATTTCCCGTGCCGATTTCACCTGTGCTGATAAGTGTATGTGAAAGTTCGGGAAGGCGATCGCTCGCTCAATCGCGTTCCGTGATGGCGTGGAGCCTGCTTGACGAAAGCGCCAAGCTTGGAACCATCGGGCTGCATCGGGTAGTTGGGGATAGTTGCAGTAAGCACCAGGGTATTCCCGTATCCGAAGGATTGGTAGAGATGGAAGCGCCGACCGCCGTACAAACAGGTGTACTGCTTTGGCTCCCGATTCCAGCGCCACTCCTGCGGCATTGAAAGCTGAAGCCGCCCCACCCAGCACCGCCACAGTCTTACCGCGCAGTGCTTCAAAATCGATGGCATCGGCGGTATGTGCGTACAGGGTGCGTGGTAAGTCAGCCAGTACTGGAGGTATGTATGCACCACCAGTGCCAGCCACACCATTGGCGAAGATAATTTTGCGCGTAGTCTCTAAGAGCGGGACACCGTTTACCTCAAGATGTAGGCGGAAGAAACCTGCGGCTGGTTCAATCCGCACCAACTTCGTCCGGTAACGAACCTGGATACAGAGGAAGTGCCGATACCAGCTGAGGTACTCAGCCCATGTCACTCGCCTAATGCGATCGATCGCCGCGTAAGCTTCCGCACCATGCCGCGCTTCGTACCAGGCTTGAAAGGATAATTCTGGGATGCCTAGTTCTGGGCCAGGCACATTTTTCGGCGTGCGGAGCTTTTCCATCCGCGCTCGTGTCAGCCACACGCCTGCATGAGCCTCGTCATCGGCTGCATCGATTGCCGTCACGCGACCGATACCAGCACGCCGTAGCGCAAATGCAAAGGCGCTACCGCTGCCGCTGCCACCGATTATAGTGACATTGCGATCAATGCCAGGGCGATCGGGCACCCAGTTTTCGGGATCGGGGCCGAGCAGGCGTAGTGCCTCGCAAGCAGCAAAATCGGAATCGGTCATTGTTGTCATGTCGATCTCCTCATATCTCGTTGCGATGGATGGAAAAATCGGAATAGCAAACAATTAAGCTGTTAAGCTAACGCGCCTACATATTGCACAAACTCCGTGTAGACCATCATTAGTCATTAGTCATTTGTGTTTACTAAGGACAAAGGACAACCTCACCAGTTGATATGCAATCTTATTTGCGTAACAGCTTAGTAGGTTTCAATACTTATTCCACTTCATCAGCACCCCATCTACGCAAACAATCCCCCAGCATGGAAACTTCACCAACAACTTCTCGATCGCGATCGCAAGCGTCGCGTCATCCCTTCAGCACGAGAGCAAGAATTCAAACCCCGGATTCTGCCCCGAATTCGCCGCAACGCGTGAGCGTAAAACCCCCGAATTATATTCGGGGGATATAAGTACTTTTTACGAGCGTTAGAGATTGCTTATACACTTATTTCTTCCTTTTCCTCTGCCTCCTCTGCAACGCCAGCTAACCCATCTCACTGTTAGAGCATTGCTCCCGACAGGGGTGAGCCTTGCTCACTCCTATCTCCCCCAAATTATCGTTCAAATCACAGTCGCTACCGCTACAAAGAGAGCAATTGCGGACGTAATTGATAATTGATTCAAAAAGTATGCTTATCGTGTCGGATCGTCGCTGACTTGAACAATCAGCTTGCCGAAGTTTTTCCCTTGTAGTAAGCCGATGAGGGCGTGCGGGGCGTTTTCCAGTTTCTGTACAACATCTTCCTTGTACTTGAGCTTACCTTCTTGCAACCACCCAGAAACATCTTTGACAAACTCTGCCTGCCGATGTTGGTAATCACCCACAAGAAATCCTTTGATTAACGCCCGTTTAACCAACAGCGGCATTAAATTAGGGCCAGGAGGAGAATTTTCGGCATTATACTGTGAGATTAAACCAACCAATGGAATTCTTGCTCCTTGATTAATGTGCTGCAACACCGCTTCTAAAATCGGGCCAGCTGTATTGTCAAAGTAAATATCCACCCCGTTCGGACAAGCAGCTTTTAGGGCTGAACTCAGTTCTTGAGTTTTATGGTTAATACAGGCATCAAACCCTAATTCTTTTACCACATAATTGCATTTTGCATCACTCCCAGCCACTCCCACCACCCGACAGCCTTTGATTTTGGCAATTTGACCCACTACAGAACCGACTGCACCAGAGGCGGCAGAAACAACAACCGTTTCGCCAGTTTTGGGTTGCCCAACATCAAGCAGAGCAAAATATGCCGTCATTCCGGGCATTCCTGTTACGCCCAACGCATAGGAAATGCGAGCTTGATTGGGGTCAAGCTTACGCAAAGTTTCGCCTTTCGATATGCCATAGGCTTGCCAGCCGTCATAACCAAGCACAAAATCTCCGGTTGAAAATTGGGGATGGTTAGATTTCATCACTTGGCTAACTGTGCCACCGACCATCACAGACCCCAGTTCTACTGGAGCAGCATAAGACTCGCGATCGCTCATACGACCGCGCATATAAGGGTCAAGGGACAGGTAGATCGTCCGATTGAGGACTTCACCTTCCCCTGGTTCTGGAATTGCTGTTTCGACAAGAGCAAAGTCGCTCTCTTTCGGTTCTCCAAGCGGACGGCTTTTAAGTAAGATTTGTTGGTTAATTGAACTAGTCATTGGTTGTGCCTGCTTATTTACTCATTTTTTCTATCAAAACTACAAGTCGTCTTGAAAGCACCCTTATTACAGTAGCTTGTCTGATGTAATGAGCAGATTAGTCTCTTTACTAGTCAATTCCGCCCAGTAGTCCTGTTTGATTACCTCATATTCTTGGGCAACATCCCAAAACTCCTGCCAGCTACACGTAGGCTTTGACAGCACCCGTCTGATATCACTAACCGCTTGAGGTAACATTGACAATTGCTTGGCTCGATAGGCAATCGCCGAAGGCGGGTCTTCGACCATCGCAGTGAATATTTTGGTAAACACTACTTAGCCTATGGTGTCCTCAAATATAGTACTAAAGCCTGGAATCCCCCCAGAAAACTGGGTTTCTCCAAAACGAATCGCACTTACTTGTATCTCGGCTCAATATCGGTTTGATTTAAGCAGGCTCACGATCGCGCTGACGAATTGTTCTGGCTCCAGCGGTTTCCTTAGGTGCATCTGAAATCCAGCTTGAAGTGTTCTTTTCTGGTCGATTTCTGCGGCATAAGCCGTCAGCGCGATCGCGGGAGTCGCTCCTCCCTGAGTTGGTGGACGCGATCGAATCTGCTGCATCAGCATATAGCCATCGATTTGAGGCATCCCGATATCACTGACAATCACATCTGGAATTAACCGATCCAGCACCTGCAACGCTTCTAAGCCAGAGACAGCCGCGACCACTTTTGCCCCGTTTTGCTCCAGCAGGAAAGCTTGAAATTCGCGGGTATCCGTATCGTCATCCACCAGCAAAATTTGAACATTTTTTAAGAGCGTTTCTGAGTCTGCTTGAGTCTGGATTGGCTCAGGAACGAGCAGTATTGCCTGTTGCAGCGTCGGCAATTGCACAATAAAGGTGGTACCTCGCTCCTCACCCTGACTCTTTGCTTTGACCGTGCCACCATGTAGTTCTACAATTTGCCGAACGATCGCCAGTCCCAATCCCAAACCGCCAAACCTGCGGGTGGTTGAGGCGTCTTCTTGCCGAAAATACTCAAACACATGAGGCAAAAATTGCGGATTGATTCCCTTTCCAGTATCAATGACTCGAATTTGAGCCATCTGATTGCGAAGCTTGCTGCCTTCGGCATCGACTCGCCTCAGTTCAACCGTCACCTGTCCGCCGTTAGCAGTAAATTTAATGGCATTAGTCAGCAGGTTCCAGACTACTTGCTGAAGTCGGGCAGCATCGCCAGAAATAGGAGTAACTTCCGAATCAAGGTCAAGTGTAATTTGAATATTCTTCGCGCCTGCCGCCAAACTCACAGTTTCAATCGCAGCAGAAATCACAAATGCCAAATTGACCGGAGCCGCTGTTAAGGTGAGCTTGCCCTGCATGATCCGGGAAATGTCAAGCAAGTCCTCGATCAGTTGCGATTGCAGTTTAGCATTGCGCTCGATCGTTGCTAAGGCTTCAATTTGACGGGCTGGAGTGAGTTTGCCGTTTTGCAGTAGGCGCGTCCAACCTAAGATTGGGTTGAGAGGCGATCGCAATTCATGCGACAGCACTGCCAAAAACTCATCCTTGATCCGGTTGGCGCGGTCGGCTTCCGTTCGGGCGGCTTGTTCGCGGGCAAGGAGTTGTTCGCGTTCGGCCTCAATGCGTTTTTGCTCAGTGATATTGAGTACAGTGCCAATAAAACGTTGCGGGTTTCCATCTGCATCAAAGTAAGCCTGTCCTCTTGCTGCAATCCACCGTTCCACCCTATCCTCAATCCCAATCGTCCGATATTCTACGTTATACTTGCCTCTGCTTGCTGGGTTCAAAGTCCATTGCACTACCTGTTCTAGTCGTTGGCGATCTTCAGGGTGCAGTCCGGCAAAAAAGACCTCAATGCTGCTTTCGGCTTTTGGTGGTAAGCCAAACATGGCTTTGCAACCCTCATCCCAAATCAATTGATTGGTAATCAGATTCCAGTCCCAGGTGCCTAATTGGGCAGACTCGATCGCCATGCGGAAGCGGTTTTCACTGTCGCGCAGGGCTGCTTGGGTCTGCCGTTGCTCAATCAGGTCAGCAGCTTGGCGAGCAAGTAAATCAAGAAACCGCAACTCGCGATCGCTGGGTCGGTGGTACTCTCGCCAATGCGTGGAAACCATGCCGATCGGTTTACCAGAACGGGCGATCAGCGGGGTGGACTGCCCAAAGAGGTATCCAGCCTCCACATGTATTCGCAATGAACCATCAGGGTCTTCGCTCTCCGGCACATCGAAGTCAATGAAGGTGCGATTGCCATTCCTGAGGGCGATGCCGCAAGACGTGTTAGAACTGATATTTACGCGGTAAAAATGCTCAGTCATGTTTGGCTCAAATCCCTGGGTGGCAAGCAGCAGCAAGTCTTGTGTCACGGTATCGAGAATTTGCACCGTTCCGGCATCTGCTCCTGTAAGCACGATAGCGGTTGCCATAATCTTGTCATAAAGTACCTGAATATCGGTTTCGTTAATGAGTTGTACGCTTAAGTCATGCAACAGTTGTGTATCTCGAAGGTCGGCTGCAATGGCTGCTTCTGCCTGTTTGCGATCGGTGATATCTCGCGCCACGCAGTAGAGGAGTCCTTGCTCAATAAAGGGGACAACATTCCACGAAATCCAGCGGTAGGAACCATCACAAGCGCGGTAACGGTTTTCAAACTCGATCGTGGGCTTGCCCTGGGCAACGACTTGGGCTTCAGCTATCGTCTTTGCTCGATCGTCTGGATGCACAAATTCGATGTAAGGCTGTGCGCCTAGCTCTTGTAGAGTGTATCCGAGCGTTTCTGTCCAGGCTGGATTTAGCTGGATGAAGTACCCATTTTTGTCAATGGTCGCCAGCATATCGTGGGACATCTGGAAGAAGCGATCGCGGTCTGACTCAGCCCGTTTGCGCTCGGTAATATCGGCAAGCGCACCGGGAAATGCAATCGGGTTGCCTGCGGTATCATATTCAACCTGCCCGCGTGCAGTGAGCCAACGCTCCTCGCCAGTGGCAGTATGAACGCGGTATTCAGCCGTATACTTCTCTCCCGTCTCGATCGCCTGCTGGATGGCGGCTAAAACGCGAGGACGGTCTGACTCATGCATCGAGTTGATAAAGAACTCGATTGGCAACCCTGCCGTCGTTGCGTCTGCTGGGTCTACGTCAAACAGGTGAGCTAAGGCAGCATTGACAACAACGCGATCGGCCGGAATGTTCCAACGCCACGTATAGACCGATCCTGCCGCTAAAGCAGACTCCAACTGCACGTGCGCTTCTTGCAGCACCATTTCTGCTTGCAGGCGTTCGGCTTCTGCTTGTTTAGAATCGGTAATATCTCGTGAAATTGCCACCAGTTGCACAACCTGTCCAGAAGCATCTCGCACAGGTGCGATCCGACTATCCCACCACTTCGGTGTGCCTTTGGCAGTGGCGAGATAACCTTGGAATTGTCCGATGTTGCCCAGGGTAGCAGCTGCGATCGCAGCTTGGGCATTCTCGTAATCTTTGCCCTGCCAGCGATCGACCCAAATTGTATTCAAGATAGTAGTCGGCTCATCGATTTCCAAGAGACACAGCCCACCGGGACTGATGTAGACGATTTCGCTGTTCAACGTTAAAACTTTGATGCAGTCTCTACTGCTGTCGAGAATGCGTTGCTTTAGCTCCTCAGATTCGTGTAGGGCAATTTCTACTTGCTGACGCTCTAGTTCTGTCGCAATCCGATCGGCGCAGACTTTTAGCAACGATTCTGCTAGATGCACATTCTCTAGTGGCTCACCATCCATCACCCCTAATAACCCTAAAGGTGTGCCATTCGAGTCAAAGAAGGGAGTCGCTACATAACTTTCGATCGCAAGCTGTTTAAGCAAGGGCGCATTCGGAAATTGAGCCTGCACATTGCGCGGGTAGCAGCAAACTTTTCCCTGCTCAAGCACTTCCCAGCATGGTGTATCTTGCAGGAAATATTCAAAGTTTTCCACGATTCGACCGTGAGCGTAAGTGGCGATCGTTCTCAGCCGTTTGAGCTCATCACTCTCGACCAAGCCAATGTAGACATAATCGGTGTCTAAAACATTGGCAAAGTGCTGTACCAATGCATCAAAAAAAGCACTACCTGTTACTGTCGCTACGCCTTGCGTGATTTCCAACAGCGCCGCATCGACTTGAGCAATTTTGTGAGATGCCAATCTCAGTTCCAGTTCATCGACTACCATTGCTGCCAGATCCACCAGAGTGGCTTGCTGCTCTTTGCTCAAAGGGTCGTGGGGCTGACTGTCGAGCAGACACAGTGTTCCCAGATTGAAGCCATCTTGACTGAGCAGGGGCGCACCCGCATAAAACCGTACTTCCGGTTCAATCTGCACAAAAGAATTGCAGGCAAAGCGATCGTCGAGTCGAGTATCAGGAATAATCAGTGGCTCGTCTGTTAACACCGCAAAGCTGCATGTATCATCACGCGGTACTTCGCGGGCATCAAAACCAACGCAGGACTTAAACCAGGCTCTTGATTCATCAACCAGAAAAATTAGCACGGTCGGCATATTAAACAGCCGTGCTGCCAACCTAGTAATTCGATCGAATGCTACTTCCGGAGGGGTATCAAGAACCCTGTAGCGATGCAGCGCGGACAACCGCTGTGTCTCGTTTGCAGGAACAGACTTAATTAATCGCTTTTGTGGCAATGCCTCAGACATATTTTAATGAAGGCGCTGTATCTGGCGTTTAGTAGTGGAATTTCTTCTCCTACCCAAGCTAATCACAAAGGTTTAGATACTCTCATGTTACCTTACTCGTCGAGACGTGAGACGTTCAACTCTGATGAGTAACCGAAAAATGTATAGCTGTTTTAGGGGGTAAATGAGCAATCGATACTGTTGGCGAACTTAACAATTCACTGGAGAGAAGATAGGAAGTTAGTGAATTGACAGAGCCTATAAATGAAAGTGTACAGTGACTTTGTTATTTTTAGTCTCGGTGTTTTTTTGTGACTTTTTTGCTGATTCTAAATCAATCTTAGCGATCGCCTTGTCCTGCTACCCGATCGCAGTCCTGCCTTTTCGGAGATGTATTTTGAATTAGAGCGAAGCGACATATTCATCGACTATAAGCACGCTTTGATCGAATCCAGTTTTTTTGAGTGTTTCTAATACCATTTCCTGGGGAGCAACTATGTAAATATCCGCAGCCGCATCTATTGTTTGTTTGGCAAAAATGAGTACCCGCAGACCCCCACTGGCCATGTATTCTAAGTCTTCCATCAACAACACGAGGTGTTTTGGATGTTCAGCTACTGCTTTCTCTACCTCTATCTTGAAAATCGGTGCAGTCATGGCATCCAATTCTCCAGACAAAGTGATTTTAGCGACATCATTGCTAATTTTTAGTGTGGCACTGAAAGCCATAATCTTTTCCTTATATTAATTCTACAACTGCAAATTCTGAATCACTCGCGATCGATATTGTTTCAGCACTGAAAGACTGCCTTCTAATATGACGCTTAGAGGTGTAGTTAGTTCGCAAAACTGACTTTCGTCATTAGCATCAAAGGAAGTATCTCCTAATTTATTGGTTAAAAGCACCACTGCAAACACTCGATTTGTGCTATTGAACATCGGTAAGCAAAGGATATTACGAGTATGATATCCAGTGACTCGATCGATTTCTCGATAGAACCGAGGATCGTTCTGAGCATCAGTTACATTCATACTTTCACCCTTTGTGGCAACATAACCAGTAATGCTACCATTCATCGGTAGGAAAATTTCTAATGCTTCTTCGTTTTCATTGGGGACAACCTTAGCCCAGAGCTGATTTTTTACCTCATCAACGACAAAGATCGTAGCTCGATCCGCAGCCATAATTTGGGCGATTTTCAAGGATAAAGCTCTAATCACTTCCTCAATATTTGCTTCTAGCATTTGCTCGCTGAGAAGATCCATTGCTTGCAAAACTTGTTCAAATTCTTGTTTGAGCTTTTGCAACAAACTTAAAAATTGAGGGATGGTTAATTCTTGGATCTTGCGGCTCAATTCCTCTTTATTTGCTTTAACTAATGAGGTCGTTGTACTCTCAATGTCTAGAATTGCTTGCTCTGTAGGCGAGGCTAAACGCCCATCTTCTAAATGAACGATGCGATCGGCAATATCTAAAATCCGGTTGTCATGGGTTACGAGCAAAATCGTACAATTTTGCTGCTTTGCCAGTTTTTGCATCAATTCCACCACATCTCGACCACTGGCTTTGTCTAGCGCTGCTGTTGGTTCATCTGCCAAAATCAGTTGGGGTCGGTTTACTAGTGCTCGTGCGATCGCCACTCGTTGTTTTTGTCCGCCCGATAACTGGTGCGGATAAGAATGAATTCGCTTTTGCAGTCCCACTTGCTCTAATATTGCTTGCGATCGCTCTTGCGCTTCTTCCATTGCGATCGCATCATTCAGCACCAAAGACATTTGGACATTTTGGTTTGCGGTTAGGGAACCTAACAAATTATGAGCTTGAAAAATGAACCCTATCTGCTTGCGGACATTTTCCAGCAACCGATTACTCACCCCGCTTAACTCGTGTCCTAGTACTTGAAGGCTACCTTCCTGAACAGAACGCAATCCCCCAATTAAAGTCAGCAGGGTTGTCTTCCCAGACCCGGAGGGGCCGGACATAATCACAATCTCTCCAGGATAAATCTTCAGAGAAATATCAAATAATATTTGTTTGCGTAATTGACCCTTTCCATAATAATGATTGATGTTTTTAATTTGAATAACTGGTTGGGTAGACATTAGTTTAAATCAACATCTATTCAAAGTTTTTATTAATAAATATCAGCCGGATCTATCTTTTGCAGCTTTCTGGTTGCTATCAGTCCGGAAATAACACACATTAAAATCGTTAAACATAGCACAAAGCTGATAACGTTAAAATTCATCTCTAATTGCAGCCCTGTAGCCGTAGTAATTAACTTATAAAAAATAAAGCTTAAGCAAAAACCCGGAAAAAAACCAAAAAATGAGAGAATAATAGATTGTAAAAAAACAATACTGACAAGATAAAAATTAGAATGACCAATGGCTTTCAAAGTGCCATATTGAGGTAGATTATCTGCAACATTACTATAGATAATATTGTAAACTACGACAATACCAACCACAAAACCGATGATTGTTCCTAGTCCAAAAATCGCCCCAATTCCAGATGATTGCATCCAATAATCTAGTTCTTTGGCAATAAAATGTTGTTTCGTGTAAACAACTATATCAGATGGTAAAGATTGATTCAAAAATTTTTCTAGGCGATCGCTATTTGTTCCTGGTGTCACTTTGATTAGACCAATATCAACGTCGTTGAGCGATGAACGAAACTTGGAATCAATGCCAGAAGGTCTAGTTGCAAAGATTCTCAGAAAATTAAGATCGCTGATAATTAAATTACCATCAGTTACAAAGTCAGCACCCAGTTCAAACGTGCCAATTATTTTGATGTTGACACCAGAAAGCTCAGTCGTCACACCCGGTTGCATAGAACCATAATCTTTGCGAGACCTGCTATCGGTCAATACAGTGTTGGGCATTTTGAGAACGGATTCAGCGGCTTGAATCTCAGGCAAAAGAAAAACAGGATCGTCTAAATTAAATCCCAGTACTCGGATAGATCTTTCCTCAGCAGTTCCATAACGTCTCCAACTACCGAGAGTGATATAAAGAGGATAAGCGGCGGCAACGCCCTCAAATTGTCTAGCTTGATATAATCGAGTTCGATTAAAGGTTTCGTCAATAACGGTAACATAGCGTCGCTGACTGAGCATGATTAAATCAGCATTTAATACCTGAATAAACGCAACGTTACTATTCAACATTGCATTCTGAAATCCGAGTTGGGAAAACATCAGAAAAACTGCAAAGGCGATCGCGGCTAATGCTGTGAAAAACTGCGATCGGCGCTGGATCAGGTTGCGCCAAGCAAGGGAAAACTTAAAAAGGACAACTCGAACCTTTTTCCTAGAAAACATCAGCGGGATCTGCAACTAATACTTTGCGAGCAACAATAAGTCCAGACGCACTACATGTCAGAATCGTCAAGCCAAATACTAATAACATCCGGCTAACAGTCATGGCGACTGGTAGTCTTGTGGCAATAAAAATGGCATGGTACATGCCCAAAGCAAGAAGACAACCAGGAATAAACCCCAGCGCCGCCAGCACAACCGCTTCTTGGACAACGACTGTCAACAAACGCAGATTAGTATATCCGATGGCTTTTAAAGTTGCGTATTCGTGCAAGCGTTCAGTGACATCAGAACTCAGGACTTGATAGACAATGACAGTCCCAACTAAAAAAGCCATGACAACGGCAACACCAATGATATAACCGAGCGAAGAAGATTTAACCCAAAATTCCTGCTCTCTGGCCATGGCTTCCTGGCGATCGAACACCTTAATCGTTGCCGGCATGATTTGGCGTAAGCGTTGTACGACTTCATCAACATTTACACCCGGCTCAACTTTCAGCAGGCCCAGACTCACATCATTTAGCGATCGCCCCGGATTGAGACGAATAAAATTTCCATCGCTAACAATCACAGTGCCATCAGCACGGATAGTGTTATTTAAGCTAAACAACCCCACAATCTCAACTTGTCGCCTGCTCAGTTCGGTTTTCAGACCTACTTCTCTCGGGCCAAATTCGGAGCGTGAAAAGCGATTCATTAGCAAGGTATCTTGGCGTTGCAGGTCTTGTAAATACGGATAAACTTCTGGCACGCGCAACACACGATCTCGATAATTAAACCCCAAAACCAAAAGCGCTCGTATTCGCGTCGTTTCTACATTGCGCCACGAGCCAAATGACAGGTATAGCGGTCTAGCAGCAGCAACGCCATTCATCCCTCCCGCCTGATACAAATAACGTCGGGGAAAGGGTGGAACATTGGTAGACTCTGGCGACTTGGATGAAATCAATACAATGTCAAAATCGAGGCTGTCATAGAGGAGCGTCGCTCCCTTCATCACTCCGCCAAAGAGTCCAAGTTGCATAAATATTAAGGAAACCGCAAAGCTAATGGCTGAAACTCCCACGCTTAAGCGAGCTTTACTCTGCATTAAGTTGCGCCATGCCAACGGAGGCCCTTTCCAGTGTTTGCGGTGCTGACGTTTAGTCACATTCCCTGACTCCTGATAATTTAGACATCTGCAAAAATTGTTAAAGTCTAAGTTCCCTATTCCCTATTTAGCGAATTAATTCAAATCAATCTCGGTATCTACTTGCAGATTACTTAGATCGGAGACAAGTTTGCTTCGATCTAAGCGGATTTTCACTTCTACCACTCGGACATCTGATTTTGCTGTCGGATCGTCCCCAATAATGTCGTTTTTGAACACTAGTTGACCAATTTTGGCGACAGTGCCAGTCATTTTTTCTTCAAAAACCGGACTGGTAATCGTTGCTCGCTGTCCGACCTTAATCAACTTAACGTCTGTTTCAAAAACCTCTGCCACTACATACATATTACGTGTGTTGCCCAGAGCCAGAAGCCCGCGATCGGAAATCACTTCTCCAGCCTGGGTGTAAATCTTCAGGACTTGGCCGTTTTTGGGCGCACGGATAATAGTTTGCTCTAACTGTGCCTGGGCCAGTTTTAAATTTTGGATGGCTGAAGTCAACCCACTATGGCTAGCGACTCGCTTTAAATTCATCTCTGAGCGTTTGAGGTTCTCTTGAGCTACTTTGATATCTTCTGTGCGGGTCGTGGTTAATTGATCTAACTTGGCTCTGGCTTGACTTAAATTCTCCTGGGTTTGTACAACCAGTAACTTCCTAATCTCATAATCTTCTTTAGGAACTGCACCTTCAGCATAAAGTTTTGCATAGCGATCGCGTATGATAATTGCTTGATTCAACTCTGCTTGCGATCGGCGAACAGCAGCCTCTTGAGAGCTAATTTCTTGCAAACGAGGAGTAGAAATCTGACCAATCTGTGCTTGTGCCTGACTAATCTCAATTTTATTGAGGGAGCTATCTGTTTGTATCTGTTTTTGCACCTCCTCTAACTGGCTAGCAACCAAATTTCGTTTAGCCAGCATTTCTGGGTGACTTTTGAGATAAGCCAAAACTTGTCCGGCTTTAACCCAATCACCCTCAGAAACTTTTAACTTATCAATCTGTGCCCCCACTGGAACTGCAACCTTAGTAATCTCCCCCTCTGGTTCCAACCGCCCCAATGCCAGGACTTTTGTTTTTTCAGGGGGCAACGATAACGAAGATGACGAGGCGTTGTTGGCGGGTGGCTGGCTAGATACTTTCAACAGGAAAACGTATCCAGCCCCGATACTTAAGGCAAGTAGACCAGCAAAGATACTAAGATTGCGAACAGTAACAGTAGGGGTCATAAGTAGTGAAAATTACCAGTTCTTATTCGTTCTTCAAGTTCAGCCCCGATCGCTGAATTTCGCTTTTAAGTTCGTCTAGAGATTGCTTGAGATTCCGAATTTCTTCAGATGTCTGTTCTTGAACTCCCCGTATTTGTTCTTCGGTGGTCATGACAATCCCAGCTTCTTGTTCTTGGAGCATTTCTTGTAAAAAGATGCTGAGAATTCCTCTAATGGGTTGCCACAATTGATGCCACCGTTTTTTATCTTCTTCTAGCAGTTGAATGTAGGTATCGAAGCTGTGAGGGAAAGGAACGCCTCCCATAAATTCTGCCGCTCCCCCAAAATTCAGAGAGACACCGTGATTTCCCAGTCCAATTACGTGATGAACTTCTCCCACATGTTCGTAATTGCCTAAGTAAAGTTCCCCCAATCTCAAGCCATTGCCAGCAACCATACTTAAAGGGAAAGGAAGGCTAAAAGGTACTAGAGTAAACAGATCCAGTTGATTTTCGATGCGGTAACTAAATCCTTCTCCTAATTGTTCGTTGTAGTAATTGGCAAAATGCCGATTGCCAACTTTCACAGATCCAAAGGTGTATACTTTGACTCGTAAAGCTGACTCTCCTAAAGAACTAAAACGGCGTTTTAAGAACAGAGCGCCGAGTTGAGCTAAACCACCGCCCAAACTATGGCCTCCCACGTAAACCTCAAGACGGCTGGTATTTTTAGGTATCTTAGATATAGAATTCAAGCTAGCGCCAGCCCTGCGACTATTCGATAACTCACTCATTTCTCTAGAGATGTCTTCAAAGTTCAACAGTTCATCGCGGGCAAAACTCCAGGCTCGATTCAGGTTGCCGATCGCATCATAAGAGAAGACTTCCGAAATTAGTTTTTTTAATCGGCGCTCAAAGGCCAGTCCGAATCGGATTCCTCCAGCCGCAGCAATGGCATGGGCAATAGCAATTTGTTTGCCAGAATTCAAGGTTTGAAATATCTCAAAATCTTGAGCATTTATTTGACCTAAGAGAACCTGAAAAAAGGCAGCAAGTTCATCTTTGACAGCTTCAAATCCTTCAAAAAATCCCCGTGCGACTTTGACTCGCGTATCTGGTAGAGAACCATAGTTAATTAATGACCAATTGAGATCGGTCAAAATATCCGTTAATTCAATTTGACCGCGATCTGTAACAATAGAGCCTCGAAAAATCACCGCAAATTGATTACTTCCTTCTCGTTTAAAAATGAAACCTCGGATATTAGTTTCATTATTGTGCAAGCTATGAACTAATTTCCAGCCCTCATTCTTATACAGAGAGTTATAGATATCTTGGACTTCGGCATCCTCAACAGAGCCTCCTCCAACTTGAAATATTTCATAACTTCGTTTGGAGAACTTAGCCATTAAAATCGCTTCATCAAAGCTAAAACCACTGCGAAGCTTTAAAGGTATACTCATAAGAAGTAGGTCGGTGTGAATATTTATTATTGGGATAAAGCAGAAGGCAGCAGGAAAAAGGGTTTAAGCCTATTTCATTTTTCTTTACATAGTTTGGTTTTTTGAAGTCGCTCTACTTATGTTTGACTTTTATCCTCTGAATATAGATGGTGACTTGATAGGATAATATCAGTTAGTGCTGTTTTATAACTATCAGTAATCAAAGCGAATATTTTAGTTATTATTTATTTTTATAAATATCCTGATAGTATTATCAAGCTAATACAAGCCTCCTAGAAAAGGGTAAATCTACAACACCTCCATCTTTTGAACCTGCACGCGATCGAGACAAGCTTTTAGCTTTTCGGCAAGTACCTCTACATGAGGTGGGAGAACTAAATTCAGATGGTTTCCCGGAATTTGATGAATCTCAACTCCGCCGATCGCTAGATCGCCCCAGCCAAGGGTTGCATCTTGGGGATTTTTTCCAGTTTGTTTGCTCGTCCGAAAGAGAGTAACTTTACCTGGATAAGGCTGTGGCTTGTATTTGAGAAGAGCTGAGTTGTTAGCTTGCATGACTTGAAATAGCCGTCGCGCAGCTGGTTGGAAAAGCTTACTCAGCCTGGACTGGTGGGCAACAACTTTAGCTATACTTCCTGGCTCAATCAAAAAATGCAATGGCTTCGAGGTCTTAGTTCCAATCTGTTGGGTGAGTTGTCGTTCTTCGACAGCAGTGAGAAAATGGTCTACTGTCTCATCAAGATAAGGGCTAAGATTGCGAAGCACGGAATTCAGTAAAAATTTAGCCATCTGGAAGAAATTCTGAGTGCGATTGTCGCAAAAGGCGGGAGTATCAATTAGTGCCAGTAAGGCAATGGACTGCCCTGCTTGCTGTAGCTGTTGGGCCATTTCAAATGCCACCAGCGCCCCAAAAGACCAACCTCCTAAACAATAGGGGCCTTCTGGCTGCACCTGTTGGATACCGTGGATGTACTCAGCAGCAATGTCTTCTATACAATCTTTTGATTTGCCTTCGCCAGTAATCCCGGCAGATTGTAGCCCATAAAAAGGTTGCTCTTGACCCAATAACTCTGCCAAGTCGGAATAAACGGAAGCGACACCCATCACCGGATGAATGCAGAAAAAGGGTAGCTTTTCGCCTTGCTGCTGAGAATTTACTCCTGTCAATTGTCTGAGAATTTGAGCAGCGAGATTTGCGATCGTCACACCTTCTAGAAACTTGACCACAGGAACATTGACTTCTAGATCGACTTCGATTTGATGTTTAATCTCAATTGCAGTCAAGGAATCAAGGCCTAGCTGATGCAAGGGTTGTTGGGGATGGAGTTTTGCCAAGTCAACTTTCAGTCCCCTGGCTAGTTTTGCTTGAATGTAAGACTCTAAATGCTGCTGTCTTTCTGGGGGAGCGATCGCTAACAGTTCTGCTGCTGTGAGTTTATATTCGCTATCTCCACCATCCCATTGGGGCAAGATGTCAGCAGCAATCATATCCAAACTACCTGTTTGAAATCCATTGCGGCAAGCAGTACGGGAAATCTTACCACTCGAAGTTTTGGGAATGCTGGCAGTCTTGAGCAGCAACACTGCATAAACTGATAACTCATGAACCTGTGACACCGCTTGCCGAATTGCCGCGATCGCTTCCTCGGCATTGAGCTTTCTTAAATAGGTGCGCTCGATTTCTTGAGCAACGACGATTCTTTCTTCCCCTTCTACCTCAATGGCAAACACTGCTCCACAACCGTGCCGGAGAGCTGAATGACTTTCCTGCACCGTCAGTTCAATGTCTTGAGGATAGTAATTGCGACCTCGAATCACAATTAAATCCTTGAGTCGCCCGGTAACAAATAATTCACCATTATGCAGAAATCCCAGGTCGCCCGTCCGCAGAAACGAACCCTCGCCATCGTCTAAACAGGCATAGAATGTTTCTTGCGTCTCTTGGGGTTTCTGCCAGTACCCTTGAGCAATACTCGCTCCTGTAACCCAAATTTCTCCAACTGTATCATCTGGGCATCTCTTGAAAGATTGCGGATTGATGATCGCAATTGTTTGACCTAACCCCGTCCTCCCCTGCCCAACAATCTTGATACTATGCTGCTGTTGCTCTCCACAGAACACAACTTGATTTTGTTCGAGAGCAGCACTTTCTACATTACACACCGTTGGGTAGCACTCTTTTATCCCCCCGGAAATCAACAATGTGCCTTCAGCCATCCCATAGCAAGGATAAAAAGCTTCAGGGCGAAAGCCGTAAGGCTCAAACTTGGTAACAAATCGCTCTAGGGTCTGGGCACGAACTGGTTCAGCACCATTGAAAGCAACTTTCCAACTGCTCAGGTCAAGACCCACTAATTGTTCTGGCTGAATCTTCTGTACGCACAAGTCATAGGCAAAATTCGGGCCGCCGCTAATCGTCGCTTGATAGCGGGAAATTGCTTCTAACCAACGGTAGGGCTTCTGCAAAAACGCAACAGGCGACATCAAAATTATTGAGGAACCGACGTAAAGGGGTTGGAGGATGCCGCCGATTAAGCCCATATCATGATAAGGGGGCAGCCAAGATACGCCTAATTCGTTGGGAGTGGTTTGGAAAAACTGATGAATCAGTTCTAAATTGTGCAGTAAGTTGCCATGACTGACCATAACCCCCTTGGGTGTCCCGGTTGAGCCAGAGGTGTATTGCAAAAATGCGATCGCGTTTGGATCGAGTACGGGTTCGCGCCATAACTCTGCTTGCTGATTAGTGATGGTGTCGGTAGTTAAAATCTGTTTTGTAGCCAGGTTTGGACGATCCGTAAACTGAGTAGCGATGGTAGTGAGCAGGGAGGTTGTAGTTAGGGCAACCCTAGCCTGGGCATCTGCCATAATTGCCATCAGCCTGGAGATGGACTGATTTTGTCGAGGCGGATAAGCAGGAACGGCGATCGTACCAGCGTATAAGCAGCCAAAGAAGGCGGTAATGAAATCAAGACCAGGCGGGTAGAGAAGCAGAACACGCTCATGCTTGGCAGTGACAGTTTGCAGTTGCACTGCGATCGCTCGTGCCGATAGATCGAGTTCTCGATATGTGAGACTAATTACTTCCTGTTCTCCATCCAGCACAAAACTATAGGCGAGGCGATCGGGCTGTTGTTCGGCGCGATAACGCGTCAGTTCTACTAAATTTTTGACTGACAAACTGGATGCTAACAATTCATTGAATGCCATATTCAGCCCTCTCCAAAACCCGATCTGCTTCTGTTTTTGTACTTGTCTCAATACCGAACTGAGGCTAAAGTGTTAACTCCTCTATTTCTTCAACAAAATTAGCAATCTGAATAGTTGGGATCAAATTTTTCAAAATTAATTGTTCGTTGCAAGCTTGAGCTAATTCCGCAATGCTAGGACTAGCAATGAACTGTTCGATTGGCAGTTCAATCTTTAAATTGGTGACAATGTGATTTCTCAGACTCACAGCCATTAGAGAATCTATGCCCATACTATTAAGTGGCTTTTGGACATCAACTTGAACAGCTTCACACTCTAAGGCTTGGATAATTTGTGCTTGAATGTAAGTGCTTAATAAATCGGTGCGTTGGCTATTTGCCGCTACTGACCATTGCTTTATAATATCAATCTGAGAGCCGTTGGATATAACCGCACTAGAGGCTTGGGCAATATTATGTTCTCCTAATCTATCTTGCCGTGAGGCTTCTGATTCCTGCCAGTAACGCTGTCGTTGCCACGGATAGGACGGCAAACGCACAAAAGAACCACCATTGGGATAAAGAGCGTTCCAATCAATGGAATCTTCTAGGGTATAGCGCTCTGCTAAGGAATTCAGCATTTGAGAGCATTCAGTACCAGAATTTTCCTCCACTCTACTGTTTTTGTGTTGCTCTATATAGCCGGAAAACATTGAGGGGCGGCTTTCTTGTGCAAGAAAAGCCATTAAATGCTCGGCAAGTTGTTTCTTAGAATCAACCACTATTGCTAAACGGTGGGAGTGATGGCTACGGCGCAAACTAGTTGTGTAGCAAATGTCTGCCAAGGAAATTCCGGCGCTAGAATCCTGGGTTAAAAACTGAATATAAGCTTTAGCAAAGGCTTTGAGAGCCTCTGGGCTACGAGCTGACATTAAAAATAGTTGTGGTTGGTTAGCGATCGCAGTATCAATTGGCAAGGATTCTACACCTTGCAGAATCACATGAACATTCGTGCCCCCCAGACCAAATCCATTCACACTGACGATCGGTGGTTGATTATCCTTATTTGTTAGTGGTTCCAAAGATTGTGCCACGCGCAACCGCAGTTCTTGCCAAGGAATTTTGGGATTGGGGGTTTGAAAATGCAGATTGGGTGGAATCTGACGATGGCTAACTGCTAGCGCTGCTTTAATGAGTCCGCCAATACCGGCAGCCGCTTCCATGTGTCCAATATTTGTTTTTACAGATCCGATGGCGCATTCATTGCCCAAAGAGCGATCGCTGCCGATGACAGCCCCGATCGCTTTAGCTTCAATCTCATCCCCCATCGGCGAACCGGAGCCTTGAGTTTCTACATACTGCACCTGCTGAGGGAGAATTCCTGCCCGCTGATAGGTTTTTTGCATGACTGCCTGCTGCGCCAAAGCTTCGGGGGCTGCAAAACTGCTGCCGCGACCATTCTGGCTGACAGCACTGCTGCGGATCGTTGCATAAATAGCATCACCGTCAGCGAGGGCATGGGACAGTGGCTTGAGGACAACAACCCCCACACCTTCAGCCCGGACAAAACCATCTGCTGCGGCATCAAAAGTTTTGCAACGACCATCCGCAGACAGTAAAAATGCCTTACTCATGGCGATGCTGACTTCTGGTTTGAAGATGACATTGACCCCACCTGCTAGGGCAAGGCTACATTCTCCATTCCAGAGACTAGAGCAAGCAAAGTGAACGGCGACTAATGACGAGGCACAGCCAGCGTCAATCGGCAGACTGGGGCCTGTGAAGTCAAAGCAGTAGGAAATGCGATTTGGTACCAAGTTGAGGTTTGAGCTAACTATGGTATGGGCATTAATTGCATCGCGATTGCGCTCCTCCATTTGAATGTAACTGTAATCCCGGTTAAGTACCCCAATAAAAACCCCGGTATCGCTGCCAGCTAGATGTTCCAGCACAAGTCCAGCATCCTCTAGCGCCTCCCACGTTGTTTCTAACAAGAGTCGTTGTTGGGGGTCAATTCGAGCCGCTTCCGCACCAGAAATCCCAAAGAATTTGGCATCAAACTGGTCTATTTGGTCAAGAAACCCACCCCAACGGCTGTAGATTTTACCTGGTTCTACGGGATCGGGATGATAAAATTTGTTAACGTTCCAGCGATCGCTAGGTATTTCTGTAATTGCATCCCTGCCATTTTGCAACAGGTTCCAGAAGCTAGCTGGGCTTTGGACACCTCCAGGAAAGCGACAACCAATACCAACGATCGCGATCGGTTCTTGATTCATATCCCACTCACTCGCCGATGAATTTCAGGCAAAAGCTGAACGCCAGATTCAAAATCTATAGCTCTAGCACCCAAGTAAAACACGTACATTGTCGTCAGCCAGTTGGTAAATTCTTGCTTAGAACCTAAGTGCCGCTCCATATTCAGCATAATCCAGCCCATCTGCGACCAAGTTTGGTAACAGGTTGAGCAATCGGGATGTTCGCTGGTGCAGCATGTCCTGGTTGATTTGCCATCAGGATTGTAAGCACGAAAGTGAAGATTATAGGGTTTACCATTTTTGAATCGGGCTGCATTCTCTGGGCGATTTTCACTGATGCAAGGACAGACATCATAGCCCCAGGTTTGGTCATACATTTGCCCTGTAGTAAATACTTGATTCATGTACGAGGTCATCAAGATGCGATCGGGATAGCGGGCAATCATCCGGTCGATTTCATGACGCACATCTGCAAACCCTTGTTGATTATCATAAACACCTCCTAACCCTGCCTTATCCCCGTAAAAGTTAAACATTACGCAATTACCGTTTTCGACACATTGTTCAACAACCCGTTCAATTTCATGGGCGTTACCAGCGGTCGTTGTGTAGTACCAAAAGGCTCGACGATCGTCTTTGTAATTTTTGAGAGCCTTGCTGAAAACATCTAACTTGCCTTTTCCCCGCAGCTTTTTATCGGTTTCGCTATCTCCCCAAAGGGAAACACTAATAGCTGTATTTTCAAATCCCTCATAAGGAATTTTGATCATCCCGTTTGTGACAACAATCATCCAAAAATTTTGCGCCAGCTTTCGCAATCGATCCAGCATTAGGGTAGGCTCACCCCCAACTGCCGTAATGTAGTTAGTGCCTCTAGCTTTTTCTTGTGCAATTAAAGCCTCAAATTCAGCATCATCTTTGGGTGCTGCATTTTGATCTAGGTCATCGGTGAAAAAACAACAACCCTCACACCGCAGATTACATAGATGAGTTAAGTCTACAGAGATTCCTTTAATAGCGCCCGCGTTTCTAATCTGTGCGAACAGGTGATACAGAAAGGGGTCTTCTAAATACTCCATTAAGGGATCTTGTACCTCGGTTTCTATTACTTGAGTGGCCATAGCAATTTATTTCCTTTGCGAAAAACCGAGCAATATAGAGGGACTTCCAATTAAAAAAATAATCAATCGCTGTATAGGCAGGGGAGAAAAAGAAAACTATACATCTTAATGGATTGGTTAATTTATTCTCTGGAAGTCCCAGAAACGAATAGATCCTGAATGACTAGCAATTTACTTTACTCAGTGCTAAGTCCTGAGTGAGGAAAAAGTACTCAGTACTGATGTACACGGGTATTAGCTTTGACCCTTGGGGCAGTTTTTTACTCAGCACGCGCTAAACCTTAGCTTTTCGCTAACAAAATTCAGCACTCTTGATTCGTCGATGAATTTCTGGCAAAAGTTGCACGCCAGATTCAAAGTCAACCATGCGGCACATCAGGTAAAACAGGTATGTCGTAGTCAGCCAGTTAGTAAATTCTTGTTTGGAGGCGAGGTGTCGTTCTAGATTGATCATGATCCAACCAACCTGCGCCCAAGTTTGGTAACAGGTTGAGCAATCTTGATTATCACCTGTGCAACAACGCCGAGTTGATTTCAGATCGGGATTGTAAGCGCGATAATGGGGGTTATAACGTTTACCATTTTTAATCCGGTTTTGATTAATTTCATGATCTACAGTGAGACTGGTGCAAACCTCATAACCCCAAGTTTCATCGTAAAGTTGCTGTGTGGTAAACACGTTGCTCATGTACGATGTCATTAAAATTTTGTCAGGGTAGCGGGCGATCGCTTTGTCAATTTCACCTCGTACATCTGCAAACCCCAGATTGTGATCGTAAACTCCTCCTAAGTCAATGCGATCGCTGTAAAAGTTAAACAAGACACGATTACCATTGGCTACGCACTGCTCGACAACGCTAGCGATTTCATGGGCGTTACCGGGTGTGGTAGTGTAATGCCAAATAGCACGCGGATCGTCTTTGTAATTTTTTAAAGCTTTGCTGAAAACATCGAGTTTACCACCCCCTCGGAGTGTCTTGTCAGTTTCACGATCGCCCCAAAGAGAAATAGCGATCGGCATTGTTTCAAACCCCTCATAAGGAATTTTGATCAGGGCGTTGGTAACAACCATTAACCGAAAATTCTGGTAAAGCTTCTGCAATCGCTCTAGCATCAGGCTGGGTTCTCCGCCAACCACTGTAATAAAATTTGTTCCTCTGCTCTTTTCGTGGGCAATAAATGTATCAAATTCGGCTTCATCTTTGGGTGCTTTGAATTGATCCAATTCATCTAAAAAGAAATAGCATCCCTGACACCGAAGATTGCACGCATGGGTTAAATCAACTGATATCCCTCTAATTTGTTCAGCTTTTCTGATTTGTTTAAAAAGGTGATTTAAAAACGGATCTTCCAAGTATTCCATTAATGAATCTTGGACATCAGACTCGACAACTTGAGTAACCATTTCCACCTACTTTGATAAAAAGAATTGAGGACTTTGTAAAGAGCAAAAAATCGTCCGTCCATGCTTCAATCCCACGTTTTTAAGCGTGGGTTCCTCCTGCCTCCTCCCTTGTTGTTGAGCCTAGTCGAAACACTGCCTTCTGCCTCCTTCACTAATCGCCCTTTTATTGCGTAACTTTAACTTCTTGAGAAGCTTCGTCTTTAAACTTGGCGAACAATTCCACCAAGTCATTGATTGTCTTAAAGCTAGAAACTTCTGTTCTGGGAATTTTTATTTTGAGTTCTCGCATACAAGCAGAAACAATTTCTACGCCGTCAAGACTACTGGCTCCATATTCTCCGATGGTTTTATGCGGATCTATTTCAACATTTTCTAGTCCATCTACGTTGAGCTTGATATGTTTAATTACGACATTTAATACTTGCTCTCGATCCATGATGTCTTGTCTCCTATATTGAAAATCAAAAAACAAAATCTAGGCTAAATAAGCCGCTTCGATGTGTGATAATGTCCCTGGAACGCCAAAACAGATTTTGTGCATTAGGTGTTCGCGGGACAATGCTGCTTGGAGAGCTTGACGCCGGGGTAATGACAAGGTGTCTTTTACCATCTCCAAAACATGTCTGGGTTTTTCGGCAATTCTCCGTGCCATATCCAAGGCTAAAGTCATAACTTCCTCAGCTGGAACTATGTAGTTAAATAAACCTCGTCCTTTGAGTTCTTTCCCTTTGTAGAGCTTGGCGGTGAGGAGCATCTCGCTAGCAAAGTGATGTCCAACCATTGCAGGTAAGACAGATAAGATACCCATTCCGGGAGTAAATCCCAAATCTGTAAAATTAACTCCGTACCGACTATTTTCGGATGCGATCGCCATATCGCAGTAGAGCGCTAACGCTATGCCACCTCCCACAGCATGACCCTGCAAAGCTGCAATAATTGGTACGGGAAAGCTAAGTAGTTGGTTGGGCAGTGATAAATCTTTGACATCTGCATTACCACTCACAACTTGTTTGATGGTGTCTAAGCTTGCTCCGGCGCAGAAGACATCCGATCGCCCACTCAAAATCAAGACTTTCAAGCTCGGTTCTGTAGCTAGATCGGTCAGGGTTGTCATTAATTCATCGCACAGTTCTTCGCTCAAACGATTTTCGTTTTCAGGGTCATCGATTTGCAGTTGGAAGATGCCGTCTTCAAGATTGGCGAGCAAAACTTTAGACATGGGTTTTTCCCCTGTACTTTTGAAACCAAGGTGGCGAGAATCCCTCGGTGAAACTTTGAATTCCTTCTAAGGCCTCCGGTTGTGCTAACCATGAAACAAGTTGATTCAGGGCAATATTGGTTTGTCGCTGTAAATCTGACCCATAGAGTTGTTCAAAATATTGTTTACTAGCAGCGATCGCTTCTGGAGAAGAACGAAATAGCCGTTGTAATTGTCGGTTCAAGGTGGTAGCCATGCCTTCAGTCGCCACTTCATCCACTAACCCAAATGCCTTGGCTTCTAGGCTGTTAATACCCCGACTGCTGAGGGTTAAATACTTGAGCTGTGCTATGGTCAGACGACGCAGTAAAAAGGGTGCAATCAGAGCCGGAATCATGCCAATGATGACTTCTGGCAACATAAATATTACGTTCTCGTTGGCAATAACGAGATCGCAAGCCGCAACTAAACCCAGTCCTCCACCTGTAACATTACCTTCAACACAGGCGATTACAGGCAAGTGGGAATGACAAATTAATTGCAGACAATTTATAAAGGCTTGAAACAGTTCTATTTGAGGTCTTCCTCCCTGCTGTAATATCCATTCCAAATCAAGTCCTTTGCAGAAGTCAGTTCCTTCAGCCCGAAGCACGATCGCCCGACAAGATGAATCGGCGATCGCAGCTTGTAACGCTTGACTAAGTTGATTAATTAAAGATGGATTGAGTGCATTACCTGTTTGGGGTTGCACCAAGGCAATCTGGGCAACTCCTGAATCGATTTTATATCGGACGGCCTCTACTATTAACTCCATTGATATTGCCTATAGTAATTTTCAACATTGCTTAACACAAGTAAACCTCGGCCTCGATAGCGTTTTTCATAGCGTTCATCTAAATAGTTTTCTAAGTTAAAGTCCCGGCGATCGCTATATTTTTCACGGGTCAATTCACTAGCTTCATAATCTGCAACAGACAAACGAAGTCGCTGATTGAGATGTTCGTCAATGTTGAGCGATCGGACAATTTCAGTTGCAGCCTTGCCAATGGTGGCGCTGTAGAATTCTGCTTGACAGCCACCACCATAAGCAAACAGGGAAATGCGATCGCCCGGACTCAGATCCTTGGCATAATTCAAAAGACTTAACAAACAAATAAAATTAGAACCCCCATACGAACTACCAATTTGTTGAGCAAAATGTATACTCTCTGCAACTTTTGATTGAAAACTTAACTTAGCAGCCGCTTTCCCTACCGCTTCAAATCGGTTGAGTATGGTGCGATGTGCCTGAAACGTCATTGCTGGAAAGGGCGCATGATAAATGTGTTTTTTAAAATCAGCATCATAGTCTACAGAACCCACGATTTGCTCGTAGTGATTGAATGCTCCCTCCAAAGCATCTAAATAAGAGTAAAGACTCGTTTCACTTTTGATCACTTCGGTGTTGAAAGTGGGGCGCAGATAGTCAGAAATCTCCTTTGTCCAGTAACCCGCCTTATCCAGTTCAATTTCGAGAATTTCTGGATTGGCGCTAACGAGCATCGCCACTGCACCACCTCCGCAGATAAACTCCTGGTCGGTATTGAGCGTGACGCTGCTGAAGTCCGTGTTAATTACCAATGCCTTTTTCCCAGGTCTAGCCCCTGAAGCTACCCACGAAGCAGCCATTTTGAAAGCCGCAGTGCCACCGTAACAAGCATGTTTCACCTCGAAATTACGGCAATTAGGAGATAAATTACAAAACCGATGTACCCAGGTGGACAGAGATTTGCCACAATCAACCGCAGATTCTGTACCAACAATTAGTAGTTCAATGTCTTCCAAGTCTTGAGGTGATAAGAGTTGTTTGGCTGCATTCACCGCTAGAGTAATAGCATCTTCATAGACTGGATAAACCGATCGCGTTTTGCACATTAAACTATCGGCAATGTGTTGGAAGTTTTTACCACGCGCTTCGGCAAGATCGGCAATATCTAGATAGAACTGCCCTGAGTACAGATTGAGTTTCTCGATTCCTATAGGCATAGAATGTTGGCTAATTGCTGACTGGGAACAGTGGGATATTTTTTATTTGGGAGTCAATCAATTTTGGATTTTGAATTTCCGATTTTGGATTGAGGAATTTTTAATCTAAAATCGGCAATCTAAAATCTAAAATTCATTGTCAATCCAACAGCGTTGGCGCTGGAAAGGATAAGTGGGCAGAGCAACTCGTTGTCGAGGGGAATCTCTATGAAATTCTGACCAATTAATGTTTATACCCTTTATGTATAAAGTAGCCAGACTGTCGAGCAGCGATCGCCACTCATCGTGTCCTTGTCTTAAAGAAGACAACCAAGTAGCAGTATTTTTAGGCAGACAGCGCTTACCCATGCTTGCCAAAGTATCTGTTGGCCCAATTTCCAGAAAAATATTATACCCTGCCTCTGCTAAGGTCTGGATACCTCCATCGAAACGCACGGGCGATCGCAGTTGAGAGCGCCAGTAGTTAGCATCTAGTACCCCTGGCTCGAATTCTCCCGAAAGATGAGAGATAAACGGCAGACTTGGGGGATGAAACTGCATTTTCCTCAAAGTCTGCTCAAAGGCATTTTGGATGGGGTCTACTAAGGGTGAGTGAAACGCATGGGCAACATTCAGTTCGCGAGTCATAATGAAATCCGATTCCAGACGGGCGATCGCTGCTGAAACCGCTTGTCTATCGCCCGCAATCACAGTTTGGGTAGGGCCGTTAAAGGCAGCAATAGCAACAGTATCCTGGTAAGATGCGATCGCCTCCTCTACTATCTCTTTAGCTGCAAACACCGCCACCATTTGCCCTTCTCTAGCTTGCGTTGCCATCAGTCGTCCCGGTTCGGCGCTCAAGTACAGCCCTTCTTCTAAGCTGAATACACCTGTCACACAAGCAGCTACATACTCTCCGACGCTATGACCCATCACCGCATCAGGTTCAATGCCCCATGACTGCCACAATTTTACTAAGGCATACTCTACAGCAAATAGAGCAGGTTGGGCGTAAGCAGTTTCATCTAAAAGATGAGGCGCTAAGTTTCTTTCCCTTTCCCCTTTTTCCTTTTCCCTTTCCCCTAACATTGGATACAGTACTTCCAACAGTGGGCGATCCAAATAAGAGCGTAAGATGCGATCGCAATCGTCTAAGGCAGCACGGAAAATAGGTTGGGTATTGTAAAGTTCCCATCCCATACCAATGTATTGCGAACCCTGTCCAGCAAACAAAAATGCAATCTTCGGCCTATTCTCCGGCTGTAATTGTCCTGTTGTCTGTTTGCTAGTGGCGAATGTCCTCAGTTGGGAGATTAAATGGGGTAAATCGCCTGACGAAACGATCGCATGGCGATGATTAAAATGCGATCGACCGATATTAGTTGTGAAACAGATATCAGGAATCGATTGAGCAGCGTAGTTTTCTAAACTATCTGCATAGCAACTTGCTAGTTCCCATAACGCTGTCTCAGTTTTTGCCGAAAGCGTCAACAGCGATTTGACGTGAAAATTTGCTCCCCTGCTCCCCTGCTCCTCGGTCACTGAGCGTAGCCGAAGTGCTGCCCCTCCGCCCTCCTCTGCTGCTAATACTACATGAGCATTGGTACCGCCAAAGCCAAAGGAATTAACGCCAGCAAACCGAGGCTTGATATCTATCGGACGAGCGATTGTAGGAATCAAGAATGGTGTTGACTTGATGTCAATATGGGGATTGATGGTTTTGAAATGGGGATGAGGGGGAATTTCTCCGTGTTGCAAACAGAGGACAGTTTTGATAAATGCGGCAATTCCACCAGCAGCTTCTAGGTTGCCAATATTAGTTTTCACAGAACCGAGTCCGCAGGGTTGGTCGAAGGTTCGTCCCTGTCCTAGTACCCCCAAAATTGCTTGTAGCTCAATGGCATCCCCCATTGGAGTACCCGTACCATGTGCCTCAACATAGTCAATCTCATCGGGTGCTACTCTCGCATTTGCCAATGCTTGCCGAATCACTGCTTGTTGAGCCAACCCATTTGGTGCAGTTAGTCCAACACTGCGGCCATTGTGATTCACGGCGGTTCCCCGCAGTAACGCTAGAATGCGATCGCCATCTTTGACTGCATCTGAAAGACGCTTCAGGATAACTATCCCACATCCTTCTCCTCGGACGTAGCCATCGGCTGTAGCATCAAAGCTTTTGCAGCGTCCATCAGATGACATCATGCCAGCCTGAGAAAAGGTAATATTCACCTCCGGTAACAACATAATATTCACGCCGCCCACCAATGCGAGATTTGACTCTCGATGCCGCAGACTTTGGCAAGCTGTATGAATAGCAACCAGGGACGACGAACAAGCAGTGTCGATTGTGACGCTTGGGCCTCGCACATCCAAAAAGTAGGACAGGCGATTTGCCGCCATACTATTGGCAATCCCGGTACCGGCTCTCGTGGGAATTGCGGTCATGGCTTTGTAATAATCACAAGTGGCAATTCCCACAAACACGCCAGTCTGAGAACCAGCTAGTTGTAAGGGGTCGTATCCAGCGTTTTCTAATGCCTCCCAACTTACTTCTAATAACAGTCGTTGTTGGGGGTCAATGGTAGCTGCTTCGCTCGTGGAAATTCCGAAAAAGCCGGGATCGAATTGATTGATGTTTGCTAAAAAGCCACCCCAACGGGTGTTAGTTTTGTCATAACTACTTAAATCGGGATCGTAGGAAGCATCTACATCCCAGCGATCGCTGGGAACTTCGGCGATCGCATCACCACCATTTTTGCATAACAGCCATAATTCCTCTGGAGAGTTAACTCCTCCAGGAAAGCGGCAACCAATACCGATGACTGCAATGGGTTCAGTTGCAGCATGTTCGAGGGTATTGAGCTTTGCTTGTAGGGCTGATAGCTCCAGCAATGCGCTCTGCATCAATTGTCCATAATCTCTGGTTTCTGAAGGACGACTCATAGCAGTTTTCCCTCTCTGATTGATGCTAGTTTTGCAGCCAGCAAATCTGCAATTTCGTCAAGCGATTGGTCGGGTGATGACAATCTCGCTCTCTTTTCTTCTAATGATGATTCTTCCAGTAAGGCTTGTTCCTGGAAAGTCTCAGAATTAGAGTTAGCCTGCTGGGTTGATGCTTGTGGATCTAAGAGCGACAACACTTGCGTTTCCAGATAATTCGCCAATGCTGCTACCGTCGGATAATCAAATAGTGTGGTTGGGGAAAGCGAACAGCCTAAACTATTTTGCAATTGCTCTTTCAACTCCGTAGCAGTTAATGAATCCATCCCTAATTCAAAGAATCCTTGCTGCAAACCGATGGACTGGGGTTGCTTTAAGCCTAAAACTTTGGCTACCAATGAGCGGACATGAGTCATTAATTCCTCCTGTCGCGCTCGTACAGGCTTGGTTACTAGCGATTGGAGAAATGTTGATTGTGCCGTGTTGATGGTGGCAGCAATGGGTGATGGGAGATGATTAGACTTCTCGCATAAGTCGGGAAAAGGGGAAGGTGGGGTCCCCTCTGGGGATAAGGGGCGGGGGGGAAAGGGTAAAGGTTTTGTATTGTCTTCTTCCCCTTTAACCTTTTCCCTTTTCCCAACTCTTGCAAAAGTGTTTTTTGCAAGAGGTCTATTGTGGTTAACTGGGTTATTGGTACTGATGCTCTGAGCCAGGATGACAACCTGTTGGAATGAATCGCCGATCGCTTCGCAATCAGGCGCCAGATGCACAGCCTCTTGAAACCCACAATCAGACAACAATTCCAGCCAGTCGGTCACTGCTAACAAAGGGTAGAATGGTCGCAACTCGTAGTCTGAGAATTTCCACCACCCTGGCGTTAATCCAAAGACTAAATCTAACCAACGTCGGGGACTTGTTCCCTCCAGCAATACTAACAATCCTCCTGGTGCTAACAGGCTGCGAACATGACGTAAGGTTTGCTGTAAATCCTCAGTTGCGTGCAGGACATTTGCTGCCACAATGATGTCGTATTGATGGTTAGTAAATCCCTGAGATTGGGGGTCTTGTTCAATGTCTAAAGACTGATAGCGGACAAATGGGTAATCTCGGAATCTCTCTTGAGCCTTGGAAGTGAACCACGTTCCTAAGTCTGTGAACACATATTCAGTTCGATCTGCTGGGAGATGAGGTAGGAGGTAAGCAGTTGTTCCGCCAGTTCCGGCTCCAATTTCCAAAATGCTGACTGTAGCAGTAGAAATCGCGGTTGAGATCGCCTTTTGGACTAGCGCGTTCATCACCTTTGCACCGGGGGAATCCTGGTAAAGCTGGGTTAATGCTGTCAAATCGCTTTGGGGAAATAGTAACTCCAGTGGGCGAGTTTCACCTTGGAGTACTTGAGCCAGGTGCGAACCGCAACGCTCTAACAGTGTCAGTTCTGCATTTGCTTGGGGATATTGCGATCGCAAATTATGTAGTTGCGCTTGTGGTGTCGGTAACTCTAGTATTCGAGTTACTTCCCACTGATTCCCAATTCGCTGAAGAATCCCTTCTTCAACCAGCATTTCCAACAGACGCAAAGCGAGTTTCTGATGTTGCTCGATGACTCCTAGTTTGGTGAGTTGGGGGATGGAATAGCGATCGCCTAGCTGCAAATTCCACCCCATCTGCCGGAATGCCGCCACCACATAAAGGATACTTAGGGATTCCAAAGTACTTAGGGCTTCCCCATAGTGTTTGAGACTCAGTTGGGCTGTCAATTCAGCCAACTGGGGCACGAGCAAACGCTTGATTTCTGCTGGCGAACAGAGCGATTCTCTAGCAGTCACGTCACTAGATGCAGTTTCCATCCAGAAGCGCGATCGCTCAAACGGATAATTGGGCAATATTACCCGACGATGTTGAGAGCCATGATGAAAGCCTACCCAATCGATGGATATTCCAGACTCGTACAAAGTTGCCAAACTGCACAACATCTGCTGTGAATTTGATTCCTTTTTGAGGCTGGGAAGCCACACATACTCGTTACCCGATAAGCACTGGCGACCCATTCCCAATAAAATCGGTTGCGGCCCTACTTCCAAATACGCTAAGGCTCCTAGTTTTGCTAGAGTTGCCATCCCATCAGCAAACCGGACTGGCTGCATCACATGTTGCACCCAATATTCAGGCGTGGCGATCTCTGCTTTTGCCAGTTGACCTGTGATATTAGAAATAAAACGAATATCGGGGTTTGGCGGATAGTAGTTTACTTGCTGGACAATTTGTTCAAACTCCGCCAGCATGGGTTGCATCAATGGCGAATGAAAAGCATGGGAAACCTCAAGTGGTTTCGTCTTCACTCCCTTTGCTTCTAACCTAACCACAGCCGATGTAATAGATTGAGATCCACCTGAGACAATCAGATGTGCGCCGTTCATTGCTGCGATCGCCAAATCTGAATACTCATCAATGATGCTCGATACTTCTTGCGACTGGGCAAATACCGCTACCATTGCTCCCCCAGACGGTAACGCTTGCATCAGTCTTCCCCGTGCAGCAATCAACTTCAGCCCATCTTCCAGACTAAACACTCCTGCGACACAAGCAGCTACATACTCGCCGATACTGTGTCCCATCACCACACTTGGTTTGATTCCCCAGGACTGCCATAGCTCAGACAATGCATATTCCAGAGCAAATAAAGCAGGTTGAGTATAAGCAGTTTCATTAATAGAGGCTTGAGTTGGGTTGTCTAACTCACTTCTAGGATATAGAACCTCTAACAAAGGCTGGTTTAAGTAGGGCTGCAAGATTTCAGCGCAGCGTTCTATGGCTTGCCGAAAAACGGGTTGCGTGTTGTAAAGTTCGCGCCCCATACCGATATATTGCGAACCTTGACCGGTGAACAGGAAAGCAACTCCCTGACAACGATCGCTTGTTCTAGAAGGTGGTGAATTATAAATGAACGCTGCGAGTTCCTCGCAAAATTGCTCAGAGGATTCTGCAACCAGAGCTAGTCGATAGTTAAAATGCGATCGCCCCACATGGCTCGTATAACAAATATCCCCCAGAGATACTTCTGAATGAAACTCCAGAAACGCCACATACTGCCGAGCTAATTCCCGTAACGCTATTTCACTTTTTGCCGAAAGCGTCAGCACCGATTTGAGGTGGAAATTTCCACCCCTGTTCCCCTGCTCCTCGGTCACTGAGCGTAGCCGAAGTGCTGCTCCCCTGCTCCTCTGCTCCTCTGCCCCTCTGCTCCTCTGCCCCTCTGCCCCTCCGCTCTCTTCCGGCGCTTCCTCCAGAACAACATGGGCATTCGTACCGCCAAAGCCAAAGGAACTTACTCCTGCAAAACGTTGCTCCCCAAAACCAGACCACTTCTGAGTCTCGCTGGGAATTGAAAAAGGCGTGTCTTGGATGGTA
This sequence comes from Nostoc sp., assembly GCF_036917375.1. Lineage (GTDB taxonomy): Bacteria > Cyanobacteriota > Cyanobacteriia > Cyanobacteriales > Nostocaceae > Nostoc. Next base: position 167,899 of record NZ_JBALDN010000015.1, read on the forward strand.
ATCTTCGGATTTAACTGCTGGAGATGAAGCGTACCGGGAATCTCTTCATGTTGCAAAGCCAGTACAACTTTAATTAACCCTGCAATTCCCGCTGCTGATTCTGAATGACCGATATTAGTCTTCACCGAACCGATCGCACAAGATTGTTTTAGAGAACGACCTGACATCAACACTGATTGCAAAGAATTAACTTCAATCGGGTCGCCCAAAGCTGTACCTGTCCCATGAGCCTCAACATAACTAATCGCTGCGGGTGCGACTCCAGCATTCACAAGGGCCTGATGGATAACGGCTTGTTGAGCAATTCCTCTAGGAGCAGTCAGCCCATTGCTGTGACCATCCTGATTGACTGCCGAGCCGCGAATCAGCGCCAGGATATTATCCCCATCTTTGATAGCATCAGTAAAACGCTTCAGCACTACGATTCCACAACCTTCTCCCCGGACATAACCATCTGCATCCGCATCAAAGGTTTTACAGCGACCATCCCCTGACATGAATCTTGCTTGGGACAGGGCGATTGTCATTTGAGGGGTGAGAATTAAATTAACACCACCTGCCAAAGCCAAGTCACATTCCCCTAACCGTAAACTCTGACAAGCCTGGTGAACTGCAACCAGAGATGAAGAACAGGCAGTATCAACTGCCCAACTGGGCCCGTGCCAATCGAATTGATAGGATAGGCGGTTAGCGGCAATGCTCAGAGCGTTGCCTGTGCTGGCATAGACATCAATATCAGATAAGCGATCGAACTGGAAGCGAGCATAGTCATTGGTACTAATGCCGATAAATACACCACTGTTGCTTCCTGTCAAGCGATCGCTTGCTAATCCAGCATTTTCTAAAGCCTGCCAACTTACTTCTAGTAACAGCCTTTGCTGCGGGTCCATCCGCTCGGCTTCACGAGGAGAAATGCCAAAAAACTGGGGATCGAATTGGTCAACTTGCTCGATAAATCCACCCCAACGAGTACTCATTTTCCCTGGTTGGGCGGGGATGGGGTTATAGAAAAGATGAGAATCCCAACGATTGGCGGGAATTTGGTCGATAGCACTTTTACCATTTCGTAGTAATTGCCAAAAGGCTTCTGGGTTATTAGCTCCGGGAAAGCGGCAGTCAAGACCAATAATTGCGATCGCCTCAACGGATTTGAAATTTTGTCTGGGTTCTGGAGATTCTCGCCGTTGCGATAAAGTTTCTGTGAGATAGGCTGATAGAGTTGCGATCGTTGGGTAATCGTAAGCCAAAGTAGGCAACAACTGACAACCTAACCAATCCTCTAAATCTGCCGACAAGCTGACTGCGGCAATAGAATCCAACCCATAGTAAGCAAACGATTCACGCGGATCTATAGATTGGGGTGCAATGTTTTGTCGTTGAGCAATCTTATTTACCAACCAGTCTTGAATTTCCGCCGCTCCCTTGTCTCCTGACTTGCGACTTCTCAATTCCCCCTGCTCCCCCGCTCCTCGGTCACTGAGCGTAGCCGAAGTGCTGCCCCTCTGCTCCCCTGCTCCCCCGCTCCCCTGCTCCCCTGCCTTCCTCCACTCTCCCACCACTTCCAAAGTCCCCGCCAAAAATCCGGCGCGGGTGGCATAGCGCTGAATCTTCCCACTAGAAGTTTTGGGGATACTGACTGGTTTCAATAGCAAGACGGCATAAACTTCTAACTCGTGTTGTGTTGTGACTGCTTGTCGGATCGAGCCAATTACCTCACTTGCATCAAGCTTCCGCACAGCAGTTCGCTCGACTTCACAGGCCACAACGAGTTGTTCTTCACCGTCTACTTCGATAGTAAATGCGGCTACTCCCTGCAATCCCAAAGCCGAATGACTATTTGTAACTGTGAGTTCAATGTCTTGAGGATAATGATTGTGTCCTCGAATAATAATTAAATCCTTGAGTCTTCCGGTGATAAATAGCTCGCCGTCTTGTAAAAAGCCTAAATCTCCTGTACGCAGAAACGGGCCTTCCCCTGTATCTGCTAAATAAGCTGCAAATGTATGTTTTGTCTCCTCATGTCGCTGCCAATAGCCTTGGGTGATACTTGCTCCCGCTACCCAAATCTCGCCGACTTCATCTGGTAAACATCGTCTCAATAATTCAGGATGAGCGATCGCAATTCGGGTATCGCCCTGCTGGCTATTGCCACATCCAACTAAAAGCCGCGCCTTGGAATTCTCTGCTGTTGCCAGCACTACCCGATTTTCTGCCAGTGCGGTTGCCTCTACCTTGATAATTATTGGCTGAGTTTGTGCCTCTGCGGTAGTCACTTTCAGCGTCGCCTCAGCTAGCCCGTATGCTGGACAAAAAGCTGTTTCTTGAAACCCACAGGAGGCAAATGCTTTGGCAAACCGTTGGAGTGTTTCTGCTTTGACTGGCTCGGCACCATTGGAAGCAACTTGCCAAGAACTGAGATTTAGGCTAGCGCGTTGTTCTGCGGTAATTTTCCGAAGGCATAGTTCATAGGCAAAGTTGGGTGCGCTGCTATGGGTTGCTTGATAGCGGGAAATAGCTTGCAGCCAGCGAATCGGACGCCCAATAAAGGACACGGGCGCCATGATATAGCTAGGAAAGCCGTAGTACAAAGGTTGGAGTACTCCATAAATTAGCCCCATGTCATGAAAGAACGGAATCCACGTCACCATCACGCTATTAGATGTGTGATTCCAACCTTGGTCAATGTAGGCTAAATTGTGCAGTAGATTACTGTGACTTACCATCACCCCTTTGGGCGTTCCCGTAGAACCGGAGGTGTATTGCAGGAACGCTAAAGTATTTCCATCAATATTAGGTGCTTGCCATTCCTGTGCGATTGCCTCAGAAATCCCATCGCTGGCCAAGACTTTTAGAGATGCTAGTTCTGGATTGTCTGCAAAGTAGTTCTTAACGATTGGTAATAGTGCTGTTGTTGTCAGGATGGCAGTTGCTTGGGCGTCGGAAACGATCGCACCCAACCTAGCAATCGACTGATTTTGCCGAGGCGGATAGGCAGGAATCGCAATCAAACCAGCATATAAGCAGCCGAAAAAGGCAGTAATAAATTCTAAACCAGGTGGGTAGAGCAGGAGTACGCGATCGCCTGGCTTTGCAAATGTTTGCAAGTAGGTAGCGATCGCTCTTGCCAGTTTATCCAGTGCTCCATACGTGAGTGTACTTCCCTCAGATTCACCATCTACCAAAAAGGTATAGCCTAGCGTCTGAGGTTGCCCAATAGCTCTGTAGCGCAATACGTCTACTAGCGTCTCACTAGTATGTTGTTTTTCCATGCATGGCTACTCCTAAAACCTGGAAATTGTTCAGACCGCTAATCTCTAGCAAATTGACAAGCAAAGCCAACATCTGCGAGTAAATGAAGTTATTGAATATTTATCAGACTGATGAAACCATCAGTCTGATAAATTTTGGTGTTCTCCGAAAAATTTTAGTGTTCTCCAAAAAATTTTGGTGTTCTCCGAGAAAATCTTGGTATTGTTTAGAATACCAAGATTTGACTCCTCAGGCACAAACTTTATAAATTCTCAACTATTTAAAGGATGACTTTTATATCAAAATAACTTAATAGTTAGCGCAGGAGACTTGTGGAATTTCTATCTAATTAGCAGATGCATTCAATCAGTTAAGAAATTCCCATGCTAAATCTTAACCTTATAATAAAGCGACAGGTCTATTTATGATCCAACAATCTTATGAAGAAAATGGCATAGCAGAGAATCAACAGCTAATTGAGGAACTGAAATCCCTGCGGCGAGAGGTAGCTGAATTAAAAACAGAAAAAGCTGCTTTTCAAGCTCAAAAAAAGCTGCTGGAGCATTCAGTAGCAACAATCATCCGCGCTTCACCCGAAGAAGAGATGTTGAAAGCTACTTTACAAGACACGTTAGATGTTTGTAGTCAGCTTACTGGTGCCCAAAAAGGCAGTCTATTTTTACTCGATCGCCAGGGTGCTGTCACCGATAGTATCCTCACGCAAAGGGAGACAGCACTAGCAGAGCGCGATCGCCTGATTGGTTGTGTTTTAGCACAGGGGCTTGCTGGTTGGGTATACAGACAGCGCCAGATCGGATTGATCGTAGACACTGAGACCGACGATCGTTGGTTGCAGTTGCCCAATCAGCCTTACACTGTACGTTCAGCATTAGCTGTTCCCATTCTCAGGAATGAAGAGGTCTTAGGTATTCTTACCTTGCTACACCAAGAACCGGGGCACTTTAGCCCAGAAATTGCCCATCTGATGCAGCTCACTGCTGACCAAATCGCTATAGTTCTAGAAAATGCCCAGCTATATGGGAAAATTGAAACCTATTCCAAAGCACTCAACTACGAATTAGAAAAAGGGCGACAAATCCAGAGAGATTTTCTACCCAACGAAATCCCACAGCTACCTAATTTAGAGATTGCCACGTTTTTCTCTCCTGCCCGTCAAGTAGCTGGCGACTTCTACGACGTTTTTATGCTACCTGGCGATTACTTGGGGCTAGTGATTGCTGATGTCGCCGATAAAGGTGTAGGCGCTGCGTTATTTATGGCTTTGTTCCGGAGCTTAATCCGTATTTTTTCGGGACAAATTAGTTTGGGCGGACTCTCTATTATAGCCAATGAGGCGGAATTATCGATTTTGATTGAGTCAGAGATGGCAACCAATTTATACCAAATTAACCCCCTGAAAGCAGTAGCGCTCACGAATAATTACATCGCCCAGCAGCACGCGCAGATGAGTATGTTTGCCACGCTGTTTTTTGGCGTGCTAGATCCGGCAACTGGCATTCTCACCTACATCAATGGTGGACACGAAACTCTGTTTGTTGTCGGAGACAGTGGTATCAAAGCCAGTCTCAACTCAACCGGGCCAGCAGTAGGGATGATGCCTAATATGAAATTTAAAATTCAACAAGTACAGTTGGAACCAGGCGATATCTTAATTGGCTATACCGATGGGGTAACTGAGGCACGCAGCCCCAGCGGTAAGTTTTTTACTGAAAAGCGACTGCGATCGCTCCTAGATCGATCTGCGCTTTTGCCGTCTCCTCTGCTAGAGCGCATTACAACTGATTTGTTCGCTCACATCAGCAACGCACCTCAATTTGATGACATCACAATGCTGATTGTGCAGAGAAAGGCTTCAGACTAAAATTTCATCCTTTCACTCACCCCCAATCCGTAAAATATGGAACCTTTAACTGTGCCTGGAACACTGGACTCTTTAAAGGCGATCGCAGAATATGTGATGGCAGCAGCAACGGTAGCAGGTTTGAATAAAAAAACCTCCTATAGACTGCGTTTGGCGGTAGATGAAATCGCTACAAACATCATTAATTACGGCTATAAGGCAGCAAATCGCGAAGGCATATTGATTTTAAAAGCCGATCTTGACGATCGCTCCTTGACCATTGCGATTAAAGATACTGGTGTTCCCTTCAATCCTACTCAGAAGTTAGCTCCAAATGATTTGAACAAGTCGCTACAGCAACGACAGATTGGCGGTTTGGGAGTTTATCTAGCTCTTAACAGCGTAGATCGGTTTATTTACCAACAAGACGGAAACCAAAATTGTAATATTTTGATTGTAAATCGTGATGACGGATTGGGAAACAGTTAAGTAAGTTTGTAGGAATATTAATTATAAAAAAAGAACAATGAATTTAACAAGATACAACAAGAGTTACAAGTTAATTTATTTTTATTTACATAGTTTTGTTTTTCGACACCGCTGCACTTAAAACCAGTGATTGTTGGACAAAAATCTTCCTAAAACTTGCTAGCAAATATTTACAAAGCTTGATGTCCAATCCTTCCAGATTCTCGTTTCAGGTCACTTGTTACAAATGGTCACGAAGTTAGTAACTACAAAAAAATTTCATGTATTCTCAATATTCACAAGGTAGCGACCTGAAACAGCAAATATGTCAAAAACGGCCAAAAAAAGCATATATAGCAGTTGCCTTGATAGGTTAGGACATCAACCGATGTCAAACCCCGACAACAAAAACTTTTAAGCCTGTTGCCTATTAGCTGTTGCCTGTTATATCAAACCACCAACTAATAGGGTTGCTTGTAGAAGTGAAGACATCCCGCAACAGCAAACGTGTCTAAGTTAGTTTGGAGCTTATAGATGTTGGAGAAAATTAGTACCCTCAATGGTTTTCAGGCAAACTTAGCAGACCAAGAAGCACTCGAAACTACGCTCCTGACCCATCCAGAAATTCAAGAGTGTCGGGTATTAATCCGAGAAACAGAAACCGCAGATATGTGGTTAGTTGCCTACATAGTTGCATCAGGAAAATGTTCGTTGGCACAACTAAATGCATATTTGCAGGTTCATTTGCCAAACACTATCCTGCCTCAATCCTACGTTTGGTTATCGAGATTGCCGCTTACCAGTGAGGGACTGATTGACGATCGCCGACTAACTGATTTAGCCGTGATTGACATAGATTTGGTTAATCGATGGGAGTCGTCTTTGCGATCGCTTCCCTCCATCAACCAAGTCGCAGTTATCGTACAAGACCAGACAAAACAACTGCCACCATTACACGTTTGGGATTTGCTAGGGAATGCTCAAGCAACAAAACTCAATTTTCAATTAGAGGATTCTGGAGAAAAACTAGAATCCAGTGGCGTAAATCAACAACTTGAGCGTTCAAAATTTCAGATTTCCCAGCCAAAAGCCAAAGCAATTAGTCATGGCGAACCTTTACAACTGGCAACAGACGCGATCGCTAACTTAACGGAACTAATCCAAAGGGCAGCGTTACAAAGCTCAAAAGGAATTAGTTACATCCAACCGGATTACACTTGCCAAAACCAATCCTACAAAGATTTATTAGACGCAGCTCAACGGATTTTGGCGGGTTTAAGAAAGTTAGGGCTTGTGCCTCAAGATAGAATTCTCTTTCAATTTGACCAACCTCAAGATTTCATTCCTGCCTTCTGGGGCTGTATTTTAGGCGGATTCATCCCAATTCCTTTATCCGTTCCTCAGAGTTACGATCGCTCTCATGGTTTCGTTAATAAATTAGCTCAAATCTGGCAAAGACTAGAACCAAGCTTGGTACTGACTAGCGATCGATTAGCACCTGAACTGAGAGGTTCCCTGGCAGATTTGCCAGTTGACAATTTGGCGATCGCTACCCTCGATGAGTTGCAATCTTACCATCCCGATCCTAACTGGTATGTTGCTGCTTTAGATGATTTGGCAGTACTGTTTCTCACTTCTGGCAGTACAGGTACGCCGAAAGCAGTTATGCAAAGCCATCGCAGTCTCATCTGTCGGTCGGCTGCGAGTGTCCAAATGAACGGGTTTACCCAAGAAGATGTTTCCTTAAACTGGATGCCACTCGATCACGTTGCTGGATTAGTGTATTTCCATATTCGGGATGTGTATGTGGGTTGTCAACAAATTCATGCCGTCGCCGATTGGGTGTTGCAACAACCCCTGAAATGGCTTGATTGGATGTCTGATTATCGCGTGAGTGTAACCTTTGCACCGAATTTTGCGTATGGGCTAATCAACGCCGCCGAAGCAGAACTTTCTCAGGGGCATTGGGATTTATCATCAGTGCGATACATCTTTAACGGAGCAGAAGCCATTGTCGGCAAAACTGCGAAAAGATTTCTAGAATTGCTGACAGCGCATGGACTCCCGACTAAGGCAATACATCCAGCTTGGGGAATGGCTGAAACTTGTTCGGGAGTAACTTACTCTCACAACTTTTCTGGAGAATCAACCACTGATGAAGATGCATTCGTAGAAGTTGGAGCGCCAATTCCCGGATTTTCTCTGCGGATAGTTGATGCTCAAGACCAGCTCGTTGAAGAAGAAGCCATCGGAAGGCTGCAAGTCAAAGGACTGACAGTAACATCAGGTTATTTTGGTCAACCGGAACTGAATTCAGAGGTTTTTACAGAAGATGGCTGGTTCAAGACGGGAGATTTAGCTTTCTTACGACAAGGACGTTTAACAATTACAGGCAGAGAGAAAGACGTTATTATCGTCAATGGACTGAATTATTATAGTCATGAAATCGAAGCAGTTGTTGAAGAAATTGCAGGCGTAGTTGTTTCCTACACTGCCGCAGTGGCTGTGCGTGATGGAGAAAGTTCAGAACAGCTAGCTATCTTCTTCCATGCAGGTGGCGCGAATGAAATGCAAATTTCAACGTTAATGCAAACTATTCGCCAAAAAATTGTCCAACGTTGTGGCATCAATCCCAGCTATGTGATTCCAGTTGAGAAAGCTGCGATTCCAAAAACGGCCATTGGCAAGATCCAGCGATCGCAACTGGTTAAACGCTTTGAATCCGGTGAATTTAAACCTATCCTCCGTCAGTTTGATATCCTCAGTGGCAATGCCAATACAATACCTGACTGGTTTTATCGCCGAATTTGGTGTGTTAAGCAGTTAAGTCACAAACATCTGGAGCCAGTTAAACTTCCGACTCAGAAATTCCTCGTGTTTCTCGATGGTTTAGGTTTAGGAAATTACCTGTGTACAGAACTCGAACGCCATAAACAATCTTATATCTGCGTTGCAGCAGGTACGGATTTTATCAAATCTGAGCGGGGCGATCGCTTTACCATCAATCCCAAAAATCCCGATCACTATCGGCGGTTGCTAGAGTCTTTGGCATCGGATATTCCCACTCAGATTTTGCATTTGTGGACATATAACGAATCTGTGGGTGTTTCTAGTAGTTTGCCAAGCGAACTTGGCGGGGTAAAGGGGAAAGGGGAAGGGGGAAAGGTTTTAAATCCCTTAGCCTTTACCCCTTCCCCTTTCCCCAGCCCTCACCCAACTTCTAGTCTAGAGGAACTAGAAGATGCCCAATACTTAGGGTTATATAGCATTCTATTTTTAGTGCAAGCCTTAGCAAATACCAAAGAAAAACACCAACTACTAGATATAGACATTCAGTTACAAGTCATTTCTAACAACGTCCAGTTAACTAGCAGCGATGATGCGATCGCTTATGAAAAATCCACACTTATCGGATTACTGAAAACAATTCCTTTAGAACTATCTTGGTTGCACTGTCGCCACATTGACTTGGAAGTTGGGTCACTGGAAACAAATACCAACTATGTTTTTAGAGAATTAAATGTTACTAAAGGTGATAGTGAAATTGCTTATCGTCAAGGTCAACGGCTAATCTCGTCACTCGCCAAAGTCGATATGCTTGCTAGTCCAACCCAGGAACTACCAATTAAACCAGGTCAGACTTATTTGGTAACAGGCGGATTGGGTGGAATTGGGACTTCCGTTTGCCAATATTTACTTAAGCAATTTGGCGTGCGATTGCTGATTGTTGGCAGAACAAACTTACCACCAGAAATAGAATGGTCGCAGTATATCGACCAGAATACAGCGATCGCCAAGCGATTGAAAAATTATCGATCGCTTATAGCAACAGGCGGTGATTTATTATACAAACCTGTTGATATCTGCGATCTAACTTGTTTGCAACAGGCTGTCACTGAGGCAGAGTTGAGATGGAATCAACCCTTGGCAGGAATTATTCATTTAGCAGGTGAAGGCGATCTCAAACACCACTGGACGGTGATGGAAAATCACTGGATAGCTGTGGCTACATTAGAAAGCTTTCATACCATGCTGCGCCCGAAAGTTCAGGGCACTTGGACGCTTTTTCAACTAATTCAGAATCGACCAGATGCCCTTTTCATCGGCTTTTCTTCTGTAAATAGTGTGTTTGGGGGAGCAACTTTCAGTGCCTATGCTGCTGCCAACAGTTTTTTAGATGGTTGTTGTCAATATCAGCAATACCATTACCATCCTGATACTTACTGCTTTAACTGGAGCCAGTGGGATGATGTCGGTATGAGCGAGGGCAACCCCATGCACAGCCGGGAAGCAGCTCATCGCTTGGGCTATCAAAGTATTACTCAAGAACAGGGATGGCGTTCCTTACTGGCAGGTTTATCGCGTCATCAACCGCAGCTGATTGTCGGTTTAGATGGGAGTAATCCCCATATTCGTCGATATTTGAAGACAGAAGCCGAGAACGTCGAGAAATTAACCGCTTATATTACGACGATTGATGGTGCAGAGGTGAATGGTTGGGAGCAAATGAGAGTTGGCGATCGCTTTGGGACTGCTAGCCATTGTGAAATTGTACAGCTTGCAAAAATGCCCTTAACACAAACGGGTACGATAGACATTGCCAAAATTATTGGCAGCAATCAAAGGCACAACCAACCTTGGCAAGTTGTTTTGCCCCAAACTGACATTCAACGCCAGATAGCTCAAATATGGCAAGACATACTGGGCATTACTTCAGTGAGTATCGATCGCAACTTTTTTGAACTAGGTGGCAGTTCGCTCACCTTGGTTCGGGTTCACGATCGCTTACAAAAACAATTTGGGCAACATCTGTCACTGATTGACTTGTTCCAATATCCAACTATTCAGACGCTAGCAGAGTTTCTAAATCAAGCTCAAATACCATTGCCGGAGCGATCGCAATTCTCGCCATCCGAGCGCGTGGGTAAGATGAAAGATACCCAGCAATTAGAAATTGCCATCATCGGCATGTCCGGGCGTTTTCCAGGAGCCAAAACACTCGATGAATTCTGGCAAAACTGCTGTAATGGCGTGGAATCGATTTCGTTCTTTAGTGATGAAGAACTGGAGTTAGCCGGAATCGATCCCTCATCCTTGAATGATGCCAATTATGTGAAAGCAAGTGGTATCTTATCTGACATTGATTTATTTGATGCCGCGTTTTTCGATATCTCTCCTAAAGAAGCCCAAATCATCGACCCGCAGCATCGCCTGTTTCTAGAGTGTGCTTGGGAAACACTCGAAAATGCTGGTTACGATCCTGCAACTTATACAGGATTAATCGGGGTTTATGCAGGCATGGGGATGAATCTTTATGCAGGTCGAACCTATTGGAATCAGAATCTTTACCCGAATCGGGAGCGATTAGAATACGTTGATGACTCGCAACTGGCGATCGCTAATGGTGCAGATTTTCTCCCCACGCGGGTTTCATACAAATTCAACTTGCAAGGGCCGAGCGTCAACGTGCAAACCGCTTGCTCAACTTCCTTAGTTGCAGTCCATCAGGCTTGTCGGAGTTTGATTCAGGGAGAATGCGATATGGCTCTGGCTGGTGCTGCGGCGATCGCAGTACCCCAAAAATCTGGTTATCGGTATCAGCCAGGAATGATTCTTTCACCTGACGGTCACTGCCGAGCATTTGATGCCAATTCACAAGGAACCGTTGGCGGAAATGGCGTTGGCATTGTGATGTTGAAACGATTGGCAGATGCGATCGCGGATGGAGATAATATTTACGCCGTCATTAAAGGTTCTGCGATTAATAACGATGGCTCCCAAAAAATCAGCTATACGGCTCCCAGCGTTCAGAGACAGGCAGCAATGATTGCTCAAGCCCAAGCGATCGCAAATATTAATCCAGAAACTATTACTTACATCGAAACTCACGGAACCGGAACGACTCTCGGCGATCCGATTGAAATTGCAGCATTAACCCAAACATTTCGTAGCAAAACACAGAAGCAACAATTTTGCGCCATCGGTTCTGTAAAGACTAACGTCGGACATTTAGACACAGCTTCAGGCATAGCAGGATTGATTAAAACAGTTTTGGCACTCAAACACCGATTGCTACCGCCTAGCCTAAATTTTAAACATCCCAATCCCAAGATTGATTTTGCTAACAGTCCATTTTATGTAAATACAACTCTATCAGACTGGCAAACAGACCAAACGCCTCGGCGGGCTGGCGTAACTTCTTTGGGTGTTGGCGGTACGAATGTCCATGTCATTTTGGAGGAAGCACCCTCCGATTTTAGATTGCCGATTTTAGATTTTAGATTGGATGATGCTGATGACAATCCAAAATCCCTATTGACGGTTTCGGCAAAAACTGAGACAGCGTTACGGGAATTAGCTGGGCGATATGTGGGGTTTTTGGAGTCTCATTCAGAAGTATCTTTGACGGATATTTGTTATACGAGTAATGTGGGGCGATCGCATTTTGACTATCGGCTGGCCTTGGTTGCCGATTCACCCGCACAATTGAGAAATCAACTTACAACATTTATTGCCGAAAATCAGCGCACTCGCTCTCAGGCTTCAGGGGTAGCTTTCCTGTTCACCGGACAAGGTTCGCAGTATATCGGCATGGGACGAGAACTTTACGAAACCCAACCTGTTTTTCGGCAAGCCCTCGAACGCTGTGCCCAAATTCTGGACTCATTATTAGAGCAACCATTGCTAGAAGTGCTGTATCCATTAGGGGAAAGGGGAAAGGGGAAAGGGGAAAGGGAAAAGAACTTAGGGCGTCATATTCTAGATGAGACTGGCTATACCCAACCTATCTTATTTGCCTTGGAATATGCATTGTCCCAGCTATGGCAATCTTGGGGTATCAAGCCTAGTGTTGTTATGGGTCATAGTGTGGGCGAATATGTTGCTGCAACTGTTGCAGGTGTATTCAGTCTGGAAGATGGATTGAAACTCATCGCCGCACGGGGAAAATTGATGCAAGCACTACCGCAGACAGGGGCGATGGTAGCGGTATTTACTGATTTGGCACAAGTCCGTGCGGCGATTGATTCATTGCCGGAGGTGGCGATAGCTGCGATTAACGCACCAAGGCAAATCGCGATCTCTGGTGCATCTGGGGCGATCGCATCGGCTGTGGCTATCTTAGAAGCCAGAGGAGTGCAAACAAAGTCACTGAAAGTTTCCCATGCTTTTCATTCGCCATTGATGCAACCAATGGTGGCAGAGTTTGAGCAGATTGCCCAGCAAGTGAGCTACCGTACACCAAACCCGAATATTCACTTCATTTCCAATATCACAGGGCAATTGGCAGGAGTGGAAATTAGCACGCCTGAATATTGGGTGCAGCATATTTTGCAGCCAGTGCAATTTGCTAACAGTATTGTCAGCCTTTCAGCGTTGGGAAATTTGGCTTGTTTGGAAGTAGGGCCACACCCAATTTTAGTAAGCATGGGTCGTCAATGTATCCCAGAATCAGGACATCTGTGGCTAGGGAGCCTCAAATCCCAGGAATCGGATTGGCAGCAGATGTTGAGCAGTTTAGCGGCGTTGTATGAGCAGGGAATATCGGTGAATTGGTCGGAGTTTCATCGGGGATTTGAGCATCGGCGCGTGGTGTTGCCGAATTATCCCTTTGAGCGATCGCGTTTTTGGGTTGAACCAAACCAAGATAGTAGCCAAAAAAATGTTCAACTCTCCTCTGCCAATCTCAAATCTTCTCATCCTCTGGTTGGTTCTAGATTGCACTTGGCAGACTCGAAAGAGATTCGTTTCCAGACGCAAATCAATTCTCATTTCCCCGCTTTTTTAGCTGACCATCGCGTTTACGGCAAAGTAATCGTGCCAGGAACTGCTTATCTAGAGATGGTTTTAGGGGCAGCAGCTAAGGTTTTGAAATCCAAAAATTTAATTTTAGAAAATGTCTTATATAAACGGGCATTAATTCTATCAGAAAATGAAGTTAAAACACTCCAGCTAATTCTTCACCCCACGGAACAACAGGGATATTCCTTTGAAATTTTTAGTTGTGAATTAGATGAGGAAGATTCACCCTCTTGGATGCTGCATGTTTCTGGAAATGTCAGCGCATCCAATCTCAAACCATCGATGGAACTTTCTGCAACGCACTGTTTCCCCAAAGAAGTAGCTTCCCATCAGCAAGCCGAACATTATCAACAGTTTCTTCAGAGGGGAGTTGATTATGGTGCTAGTTTTCGGGGAGTTAAACAGTTGTGGTTGAATTCAGAAGTAGTGACAGGGGAAATTGAGTTACCCCAAACATGCGTTTTAGAAACAGATACCTATCAGTTTCATCCAGCATTGTTAGATGCTTGTTTTCAAGTTTTGCAAGCTACGTTCCCACAAGATGGTAGCAAAGAGGCTTATGTGCCGATCGCTATCAAGCGATTGCAAGTTTGCGATCGCCCCAGCAACCGACTATGGAGTTTTGCCAAAGTACATCCTAGCCAGAACAGTAACAAAACACTCTTAAGCGATTTGCAATTAGTTACAGATGATGGTGAGATTCTAGCGGTTGTTGAAGGTCTGCAACTTCAAAGGGTCGCTTCGGCTACATTAACCTCTCCTCAAGTTCCGCCAGATTGGTTGTATCAAATCGAGTGGCGACCTCAAGCCCGAATGGGGCGATCGCTCTCACCGGATTACCTGCTCAATCCCAAGGACATCAGCCAAAACCTGATTCCTCAATTGGCCGAACTCCTAACAACAACCTCATCAAACGACGAATTTTTACCCCAACTTGAAGCTCTCAGTGTATCTTATGTAATCAGTGCCTTACAACAACTAGGATGGGACTTTCAACTCGGATTGCAGTTCTCCTTTACAGAAATAGCAGAACAGTTAGGGGTGATTAGCCAGTATCATCAACTGCTACATCGGTTTCTGGATATTTTGACTGAAGCAGGGTGGCTCAGACCTCTTGATTGTGTCAACGGCAGACATCATTGGGAAGTAATTAGCGCCCTCGATCGCCAAACGCCGCAACCAGACCGACTGTTAGTCCAATTCCCTACCGGAGATACTGAAATCGCCCTAGTAGAACGCTGTGGTGCTAGCTTACCAGAGGTACTTCAGGGAAAACTTGACCCACTACAATTACTGTTTCCCAATGGTGATTTCACCCTACTGACGCAACTGTATCAAGATGCCCCAGCTGCTAGAGTAATGAATACATTGGTGCAAAAGGCAGTTTCCGCAGCACTGCTGCGAGTACCACAGGGAAGCAAGATCCGCTTGCTAGAAATTGGGGCGGGAACTGGCAGCACAACCGCTTACATTCTGCCGCAATTGAATAATTACCAAGCTGAATACACCTTCACAGACATTTCACCTCTGTTTGCAGCCAAAGCACGGGAGAAGTTTCGGGATTACCCATTTGTCCGCTATCAGGCTTTAGATATCAGCCAAGAGCCAGCGACTCAAGGCTTGGAAGGCCAAAAATATGATGTGATTCTGGCAGCAAATGTGTTACATGCTACACCAGATTTACAACAAACATTGGCCCATGTCCACAGCTTATTAGCACCAGGCGGAATTTTGGTGCTGTTAGAAGTCACCGATCGCCATTGTTGGCTAGATATAAGCTTCGGTTTGACCCCAGGTTGGTGGTTGTTTGCCGATCGCTGGTTGCGACCGAATTACCCGCTCTTAAGTAGTGCCGAGTGGCAAGATGTGTTGCAAGCGAATGGATTTACGTCGGCGGTGGCGATCGCACCGAAAAATCAAGTCATCGGTTCCCTGGCTCAGGCTGCGATCGTTGCTCAAAAAGGAACCGAGAGCCACATACCACAAAACTGGCTAATTTTAGCAGATAGTCAAGGTATCAGTCAGAAACTTGCTCAACGGTTTCAAGAACGAGGAGATACCTGTACTCTAGTTTTGCCCGGACATGAATACGAACTGTTGAGTGAGTTCGAGTTCAGGATTAATCCTCAGAAACCGGAAGATTTTCAGCGGTTGGTTTCGCAAATACTTAGCAAGCGATCGCGTCTCTCAGGGGTGGTACATTTGTGGAGCTTGGAGACTGGAGAAACTGCACCAACCTTAACCGTCGAAGATTTGCAAGCAGCAACCCGTATTGGCTGTGGCAGTACTCTGTACTTGGTGCAAGCGCTAGTTAAAAAGATGGGTATAACGCCACCTCAGTTATGGGTAATAACTAGAGGAGCAGTTGCCGATGGAGCTGGATTAGTTCAATCGCCCCTATGGGGAATGGGGAAAGCAATCGTCAAAGAACACCCAGAATTACAGTTTCGCTTGATAGATTTAGACCTCCAAGAGAATTATCGGCTAACTCAAAACCCCCTTGATGCACTATTTGCAGAGTTAACATCACCAGATCGAGAGAACCAAATTGCATTCCGTAATGGGATGCGTCAGGTGGCAAGACTGGTTCCTTACCGGGGAAAACAAAATCCCAATCAAGCAGATATCCCCATCCACGCAGATAGTACCTACTTAATTAGTGGTGGATTAGGGGGACTGGGACTGCTAATTGCCCATTGGTTAGTAGAACGTGGGGCACAGCACTTAGTTCTCATGGGACGCAGGGGGACAAACGAACAGAGCGATCGCCAGATTCAGCAGCTTCAGGCACAAGGTGTATCGGTGATGGTAATGCAAGCTGACGTGTCTGTGCAGTCACAAGTGGCGGAGGTATTGGCAGAAATTGACCGCAGCTACCCGCCTCTGCACGGCATTATCCATGCAGCCGGAGTTTTGGATGACGGAGTTTTACTCCAGCAAACTTGGGAGCGCTTTCATCGAGTCATGGCACCGAAAGTACAAGGTGCTTGGAATCTGCACGCATTAACCCAAACCTTACCGCTCGATTTTTTCATCTTGTTTTCTTCTGCTGCTTCTGTTTTGGGTTCTGCCGGTCAAGCTAACCACTGCACTGCCAATGCCTTTTTAGACGCTCTAGCACATTATCGTCATCAATTGGGGTTATCGGGATTGAGTATTAACTGGGGAGCTTGGGCTGAAATTGGTGCAGCAGCCGAGCGTCAGTTCGGTAAGCAACTCCAACATCAGGGAATGGAAATGATATCGCCATCCCAAGGTTTACAGGCTTTGGAGCAGAGCTTTTCTTGGGAGGTTGCTCAAGTAGGTGTGATGCCGCTCAATTGGCTGACATTTATGCAGCAATTCTCACCGGGGACTTGTCCGGCATATTTGACAGAGTTTTCTCAGGTGGGGATTGCTCAATCGGCATCACCACCGCCGATGGAAATTCAGCAACAATTGCAAACTCATGACTTCGGCGATCGCTTGCAGATTTTAATTATTTACCTGAAAGAAAAGATTGCCAAAGTGTTGGGTTGTTCTGTGGAGCGAGTCGATGCCAGTCAAGCACTGAGCAAAGCCGGACTAGATTCTTTGATGGCGATCGAAATCCGCAATCGGATCATCACAGAACTGGGAATTGACCTTTCTTTAGAAAAGTTTGTTGAAGGTTCCAGCATCAACCAACTAGCAGACCTGTTATTGAAACAGCTAGCTTTACAGGGACTCAACGAAAATTCGGCGATGGAAATCACTGAGGATGTGGAAGAAATAATACTATGAACCTAAATGCCCTTTTAGCCGAGCTTTCAGACCGGGGAGTGAAATTATTAGTTGATGGGGAACAACTCCGCATTCAAGCACCTAAAGGAGTTATCACTCCCGATCTACGCAATGCTTTAGCTAACAATAAAGTAGAGCTAATCCGGTTACTACACCAAAACAAAATCGGTGCTGCTTCCATCCCTTTGGTTCCGGTTTCACAAACGCAAAATGTGCCGGTATCCTTCCAGCAGGAACGCCTGTGGATTTTGGCCCAGTTAGCTGCTGTAGAATCTGCTCATAATATTGCTCAAGCCTTGCGGTTGAATGGGGATCTAGATTTAAACTGCCTAGAACAAAGTATTAATGAAATTTTCCGTCGCCACGATGTGTTTCGGACAACGTTTGGGGTATGGGAAGGAAATCCCGTGCAAAATATCACTGCACCAGAACCTTTTACATTATCTGTTTTCAGTCTTGAGCATTTAGATGCAACCGAACAATTAAAAACTTTCTGGCAACTTGCCGATGAAGCAGCTGAAGCTCCCTTTGATTTGGCGATCGCTCCTTTATGGCGGATTAAACTCATTCGCTTAAATGCACGCGAGCACATTCTCTTGCTCGTCATTCACCACATTATCAGCGATATGATCTCGATGGGTGTATGGATTCGGGAACTGGCGACAGTCTACAGTCATTTCTACAAGGGACAACCTTCCCCACTACCAGAACCTGCGATCCAATATCGAGACTTTGCCGTATGGCAGCGCCAGTGGCTCAACAATGATGCACTCAAAAGCGAACTAGCTTACTGGAAACAGCAACTAGAGGGGGCATCCTTTGAATTAAAATTGCCCATCGACCATCCCCGACCGCCACTCCAGAATTTCCAGGGTCGGCGAAAGTTTTTTAAACTCGATCCTGTTCTGTGGGCAGCAATCAAACAACGAAGTCACGAACAAATGGGAATTACTTCCTTTATGACTTTCGTAGCGGCGTTTAAGGCTTTGATTTATTTGTGTTCTCAGCAGGAAGACATATTAATTGGCTTTACCGCTTCAGGTCGAGTTCATCCGCAAGTGGAGTCGCTGATTGGTTTTTTTGGCTACCCTTTGTTACTGCGTACAGATTTGTCTAACAATCCCACTTTTGCGGAAGTACTCAGCCGAGTGCGATCGGTGTTGTTATCTGCTTATGCTCACCAAAATGTCCCCTTTGGTAAAGTCGTTGAAGTCATGGGGTCGAGTCGGGTTGCACAAGATACTCCCTTTTTTCAAACATTCCGCACCGGATTAAGCTATGTCAACAGTCAATTACCGAGCGACCTAACAAATTTACCCAATCTGACGTTTTCATTAATTGACGAAGGAATTTGGGGGCCTACTGATTTAGATTTATATACCTATATTTACGAAGTCGGAACAGATTTACAAATAGGAATTGCATATAACACCGACATATTTGAAAGTGAAACAATTGACGCTTTTGGTAACGCTTTATTTCAAATTCTAGAACAATGGGTTGAGTCAAAAGATATTCGCCTCAATGAATTGAGACTACCAACAGACCTTGAGAGAAAAGCAAAATTAGCCAGGAGTCGATACCAAAAACAAAAGCTAGCGATCGCAGCTACTTTTACTGCCGATTTGGTTGCAGATTCTCTAAAATTCTGGATGCAGCAACTCAATTTCCCCTCAGAAATTACCTTTGCTCCCTATAACCAAGTTTTCCAACAACTGCTGACTCCTGATAGTCTGTTATCGCAAAATGAAACGGGAGTCAATATTATTCTAGTGCGGTTAGAAGATTGGGTTAGATCACAGGATTCACAAGAGTTATCTAGTAACGAACAAAAGAATTCCATTGAGCGCAATACTCAGGATTTAGTTATAGCATTACGTCAATCCTGCGAACGGACTCAAATTCCCCATTTGCTTTGTTTATTGCCAAGTAATGCAAAAATGGCAACTTTTTTGCAATCAGTGGAAGCAAACTTATTAACAGAACTTGCCGATATTAGTGGACTAAATATTATTAATTATCAAGAGTTAGCAACAAGCTACCCAGTAACTAACTTCTATGATTCTTATAGCGATGAAATCGGACATATTCCATTTACGCCAGCATTTTTCACAGCGCTAGGAACAATGTTGGCGAGAAAAATTCACTGCCTACATAGACCGCCTTATAAAGTAATTGTCTTAGACTGCGATCAAACCTTATGGCAAGGTGTTTGTGGCGAGGATGGAGTTGAGGGTATTGTCATAGATTCATCCTATCAAGCATTGCAAGAATTTATGATTCAGCAGGGCGATCGCGGGATGTTGCTATGTCTGTGCAGCAAAAATAATCAAGCAGATGTCTTTGCCGTATTAGACCAACATTCCGATATGCGGCTGAAGCGTCACCATTTGGCGGCTTGGCAAATTAATTGGCAGACTAAATCAGAAAACTTGAAATTGCTGTCTCAAGAACTAGGGCTGAGTTTAGATAGCTTCATCTTTATTGATGACAATCCCATCGAATGCGCACAAGTCCGCTATCACTGTCCAGAAGTTTTAACCCTGCAATTGCCCACAAATGCCACTGAAATTCCCCAATTCCTGGCTCATATCTGGGCATTCGATCGTCTCAAGATCACTGTAGAGGATCGACAGCGAACGATTGTTTACCAGCAAAATCGCCAACGTCAGCAAGCGGCAAACGAATCCCTCACGTTGCGAGATTTCCTCAATAGCCTCAATCTGCAAGTGGATATTATGGAAATGCAGCCCTCCCAGGTAGATCGTGTTGCTCAACTAACGCAGCGAACAAATCAATTTAATACCACTACCTTACGCAGAACGTCGGCTGAAATCAAAACCTTTTGCCTGTTAGATACTCATACTTGCTATGTTGTGGATGTAAAAGACCGCTTTGGTAATTATGGTTTGGTGGGCATGATGATGGTACAGGCCACAGCGTCTGCCCTAGTGGTAGATACGCTGTTACTCAGTTGTCGAGTGTTGGGTAGAGGAGTTGAATATCAAATGCTCAACTTCCTGGGTAAAATTGCCTTGGCACGCGGTCTGAAGCAGATCGATATTATTTACAAGCCCAGTTCTAAAAACCAACCTGTTGGAGATTTTCTCGAACAGTTGACAGCCATTGGCAAGGAACCTTTAGCAGAAAGCTATTGCTATAAGTTATCAGCAGATGATTGTCGATCGCTCGCTATTGCTTCTGAACGATTAGACAAACAACCAAAATATTCGGCATCTGAAGGGAATTTAACCCAAAGCGATCGCGCAATACCCCAACAATCTGCCAATTACACCACCTTATTCCAAAAAATTGCTTCAGATTGGCATACACCAGAGCAGATTCTCCAGCACATTCAGGAGTCTCAAGTTCAATACCAACAACAGCATCAGACATTTGTTGCACCTCGCACCGAAACCGAGAAACACTTAGCTGACCTGTGGCAAAATTTACTTCACAGATCCCCACTCAGCATCTACGATAACTTCTTCGATTTGGGAGGCAATTCTTTGTTAGCAGTGCAACTGCTGTCTCGGTTGCGAGAAAACTTTCATGTAACTATACCCATTCATCAATTATTAGAAGTCCCAACAATTGCGGGAGTGGCTCAAGTAATTGAAGCGATCGCTCAGACAGGAGTGGCTGCCAATTTAGAGATCGATTTGGCAGCAGAAGCTGTCTTAGATCCAGAAATTCATCCAACGACAGCATTCAAGTTTATCGCCCAACCCCAGGCGATTTTCTTAACTGGAGCAACCGGTTTTCTCGGTGCGTATTTAGTAGAAGAACTCCTACAACAGACCACGGCTAATGTTTATTGCTTAGTGCGAGCGCAGGATGTAGAACAGGGCATCCAACGTATCCAAAACCATTTGCAAGCATACGGACTTTGGCAAGAACAGTTTCGCTCTCGTATCATTCCAGTCGTTGGCGATTTGGCGTTGCCCAACTTAGGCCTGAATGAGTCACAATTCCATCAACTTAGCCATCAAATTGATGTCATCTATCACAATGGTGCTGTCGTCAATTTTCTTTATCCCTACACAAAACTCAAAGCAGCCAATGTTCTGGGAACTCAGGCGATTTTGCGTCTAGCAACTCAAACAAAAGTCAAACCCGTGCATTTTGTTTCGACACTGGGCATCTTTTCTGCTCCTGCCTATGCAAATGCTAACTCCATTCAAGAATCCGATGAATTGGCAGAATTTCAAGGCTTGCAAGGGGGTTATTTACAGAGTAAATGGGTCGCAGAAAAGCTGGTCATGCAAGCACGCGATCGCGGAGTTCCTGTATGCATCTACAGACCAGGTGCAATTTCCGGACACAGCCAAACGGGAATCGCCAATGTGGATGACTTCTTTTGCAGCCTGACTAAAGGCTGTATCGAACTAGGTATGATGCCGGATTTGGAATTCCCCCTCGATTTGACCCCAGTTGATTATGGTAGCAGGGCGATCGTCCACCTCTCTCAAAACCCTGACTCCTTTGGCAAGGCATTTCACCTTGTTTCTCCTGATTGTCTGTCTTGGCGTAATTGGTGTGACTTGGTTCGGTCTTTGGGCTATTCGCTAGAGCAAGTTTCTTACCATGAGTGGTATGCTAAATTGCTACACAATGCGAAACACAATATTCCAAATGCTTTACATGCCTTCCTGCCATTGTTAGACGAACAATTATTAAAGAACGTACATCTGCCTGCATTTGATTGTCAAAATGCATTGACTGGACTTGCTGACACCAATATTATTTATCCAACAATAAACACCGAATTACTCAATATCTACTTTGCATACTTCAAGAAAAGTGGCTTTTTGATCGGAGTTTAGCTTTCTTTTCCCACCTTATTGAACCGTTGGGTGAAAGTTTCATCAAGCTGGCGATAAACCACGTTAGCACGACGTAATTCTGGTGTTTGATACTGCTCAAAACCTAAAGTTTCAGGACGATGGGCGACATATTGGCTGACAAGCCGCAACAGACAATTTAATGCGCCCCCAAGCTGATTTGCGATTTCAAACACGCGTCCGTCAGGAGACAGTATTCTATTTACATTCAAAGTGGAAGAATTTATCTGCATTATAAATTACTCAAATACAATGTTAATATGTAAGCAATTGAGTGCTTAAATAGTTGAACCAACGACTGAGAGCGATCGCCCCATCAACTGTTCCTAAAATCCGATCCTTACTTTCCAGCTATAAATCTTATTATTGGTTAAATAGTCTTCTATATTTCTGTCTAGAGACCATTTATAAAGTAAATCTTTAGATTACAGGACGACACAGTATGTATTCGTGAGAGATTAAGGTCGAGCCTCTTAAAATGATTTGTTCTTTAATAGATAGTTTTGGTTTACGACCTCTTCATATAACAATAATTTTCACTTTTTTCAACTCTAATAAAGCTTGTTTTTCATGATACAATCGTTGTGTATTTAAGATGAATTGTTGTATTTGTTCATACTCAAGATCAATCAAAGGCTTTGTTTGTTAGGATTGTATTCAATATAATTAAGTATGTAGCTCATATTTCTGTGTAAAAAAAGCTCTATAATGTTCTTCTATCACAAAATGATACTATTTTAGAGATATCAACTGTTTGGACTTTGGACAAAAAGAAGATAGTTCGCAAGTGTTCTTTCCCCTCTGCTGGCTACGAGGCAAAGTTTGTGTAGCGCACCACTAGAATTATGGCGATCGCACATAGCAATAACAGTCAAGATGGTGGCTTTTATTTCCAAGTGAATTATCAACTTTAAGCTTGGGGAATTGGCAGTGAACAGAAAAAATCATAAGTCAAAACGAAATAGTACGTTGGCAAAGCAGTACGTTGGCGTTAGCGTTAGCGCAGCGTTAGCGAGTCATCTCCCAAGGGGAGACGCTAAGAGCGAACGAGCGTCGGCAGTTGCGTACTGGTTCTTACAGCGTCTTTGCCAGCAGAAGCAACTAGTGTTTAAAAGTCAGAATGCTTCATTGCCGATTGTGCTTACCCTATGCGTCTGGTTAGGGAGCATTTCTGCCAAACCCGTATTTGGACAATCCATCGTTCCAGCTAATGATGGGACAGGGACAGTTGTGACTCAAGAGGGCAATCGCATCGACATCCAAGGGGGTCAGCTTTCTGGCGATCGGGCGAACCTATTTCACAGCTTGGAGAAATTTGGACTCAATCAGCAGCAGATTGCCAATTTTCTCTCGAATCCCGATATTCATAATATTCTCACACGAGTTGTCGGCGGAGATCCTTCAACCATCAATGGACTGATTCAGGTAACTGGAGGAAATTCCAACTTATTCATTATGAATCCAGCCGGAGTCATCTTTGGACCGAATGCCCAAATAAACCTTCCGGCTGACTTTACGGTAACGACTGCTACAGCAATTGGCTTTGATAATCGCCTTTGGTTTAATGCAGTCGGTAAAAATGATTACTCAAATTTAAATGGCAATCCCTCTGGGTTTGCCTTTGATTTCACCAATCCTGGGACTATTATCAATGCTGGTAGTTTGTCAGTTTTAGAAAAACACAATCTGGCTTTAATCGGTGGCAGTATCATCAATACAGCGACCTTGAGCGCACCCGGCGGCAATATTACTCTTGCAGCAGTGCCGGGGACAAACCTGATTCGGATCTCTCAAGCGGGAAACCTGCTGAGTTTAGAGCTGGAACTGCCAAGAAATACAACAGAGCAACAGCTAGCAATTAACCCTCTGGATTTGCCAACGCTGTTAACCCAAGGATCTAAGGGACTAAATCTTGGTGTGAGACCTAATTTAGATGCAGGCACAGTGCAGTTAACACGATCTGGTACAACTATCCCAACTGCCGCAGGAACTACGATCGCTTCTGGAACCCTAGATGTTTCCAATACAGGAGTTATGCAGACAGGTGGTACAGTAAACGTCTTGGGCGATCGCGTCGGATTGATTGGTGCTAATATTAATGCCTCTGGCACGACTGGCGGCGGCATCGTTCGGATTGGAGGAGACTACAAAGGTCAAGGTATCTTACCCAATGCCTTACAGACGTTTGTTAGCAGCGATTCGGTAATTAATGCTAACGCGCTGCTAAACGGTGATGGCGGTCGGGCGATCGTTTGGTCAGATAATAACACTCAGTTCTTTGGTAAGATCGACGCCATCGGGGGGCTTAATGCTGGGAATGGCGGGTTAGTAGAAGTATCTAGCAAAGGATTGCTCTTATTTCAAGGCTTGGTTGATTTGCGATCGCGTGGCGTGTCCGCAGGACTCTCGCCTGCGGGTAAAGTCGGCACGCTCCTCCTAGATCCGACTGATATCACCATCAGCAGCGCGATGGATACCGCTAGTATGACCTTCGGTAGGGGGATATTTGCTGACACCACCACAACCTCTTCTAATCTCAACTCGACTACGCTACAAAATCAACTAGCTTTGAGTAATGTTACTGTTTCGACAACATCGGGTTTGGCTGGTAAAGGAGATATTACAGTCAGCAATCCAATTTCATGGAGCAGTGGTTCTGACTTGAAATTATCTGCCGATCGCAATCTCAACATCAATGCCAACATCGGTACAACGGCTACTGGCAATGCAAATCTAACGCTAGAAGCTAATAACAGTATTTTTATCAACTCAGATGCCAAGCTAACAGCCAGTGGTGTGGGTAAGTTGGATGTCACCCTCAATGCAGATCGAGACGGTATCAATGGAGGAGCGATCGCCCTCAAAAGCGGTGCTGCGATCGATTCTAATGGAGGCAATATAGTTCTGGGCGGTAGTAATAACCCCTTAAACGAGCCGGCACAAGGAACAGCAGCAAATCCCATTGGAGTCAGTCTTGATGGAGCTACTCTCAATTCCGGTACTGGCAATATTTCGATTACAGGTCAGGGAAACAATGCTGATGCTAACGAGCAGAAAGGCATTTTGCTGAATAATAGCAGCATCATGGCTGTAAATGGAGATATCAGCTTAACAGGCATAGGCTACGGCAATGGAAACAACAACAACGGGATTCAGCTTAACAATAGCCTGGTGAGTTCCACTGGCACTGGGAGAATTACACTCCAAGGTACTAGTAACGCTAGGGGAGGTAGGGACAACGACGGCATTGAAGTAAACAGTAGCACGATCGCCGCGACTAAAACGGGGACAATTAATCTAGAGGGGATTGCTGGAGTCGGAACTGATATTAGTGAGGGGATATATCTCAGTGCCAATTCCAAAGTCCGTTCAGCCAATGGAAATATCAGCCTCATGGGTACTGGCGGTAATGGAGGGGGAAATCGTAACTTCGGCATTTTACTGGAAGATGGTGCAGAGGTAGAATCGACGGGCACAGGAAATATAAGCTTAGAAGGCGCTAGTAGTAGTAACACTACAGAAGGAATTAGCATTAAAAACAGTTCCATTAACCCCACTGGAACAGGCAGTGGTACGATCGCCCTCACTGCTGATGAAATGAACTTCCTTGGCTCCACTCAAATCAAAGGTACTGGTATCCTTCAGTTGCAGCCTCGTACTCCTAGCTTAGACATTACCTTGGGTGGCAACATTAACGATGCCCGTTTAAATCTAAATGCCAGTAAATTAAACACTTGGCAAAATGGCTTTTCTCAAATATCGATCGGGCGAGATAACAGCAGTGGTGCAATTACCCTAGCTGGTGATGTGACTTTCAATGACCCGGTTACTTTGCGATCGCCCTTTGGCTCAGGTTCCATTAACACTAGTGGATTTAAACTCACCGGAGCTGACAATGCCACCCTTAACCTGCAAGCTAACCAAAACATTACCACTGGCGATGTGGTAAATCAAGGTCGAGAGATTAGAATAAACAGCACCAGTGGCAATATCAATACCAGTGCGGGAACTCTCAACACTAGTTCTACAACTGGGAATGGGGGAGCGATCGCTCTAGAAAGCGGCGATGCCATTTCCACGGGCAACCTGAACAGTTCAGGAGTTAATGGTGGTGCCATCATCGCCAAAGCTGCCACCAATCTTACCACTGGCGCAATTGATTCCAGCAGTAGTTTCGGCAACGGTGGCAATGTCACTCTTGACTCCAGCCGTGACATTCAAGCTACCCAGATTAACGCCCAAGGTGGAAAAAACGGTAGAGGTGGTGACATAAATATCACCGCTAAACAATTTTTCCGAGTAACAGACACCTTCACCGACAGCAACAGCGGTCTGGCTAGCATTTCCAGCCTTGGCGGTAACGGTGGGGGAGACATCACAATCCGGCATGGAGGAGGCAGCTTAAATCCGTTTCAGATTGGCAATGCCTCGGTAAATGGTACAGCTGGTGCGATCGTTGGCGGGAAAATTTCTATTATCCCCCCTCCACCTGCAACTGAGACTCCACTTCCAACTGAGACTCCACTTCCGACTCCACTTATTAAGTTTAATCCCGTCGATCTCACCAATCCCTTCCCTGTTACCCAGCAACCAGAAGTAACCTTCGCCTCCACACAAGCAACTGACACTAACATGCCAGAACTGGAGGAAGTCTTCACCAAGACCTTTGAGAACCATTTGGGCATCAGCAATGTCCGCATCAAAACCCTAAAAGAAGCCCAGGCTATATTGCGCCGAATTGAACAAGCCACTGGCATTAAACCTGCCCTGATCTATGTCTTGTTTCAACCCAAAACCGAGCAAGACTCCAAATCTCAACAAGAGGAGACTGCCAAGCAACCACAACCTATCTGGGAGTTCAATTCTCAAAGTTTGGAGCAGCGCCGACAGCAAGTACAACCCACTACGCAACAAGCTCAAGGTAACTACCAGCTTGAACTAATGATGGTCACTTCCTCTGGAACACCAATCAGACGGCAGATTAAGGGAGCGACGCGAGAGCAAGTCCTCAAAAACGCTCAAGAATTCCAAGCAGCTATCACTAACATTCAACGCTCTCCCCCATATCTAGCTTTAGCTCAAAAGCTCTATAAGTGGCTGCTTGGGCCTTTAGAGAAGGATTTACAAGCTCAAAAAATCACGAATCTCAGCTTTTTGATGGACACGGGTTTGCGCTCCCTGCCGATCGCCGCCCTGCATGACGGGCAAGGGTTTATTGTGGAAAGATACAGCGTTGGTCTGATGCCCAGCTTATCACTTACTGATACTCGCTATGCGGATGTGAGAAATCAGCAAGTCTTAGCAATGGGAGCCGATCGCTTCCCCGATCAAAAGCCCTTACCAGCAGCTTCACTAGAGTTGTCTTTAATCTTCAGTCAATTGTGGACTGGCAAATCTTTCCTCAACGAAAATTTCACCGTGGAAAAGCTCAAACAAGCCCGTGCTTTACAGACGTTTGGTATTGTCCATTTCTCCACCCATGCCAACTTTCAGCCTGGTAATATCAATAAATCCTATATTGAGTTTTGGTATAGCAAATTACTAATTAGCCAATTGCAGCAGTTGAAGTTAAGTCAGCCGCCAGTGGAACTATTGGTTTTGAGTGCCTGTCGTACAGCACTAGGGAACCCAGAAGCGGAGTTGGGATTTGCAGGCTTGGCGGTGTTAGCAGGAGTGAAATCAGCAATGGGCAGTCTATGGTCTGTCAACGATGAAAGCACAATGGGACTAATGACAAGTTTCTACGAGAAATTGAAAGAAACTCCGATTAAAGCCGAGGCTCTCCGGCAAGCACAGGTAGCAATGCTCAAGGGTCAGGTGCGACTAGAGAAGGGTCGGTTGGTAACAGCGAGTAAGAGTTTTCCTTTACCGCCGGAGTTAGCACAAATAGGAGACAAAGAATTTGCTCATCCCTACTATTGGAGCGGTTTCACGCTCGTCGGCAATCCCTGGTAAGGAAGTTCCAGAAAATAAACGATCCAATTTACTGGAATCGTATTTTTCTGTCTCCCTCCTGCACTCTGCCTACACAGCAACGGGATATTTTTTAATTGGAAGTCCCTCAGAGAGTGCATTTTTCAGATATAGCCGTAGTCACACAGATTAGGACAGTATTGATTGCTCAAAGTTTTGAAACAACAGGGTTTTGACTCAGCACTCAACTATACTTCTGAAAAGACTGATTTACTGCTTCAAAGATTTACGTTCAACAGAAGTCCTTACGCGGATCATGAATTTACCAAAATTTTTTCAGTTTTTAGCGATCCTTGTTAGCGCACTTTCTCCCACCATTGTCACTTTTGCTAGCTTGCCATCACAGCGATCGCCATCCAACTTGGAGTGGAAAGTCAGTCTCAAATTCCCACCTGTAGATGACCGAGGAGCGCCCTCTCAAACATTCGGTGGAGGAACGCGTGGCTCTTCTTGTATTGATGGGAGCGGAATACCGATAACGCCTTTAATGCCGTCAAAAAATAATTTTGGGAAAACGGTTGCAGCCAATCCAACACTGTATTGGTACATTCCTCAAAATACTGCCCAATCTGGAGAATTGGCTTTGACAGATGAAGCCGGAAATCAGGTTTATCTGACAACCTTTAAACTACCTAGTACTCCTGGCATTATTAAACTGGACTTACCAGCAAATGTTTCTCTCCAAATTGGCAAGTACTATCGATGGTACTTCACGATGATTTGCGATTTTCAAGACCGCGCTCAGGATCAATCTGTTAAAGGATCGCTCCAGCGTACCGAAGTAAGTTCATCCCTGAAAAGTCAGCTAGCTGGCGCAGGACTTCTAGAACAGGCAAAAATTTATGCAGAGTCTCAAATTTGGCAGGAAGCGCTGAATACCGTTGCTCAATTGCGCCGCGAGAAGCCAACTGAATGGGAAGAACTTTTACAATCAGTTGGTCTAGGGGCGATCGCCAAAGAACCTTTCCTTGACTGCTGCACGAGCGATCGCTAACCTCAGTACAGCTAGATATAAGCAAAGTTAAAACGGTTACTTTGCTAACCTGAAAAATTAATTTTGGTGTAAAAAAGATGATGTGGAGAAAGTGGAAAAAGCTACTGTGGCAATGGCGCGGTGTTTTGATTACTACTCCTAGTGTGGCTGGCGTAGTCATCTTATTACGCTTTGCTGGTTTGATGCAGCCTTGGGAGTTGGAGGCTTTCGATGGATATATGCGTCTGCGACCCCAAGAAGCACCAGATGACCGGATTGTCATTGTGGGAGTAAATCTTGCAGACATGAAAAAAATTCGTCAGCCAATCGTTCCAGATGGTCTGTATGCTCAATTGTTGCAAAAATTAAAAGCCAGGAAACCACGAGCTATTGGTTTAGATATCTACCGCGATTTACCTGTAGAACCAGGACATCAAGAATTAACCAAAGTATTCGCATCTACCCCCAATTTAGTCGGAATTCAAAGAGTGGTAGGAAATAACCAACGCGAGCCAATTGACCCGCCACCAGCACTTAAAGATAAAGGGCAAGTAGGTGCAAATGATTTGGTTTTGGATGCAGATAAAAAGGTAAGACGGAGTTTGCTCTACTTAACAGATAAAAATGGAGAGACTATTTACAGTTTTGCATTATATTTAGCTTTACTTTATCTTGATGCCGAAGGTATTGCACCGGAAACTTCTGGACAGACAAAAAATTGGCAGTTAGGAAAGACAAGATTTATCCCCTTTGCTGCTAATGATGGTGGCTATGTGCGAGCTGATGACCGTGGCTACCAAATTTTAATTAATTACAGGGGGCCAGCCAGACGCTTTTCTACAGTCACGATGACAGATATTTTGGAAGACAAGGTACCACCAGAATGGGGACGCGATCGCATTATCTTAATTGGGAACGTCAGCGAAAGTTTTGAGGATTTATTCTTCACTCCCTATAGTAGTGGTTTGTTGACTTCCCCAGAACCGATGCCTGGGGTAGAGATTCATGCAAATATGGCTAGCCAAATTATCAGTGCAGCTAAAGAAGGTCGCCTACTAATTAAGAGTTGGTCGCAGCCAGTGGAAATAGGATGGATTTTTCTGTGGTCTTTTGTGGGTGCAACTCTAACTTGGCAATGGCGATATGCAGGTGGGGTAAAATTTTTATCCTTCCAGAAAATAACTAGCCCAATTTTGGCAGCAGGTGTGTTATTAACTATTACATATACAGCCTTTATCGCCAGTTGGTGGATACCTGTAGTACCACCATTATTAGCTTTGTTGGGATCTGCGATCGCTATTACAGTCCACATCGCCCGTACTGCTGGAGAAATTCGTTATACATTTGGGCGTTACTTAAGCAAAGAAGTAGTCACTACCTTATTAGAAAGTCCAAAAGGTTTACAGCTTGGGGGCGAACGGCGCAAAATCACCATACTCGTCTCCGATTTAAGAGGGTTTACCAGTATTTCTGAACAATTACCCCCGGAAAAGGTTGTTCAAGTTCTCAACTTTTATTTATCATCAATGGCAGATATCATTACCCAGTATCAAGGAACCATTGATGAATTTACAGGTGATGGTATTTTAGTGCTGTTTGGTGCGCCTACTGCCAAAGAAGACGACACTACAAGGGCTATTGCTTGTGCGATCGCTATGCAGTTAGCAATGGTCAGTATAAATGAAAAGATGCAGCTGTGGAATCTGCCATCATTAGAAATGGGAATAGCTGTCAACACAGGCGAAGTTGTTGTTGGAAATATTGGTTCTTATATCCGAACCAAATATGGTGTAGTCGGTAGCCAGGTGAATCTCACCTATCGTATTGAATCCTATACAATTGGAGGGCAGATTGTTATTTCAGAATCGACATTTACAGAAGTAGAATCAATTGTTAAAATCTGTGGACAAAAGCAAGTACAGGTAAAAGGAATTAAACTACCGATAAATATTTATGAAGTTAGGGGGATTATTGGAAAATACAATCTCTTTCTAACTCAAGAAGAAGAAAGATTACTACCCTTAGCTGAAGCAATACCAATAGAATATACCATTTTAGATGAAAAGCACATTGAAAAAAACCTTTTTCAAGGCAGTTTAGTTAAACTTTCCACCAAGGGAGCCGAGGTACGTCCTAATGATATAGAAAAGGATATTATTCCTTCTCTATTAAGTAATATTAAATTAGTTTTATCACCAAATTCTACAAAAGAATTAAGCGTTGATATTTATGCTAAAGTTTTAGAAAAACCAATAGAAGAGGGGGTATTTTATATCTGCTTTACTACTAAAAGTTCTGAGATAAAAGTAATTCTTAGTAAGATTTAAGGTAAGGATTCAGGTCTAATATTGAGGAAGTAAAGAAGGGCGAGACAGGGAGTTAAGGTGAGTTCGACTGAACTAAAAAATGGCAGGAGGTAGTGCAGGCAAATCTTTTGGGTAAATGTCAATCGAAGGTTTTTTAGGCAAATAGCTGTTATTACCTGCTGTACTGTTACTCGAAAATTTGAATCTGTTGCAGTTTCTTACACCAGACGTTCAGTTGCGGGGGTCTGATGAAAAGATGCTGGAGTTTAAAGCGCTGGCTGTAACGCATCGGCACGTTATCAAGAATTACTTGAATGTCAGTATCTCGGAAAAACTCACCCCAGTAGCGATCGCTTCAAAAAGTGCGACAAGTACATTTACTCTTCAATTGCATCTAGCGTAGGTTTATATTTTCTAGATACTCAAGTGTGGTAAACCTCTAAGTATCAAGTTTTTTGACAATTAAGGTAAAACTCAATGCCAGATATTATAGATACTGCAATCAATGCAGGTACTTTCAACACTTTGGTAACAGCAATTACAACTGCTGGTTTGGACACAGCGCTCAAAGGTTCCGGCCCATTTACCGTATTTGCACCAACAGATGAGGCATTTTCTAAACTGCCATCTGGTACTGTAGAAGCATTACTTGAAGATGTGATTGAGTTAAGAAAAGTTCTAGAGTATCACGTAGTAGCTCAAAAAATTGTTGCAGTAGATTTGGCACAGTTGTCCGAGGTAACAACAACCCAGGGAACAGACCTCAAAATTGATTCTAATAATGGTGTTAAGGTAAATGATGCAACAGTTGTCACACCGGATGTGTCAGCAGATAATGGTGTGATTCATGTTATCGATCGAGTATTAATCCCTCAGTAAGATGCCGTGAAGTCTTTTTGAGATTAAACATCGCGATTGCTGCTCTGTGCAGCTTCTCCAGAGTCCATCGGTGAGAGGCTCATAAAACTGTGGTCTTGTGGTTCATTGTAGGTTGCTCCACCGGCGGCAAGAGCAGGGAGCAACCATCGCATCAACTTTTTCTCGGCTTGATGAAGATAAACATACAAACCTCATCCCTAGTAAGAGAAACTCAAGCTTTCGCCAAAAACTCATCTAGGCAGTCAAAAGTGGAGTTCCACCCTTCGATCGCACCCATCTGTTCATGCTTACGCCGATCCTCAATAGACTCATGCATAATCTGGAGTGTGAGTTTGGTATTGCCATCTAAATCCTCGAAAATGGCTGTTACAACCATTCCCTTTGGTAAATCAGCATTTACGACTTTTTCAAAGCCTTGATCAAATTCATCAGTGGTAACAATCCTCTCAAAGGGTACGATTTCGCGAAAAACACCTTTGGCCGGGTACTCCCTGCCGTCTGGGCCAGTCATCACGTAGCGCCATTTCCCGCCTGGACGCAGATCCATCTCAATCACACGGGTTGTGAAACCTTTTGGCCCCCACCACTGCGTTATGTGTTTGGGGTCAGTCCATGCTTGGAACACAACTTCGCGCGGCGCTTTCAAGATGCGAGTAATGACGATCTCACGTTGAGATTGAGCATCAGTGTCATCCTCAATGTTGCTCATTTTGTTTCTCCTGAGTTTGTAATTCGTGCAGGTAATCATCAAGCCTAGAGAGCCTCTGTTCCCACAATTGACGATATTGCTCAATCCAATCCGCCGCTTCTTTGAGCGGCTGTGCTTGAATCTGGCATGGTCGCCATTGAGCTTCGCGACCCCGCACAATCAGTCCGGCACGCTCTAGCACCTTGAGATGCTTTGAAATTGCAGGAAGACTCATCTTAAAAGGCTTGGCTAACTCACTTACCGATGCCTCACCTTTGGCGAGGTGAGCCAGAATTGCACGCCGTGTAGGATCGGCTAGGGCAGCAAAGGTAAGACTCAGTTGTTCGTTAGACATTTTTTATTTAACCTAATGGTTAATTAATTACTAGGTTAAATGTACTATTGAATCATGTCAAGTCCCCACTTAAGGGAAATCCAAGAAATAAAATGCCCGTTTGGGCAATATAGTTGTACTGCGTAACAGCTAGTAGTCTGGCAAGTCAACAATGCTTGGTGAGACAGATTTTTGATAAGCTATTTGAAGTGTGGCTGCGGGTAACATCATGGCAAAGAAGTATACAGTAAATTTGAGTAAAGAAGAAGTAGAAAAACTGCGATCGCTAATCAAAACAGGCAAGAGTAAAGCAAGGAGTATGACTCGCGCCCATATACTGTTGATGGCATGGGAGGGAGAAATTGACAAAGCGATCGCAGAATGTCTAAGAGTACACGTTTCAACCGTAGAGCGTACTCGTGCGAGATACGTAGAGGGAGGAATTGAATTAGCTGTACAAGACCGGCCTCATCCACCAAAACAACGAAAATTAGATGGTGAACAACAAGCATTTCTGATTGCAACAGCTTGTTCTAAAGCACCATCAGGAAGAAATCGTTGGACGATGAAACTATTAGCAGAGCGCATAGTAAGTTTAAACATCGTAGATTCAGTTTCTAAAGAAACTGTTCGTTCCTATTTAAAAAAAACGAAATTAAACCTTGGTTAAAGGAACAATGGTGCATTCCCAAAGTAGATGCCGAGTATGTTTTACGGATGGAAGATTTACTAGATTTATATAGCCAACCAGATGACCCAAAACATCCAGTAATTTGTTTCGATGAACGCCCATATCCTTTATTAGAGGATATTAGAGAACCGTTACCACCTGAACCAGAGCAACCTCTTCGTTATGACTACGAGTATAAACGCAATGGGAGTGTCAATTTATTTGCAATTTTTGAACCTCATAAAGGTTGGCGGCATATTGAGGTTACACAACAGAGAACGAAAAAAGATTTCGCTTTACAAATGAAGAATTTAGTAGATATTCATTGTCCACAAGCCGAATCAATTCGTCTGGTAGTTGATAACCTCAACACACATAATCCAGCTGCTTTGTACGAATTCTTTCCACCAGAAGAAGCACGTCGAATTGTCCAAAAACTAGAATTTCACTACACGCCTAAGCATGGGAGTTGGCTAAATCAAGTTGAGATTGAGTTATCCGTTTTAGCACGTCAATGCTTAGAAAGACGAATTGCTGACGTTCAAACACTATCT
Source organism: Nostoc sp. (assembly GCF_036917375.1). Lineage (GTDB taxonomy): Bacteria > Cyanobacteriota > Cyanobacteriia > Cyanobacteriales > Nostocaceae > Nostoc. The sequence continues at coordinate 202,260 of NZ_JBALDN010000015.1, forward strand.
CAAGAAATCGCTTCTTGGCAGAGCGATCGCAATTCTAGTAAAGCAAGTGTAAATTGGCGCTTTAAAATTACGGATGCACGTAAGAAAATGGGACGGTTATATCCGGATGTCTCACCAAGCATTGTTGACTTGCCAGACTAGTAGCAGCGATCGCAAAACATCTCGCAGATATGCAATGCTCTCTTCTGAAATTAAATTGCTGTATTTATTGCAGATATCTAATACAGTGGAGAGCGATCGCTCTTTTGTAGATTGTGAATCTCCCCAAGATATTACAACGGTTTTCAAGTAATTGAACTACACCACTCCCTACTCCCCGTCTCATTTATGGTCTAAAATCATTTTTTTGTAATCAACTCTCTAGATTGCTCCACTAAGCGAATAAACTCACCCCGATAGCCTTCTTGATCTTCTCCCTTCCCTTGGGTTGCCAATTTCATCACCAAATCATAACTAGCATCTCCCTTATACTCAGAGTCACGCAACACCATCCCAAAGGTCGCTACCGCAGCAGCAAATCTCAGGTTTGTGGAGGGTATCTGGTCGGTTCTCAAATCATTATCTTGGATGGTTTGGGTAATTAGTTGACTGGTGCTATCTTGGGGCAACTTATAGCGAAGTTTCACCTGCATTAACTCATTACCAGCAGCATCCGAGACAGTTTCACCAGAACGCTGATACCGCAAAGGGTCTATCTCTGGGAGTTTCACATCGCTTTTGGTACCAGTGGGAATTATTTCATAAAGCGCTGTCACAGAATGACCAGCCCCAATATCCCCTGCATCTTTCTTGTCATCATTGAAATCCTGGTTTTGCAGCAGACGATTTTCGTAACCAATTAAGCGATATGCCTGAACTTTCGCCGGATTAAACTCCACCTGAATTTTCACATCTTTGGCAATAGTAAATAGAGTTCCCCTGAGATCGTTAACTAAAACCTTTTTGGCTTCCAATAGGGTATCGATGTAAGCGTAGTTGCCGTTACCCTTATCAGCCAGTTGTTCCATTTTTCCATCTTTATAATTGCCTGTGCCAAATCCCAACACCGTCAGGAAAATTCCTTGCTCTCGCTTTTGTTCAATTAATCGCGTCAGGTCGCCATCACTGGAAACCCCGACGTTAAAATCTCCATCGGTAGCTAAAATGACTCTGTTATTACCAGATTTGAGGAAGTTTTCTTTGGCTATCTTGTAAGCTAGTTCGATGCCCTGACCGCCAGCAGTGGAGCCTCCAGCCTTTAAGCGGTCAATCGCCGCCAAAATTGTTGATTTTTGACTACCAGGAGTAGCAGGTAACACCAATCCAGCATTCCCCGCATAAACTACCAAACTTACTCGGTCTTCAGGACGCAGTTGATTCACCAACAATTTGAGCGACTGTTGCACTAAGGGTAATTTATCCGGGTCATCCATAGAACCGGAAACATCAATCAGAAATACTAAGTTGCTCGGTGGTAAGGTTTTGCTTTCTGGGCGTTTACCTTGCAAACCTACCTGTACCAGCTTGTGTTGAGGATTCCAGGGGGCAGCAGCAACTTCAGTGGTGACGGAAAAAGGGCGATCGCCTTTTGGTTGGGGATAATTGTAGGTAAAATAATTGATCAATTCCTCAATTCGTACTGCATCTTTGGGTGGTAATTCTCCTTGAGTAATAAACCGTCGCACGTTGCTATAAGATGCTGTATCTACATCAATGGAAAAGGTAGAAAGGGGATCGTTACCGACGCGATGAAAGGGATTATCTTCAATCCGGTTGTAGTTTTCTGTATTGAATCCGCTACCTATTTGAGGTTCCGGGGCAACCCTTCCAATACTGCCACTTTGGAGTTTAGGCATATTCGCACGGTTAGCAACTCGATCCTGCACAGATGAGCCAGACGGAATACTAAGGGGTAGGGCTGTGGGTACAGCTTGAGTCTTTTGGTTAGACTCAGTTTGAATACGTTCTCTGGTAGGCTGATTCAAAGTGATGGGACTACGAGCTTCCAATTCATCTATGGGACTTTTTAAGGTTGCTAACTCCGGTGCAAATTCTGACTGCAAGCGTTGCAGAATTTTCATATCTGCTGGGGTAACGATCTTGGGATCAGTCGCTATTAGCTCATTGCTCCGATTCACACAGGAATTCAAGACTGTGGCAAACTCAGTCCTGGTTACAGGAAGAGTGCCAAAATTTTGGACGGGAACGACACAACTATACTGTTTTACCAATGCCTGGAGTGCTTGGTAGTCAGGGTAATTGGGTAGAATGGAAGTTTTTGGGGTAGAACTGGCAGGAGTCTGATTAGCTGGAACTGCAACCGTAGCAGACTGGCGTAAAATCGCAATTCCTACAGACGGTATCAATAAAAACAATATTACAATACTGACTCGCTGCCACATTTTGGACGGAATCGGGTAAGACATAGCTAAATCCTCACACTAAATTTTTTCTGTCACATTTGACTATTTACTCAGAATAGTCCTGAGCAGCTTGGGATTTGATAACCGTTTCAGTTTTGGTAACTGTAATTTATACAACACTAACCATTGCCATCTAGGATTAGGGAATATCACAGTGTTTGTTGGTATTGGCTCAAAAATCTGGGTTAAGTAAATTACTCATTTGTGACAAAGTTGGCATGAAGTTTGATGAAGTTGTATTAGTTGTAGTTAGGAAACATCAGAAATCGGGAAACCTGGAAATAAAGTTTTACCCAATAAATAAAAACTAATGGATAAACAGCAAGTTATAAAACTGCTAATTGGTGATTTGACTTGGCAACGATTGGTTAAATCTTTAATCTTTACCTATATATTTTTTGCTGTATTCGTATATTTTCGGGCAGATAGCATGATTTTTTTGTCTCAACCTTCTAGCTATCAGGACGACCCAACAATTCTGAAGTTAAAAAGTGGGAAAGATACTAATATCTCAGCTACTTACTTATTGAACAATCAAGCTAAATACACTATTCTTTATTCTCATGGTAATTCTGAAGATTTAGGAGATATCAAACCGATCCTAGAAAAATTACACGCATGGGGTTTTAGTGTATTTGCTTTTGATTATCGCGGTTATGGTACAAGTCAAGGAAAGCCAACAGAAAGTCATGCATACGAAGATATCAATAGCGCTTACAATTATTTGACCCAAAATTTAAAAATCCCACCTGAAAAAATTATAGTTTTGGGGCGTTCAGTTGGCGGTGGTTCGGCGGTCAATTTAGCAATGCAGAAACCAGTAGCTGGTTTAATTATTGAAAGTTCGTTTATTTCCGCTTTTCAAGTAATAGTACCTTTTCGGATTTTACCTTTTGATAAGTTTCCCAATCTGCACAAGATCAAAAAAGTCAAATGTCCGATATTGGTGATTCATGGGAAAGCAGATAGCATAATCCCTTTTACTCATGGAGAAAAATTGTTTAATGCTGCAACATCCCCAAAACTTTATCTGTGGGTTGAAGAGGCAAATCATAACGATTTATTCTCGATAGCTGAAGAAAAGTATCATCGAATTTTGCAGGAGTTCACTAACCTTGTCAAGGCAAATCAGCAATTATCCCATTCCAGTAACTCGTAATTGCTCTTTGTGAAGTCATGATTGAAACCTAAATAAATTCGGGTGAAGTTAGTTTGTGTAACAAAAGTAACATATCCCAGCATTAGAGATTTCTGACAAAAATCTGTAAAGTCAAAGATTCTACAAAGGCGATCGCATGACTAATGGCGTAATAATGCAGTATTACCATTGGTACATCTCCAATGATGCTTGATTATGGGACAAGCAGGATAAAACAGCTAGCTAGTCGAAGTTTCACTGCCTTATGGCTGCCGCCAGCTTATAAGGGCAGTGGTGGAACATGGGAGGGAAATTTCCCATATCATGGTGGTTCAATATCAGTCTGGCTGCAAAAATAGTTTTCAAGTAGAATGGAGCAAAATTTTCAACAGGATTACGGAATTGAGATGACACCGCTTGAAGTCATAATCATCAGGACACAAAGTGACTGTGTTCACTGAATTTTTTGCTTGACTAGCTCCAAGCAATAAATTTGAAAACAGCCAAATAATTAAAGCTATTAAGGAGATAAATTAAGATGAGCGAGAATAATAACCCACAACCCAAAACAAAAAAACAACCTCCTAATACAATAGGAAAACCACCTAAGACTGAATTTATTAACTCCGAACAACAGCCCACAAGGCCAGGATTATCAGATAAATAATTCCCTTTTACCTCAACATTTTATATCATGTCCGCTTGTTGCAATTCTGACTCTGCCCATTTTTGCACGATATACCATTAGCCGCAACTATACTTTCTCTCAAGACTATACCTATCAACCGTTTCGGTCTGATTTTAAGTATTTTGTCTGTTTGTGAAGAAAGATGCAGGTAATGAATAATTACCAACGGGAGGAGAGACTAAGCGTAGCTTTGGCGGAGTGGGGTTCTTGAGGTTTAATAAGTAACCAAGCGGACATGATATAAACGACGTTTTTGCACTTTCGCTCAAGATGCAGATTTAGTTCTCTTTATTCTGGCTCCTGAATTCTTTTTTAACAGATATTTGTGCAAACAAAGTTAATTACATCTGCAAGTCCAGACTGAGTTTTCAAATTAGTAAAAATAAAAGGTTTATCACCGCGCATTTTTTTAGCATCTCGTTCCATCACACTTAAATTTGCACCAACATAAGGTGCTAGATCAATTTTGTTAATCACCAACAAATCAGACTTGGTAATACCGGGGCCACCTTTGCGGGGAATTTTATCGCCAGCTGCAACATCAATGACATAAATTGTTAAATCTACCAATTCTGGACTAAAGGTAGCAGCTAAGTTATCGCCGCCACTTTCCAAAAATACCAAATCCAAATCAATAAAACGTTCTTCTAACTGTTCAATTGCCGCCAAATTCATCGAAGCATCTTCGCGGATAGCAGTATGGGGACAACCACCAGTCTCTACACCCAAAATGCGATCGCTTGCCAACGCCTGAGAACGCACTAAAAACTGAGCATCCTCCTGAGTATAAATATCATTCGTCACCACCGCAATCTGATACTGCTCGCGCAATCCCTTACACAAAGCATCTACCAAAGCCGTCTTTCCCGAACCCACCGGGCCAGCAACTCCCACTCTAAATGCATTCATTTTTATTTGTCCTTTGTCATTTTTTCTTAGTCACTGTTGTTTGGTACATGGTTATCGGGAATTAGTTTTTGACTAATAGACTTCTTGCATAAGTCGGCAAAAAGGGAAGGGAAAAGGTTCTGTATTGTCCCCTTCCCCTTTAACCTTTACCCTTTTTCCCCCTCTTGCAAAAAGCACAAATGCCAAGAGGTCTAATGACCAATGACAAATGACTAACTCCTAAACAACCTTGTATACTGCGTTTCATGCTGCATACTTGCCAGCGACAAACCCCAACTACAACAGGCGAGTTCATCGTCCTCCAACGTGAGAATTTCTAATGCCGCAGCACTGAGTAATGGTTGCAAATCTAGCAATAACTGCTGTCCTGCTGTTTGTCCAAGGGGGATAAGTTTTACGCCAGCAGTAATCAAATTACTTGCCCAACTGTGCAGATATGCGAGTAATGCGGCTTGGATACTGATTTGCCAATGGGCAACGGCAATACCAAAAGCGATCGCATAATTGCAAGGATTACCTACAGCATTGGCAATAGGCATAATCTGCGGTTCTAGTTTACCAAGTAATTGGATGAGCGATCGCCCCATTTGCCAACTAGAGGCGCGTAATTCTTCTGTTTCCCTAGCAGCCGATAACCACAGATTCCAACGGCATAGCGAATCAATATCACCCATTTTTGTAGTTTGCTGCGATCGTACCATTACTGCTGCCTCTAATCGAATTGCCCCATAGAGCAACTCTGCTGTTAACCAATCTTTGAGATGTGTGTGGTTAGCGATCGTACCATTTTCCACCAGCATTTCCAAACCTTCAGAATAACTATATGCTCCTACAGGTAAAGCGGGACTAGCCAGCTGCAAAATACTCAAAAGATGACTATTAGTGAGCATGATGGTGTTGTCCATAAGCTCCTAATTCTGGCTGAAACGGTAAAATTTCCTCTTTAACTTCTAACCCCAATTGTTCTAACATAGTGCGTAAAACCGAATCTGAAGACAAGCGTAAATAAGTCGGAGTAATTTCTACAGGTACATGGCGATTTCCTAGATGGTATGCCGCCCGTAACAATAAAAGTGATGTTTGGGCAAAAGCAGTCATTACTAGTTCTGGTTTGGCAGTAATTCTGATTAAACTACTATGGGTTTCTTCTTGGAGAATATCGCCATCGTGTAAAACAGTTCCTCTGGGTAAATGTAAAAACACAACCTTACCATCTTCAGTTTCAAAGCGATGACGACTGCGGGTGCGTTCTTCTGCTGTTAGCGCCAAAGTAAAAGTAACAGCGGCATCATAATTAGGTGGTTTAAGTTGGGTAAATGTCAGCATACAGAGTTTTGCCTGAACTTTTGCTTTTTATTATGGTTTTAATTTAAATACAATATCTGCCTTGTTGGAAGAAAACATAAAATTAAACAAAGGCAACGAGCCAAACGGGGATAATCATGAACCAAGCCGTTGAGGGAGTACGCTGGACAATTCACGATTTAGAGGTTCTACCCGAAAACGAGTGGACGCGCTATGAAATTATTAATAGAGAACTTTTTGTGACTCCCACTCCTCACCGCCGTCATCAACAAGCTTGTGTAAAAATTGCTCGACAACTCGATTTTTGGTCAGATTCGAGTGGTTTAGGGGAAACAATTGTGGCTCCAGGAGTGATTTTTTCGCAAGCAGATAGCGTCATACCAGATGTAGTTTGGGTAAGTCGAGAACGACTAGGGCAAATTGAAGATTAAGCGGGACATTTGACAGGCGCACCAGAGTTAGTAGTAGAGGTTTTATCCCCAGGTAAACAAAACGAACTTCGAGACAAAGAAGCAAAACTGAAACTTTATTCAGTTCAAGGCGTGCGAGAGTATTGGATTGTCGATCGGTTTACTAAACAAGTCGAAGTTTATCGGCGAGAAAAAGCACAGTTGGTTTTAGTTGCTACTTTGTTAGGTGATGATGAAATAACATCGCCACTTTTACCCGGATTTTGTTGTTCTATCCGTTTATTTTTTCCTGAATAATAGCAAATTTAAAAAAATATTTTTGATAACAAAAAGGTTTAATTAGCAACTTCATCCTGTGGGCTACTAATTGGTAAGGTAAACCAAAATGTTGCCCCTGCATTCAATTCACTGTTTACACCGATTTTGCCGCCGTGAGCATGGATGATTTGCTTACACAGATACAATCCTAATCCCAAACTTACAGAATTGCCGATGCTTGTACCCCGAAAGTAAAGGTCAAAAAGCCGATCGCTTTGTTGTTGACTAATGCCCACGCCGTTATCACTAACAGTACAATAAATCATTTCACCTTCACGGGTAGCGTTAATTGTCAAGAGCAAACCAGGGGGATTATGTTTCAGAGCGTTGACGATTAAGTTAGAAAAAACTCGCCATAGTTGCGTTGGATCGGCATTCACTAATGGCAAATCTGCGGATACCAGATTTGTCAGCTTGGCTTTATTTTGTGCTAGTAATGGCTCTAAATCAGCGATCGCAGCTTCGACAACTGCCAGTAATTGTACGGGTTGACGTTGTAAGACAACACCTTGTACCTCACTGATATGAGTTTCCATCAACGAATTAATCAAATTAAGTTGGCGATCGCTACTTTGAATCATCCGCTCTAAAATTGAGCGGGAAATCGCAATATTTTCCTCTGAACGGGCAAGCAAATTCTTCAACACCATTAAAGTACCCAGTACTGGGTTGCGTAAGTCGTGGGAAACTGCATGGAAAAATACTCGTAGTTCTTCTTCAGTTTGCTTGCGCTGGGTAATGTCTTCAATTAAACCTTCGTAGTAAAGCAGTTTCCCCTGTTCGTCACGGACTTCGTAGGCTTTTTCGGAAATCCAGACAATACTCCCATCCCGACGATAAATTTGGGACTCGAAATCGGAAACGCTGCCATGCTTTTCCATTAGGCGCACAAATTCTGCTCGGCGGTTCGGTTCAACGTACAATTGTTCAATATCAGTGAAATTTGCTGTCACCTCGTCTACTAAGGAGTAGCCATAAATCCTCGCTAAAGCAGGATTTGCCGTAATGTAATGTCCATCGGGACTGCTTTGAAAAATTCCTTCAACGGCGTTTTCAAAAATGCTGCGATATTTAGCTTCGGCAACCTTGAGTTTTTGGTAGGCAGATTCTAGTTCTTGGCGGGCGAAAAATTCAGAACGTTGCAGGCGATCGTACAGATAAACACCGATGTCACATATAGTACAAAACCAGAAAATGTATAAAATGAACGTTACATTATATATTTCTGGGTGATCGGGGATTGGTGTTTTTAGCCCAAGTGCAGTATTCACACCAAAATAGTAAATCAGCACACTCACTTGAGTGAGCAAGTGAAGAATCCAGCAGACGGGCATCAACACAGCTTGGCTCAAGAACAGTAGCGACCAGCCGATGGTATCGGGTAGTGCGAAACCTCTGATGGTTGCAAACAACTGCGACGCTAAACTAATTGACCAAGAAGACCCTAAAAATAATAAATCTGGACGATGACGACCTAATTTAGTTTTATGTAAGGCAAAGCAAATAATTAATGTTGCAAGCATTGCAACATTAATTACCAGGCGCTGAGTTCTCAGTACTTCTGGCAGTTGCTGCAACTCTGCAAAAGGAAAAAACAGACCGTAAATATCTCGCAAAGTAAAAGACAATAGACAGATTGACGCCAGCCATAACCATAAACGCAATCTCTGCCACAAGAAACGGTTACGCCAAGCTCTGTAAAGAGTAGTGATTTCATCTGTTATTGGTGCAGAAAGGGTTTTTCTCCACCAGCTTTGCACTGTTGTCAATGGAGTAGCCATTAGCATCCGAGCAACTTTGCCCATACCTTGAGGGTGTTTCCCTTACTTAATAGACTTCTTGCAGAAGTCGGGAAAAGGGGAAGGGGCAAAGGGTAAAGGTTTTGTATTTAACCCTTCCCCTTTAACCAAAACCTTTTCCCACAAGAGTGCAAAAAGCACTTTTGCAAGAGGTTTTATATTGCCATAAATAACACCCTCTCATTTTTTGGTGATTTATGGGCGATTTGTTGCGGATGAAGTTGCCAAAGGTAGTGTAAACCAGAAAGTTAACCCACGCTTGCGGTTACTCATAACCCCGATTTCGCCGCCATGCGCCTTAATAACTTTCCGACAAAGATACATTTTTAAGCCAATGCTTGTAGAGCAGCAATCTTGAGGATCGCGGACATGGAGATCGAAGAGGCGATCGCACTCTACTTTACTCATTATCACACCGTCATCTTGAATCTGAGTGCGAATCATTCCCCCTTCAACGGTGGCGCTGAGGGTAAAATTTAATCCTGGCGGATTATTGTGCAAGCTATGTGCGATCAAATTTACCAAAACTTTCTGCAATCGAGTCCCATCTGCCATTACTAATGGTAAGTCTGCGGGAACCAAGTTTTTCAGAGTCGCTTGATTTTGTGTCAGCATGGGTTCCAACTGGGGGGAACATTCGCCCAGTAGGGTACTAAGTTGTAGAGGTTCGAGTTTGATCTCAATACCCTGTTTTTCACAAGAATTAATTTCTAGCAATGAGTTAATCATTGTTAGTTGGCGATCGTTGCCCTGAATCATTCGCTCGATGATTGAGCGAGATATTGGAATTGAAGATTGGGCATGGGAAAGAGGCAGAGGGGCTGAGGGGATGGGAAGCACAGGAGAAAGACTTGCTGTAATTTCCCCCCTGCTCCCCTGCTCCCTTGCTCCCTTGCTCTCCACTCCCTGATTTAACAAATTCTTTAACACCATCAAGTTACCCATCACGGAAGTTCGTAAATCGTGGGCAACTGTGTGCAAAACAACATCTTTGACACGATGCAAATTTTCAACTTCTTGCATTTTCTGCTGCAACTGTGCTGTCCGTTCTTGGACTTGGTGTTCTAAATTAGTGTTGAGTTCTGCTAGCTTTTGGCATATCTGGCTTTGTTGAATCGCGATCGCTAGCTGTTCTGACATTTGCTGTAACAAATCAATTTCTATGGGCTGCCAATGACGCGGCCCTGAGCATTGATTGGCAATTAACGCACCAAATAATTCGTCACCTAGCATAATTGGTACAGCCAAGCTAGCTTTCGTTTGGAATTTTTGACAGTGTGCTTTTACTTTGGGAGATGCTGATATTTGCGTTACGTCTTCAACAACACGCACGCGATTATCTTTTAATAAGTTTCTTAATTCTTGTAGATAAGCTTCATCATTAGTAGACCAACCTGAGACTGATGGATACTGAGGATCTACTGATTCGGCAAGAGTTTTGACTCCTAAATTAGCATTATTTAAACCAATGAAAACTCGATCTGCTTGCAGAAATTGTCTGACTTCCGTCACGGTAGTTTGAAGAATTTCCTCTAATTTCAGCGAAGACCGAATTCTTACTAGGGTTTCTGCCAACAAACGATCGCGTTGGGCACAAAAGCGTAATTGTGCTTCTACTTGTTTGCGTTCTGTAATGTCGTGATGCACTGCTAAAATGGCAGGAATACCATTCAAATCAATGACTTCGGCTGACAGGAGCGTTGTAATTATCTCGCCAGATTTTTGCCGAAAATCAATTTCTAAGTTACGAGCAACTCCCGTGCTTTGCAACTCTTGCACTAAGTTTAGGCGATCGCGATCGTTTACCCAAAGATTTAACTCAAAAGAAGTTTTACCAATTGCCTCATCTCGCCCATAACCTGAAAGATTCACAAAACTGTCGTTAACTTCGATAAAGCGTCCTTCTTGCAGCGTGCTAATGGTAATTGAATCGGGGCTGCAACTAAAAGCTTTCGCAAATTTTTGGGCAAGGTTTTGTAAGGCAACTTCCCCTTGTTTGCGATCTGTGATGTCTCGGACAATTGCTAGTACCTCATCTGTACCACTAACTACCAACCGCGCCTCATAATCTCTGATTCCCAAAGATGTTGGTAGTTGATATTCACAAGTTTGCAAAATTCCAGAATCTAAAGTTTTAGCGATCGCTACTTGGCTAATGGCTGCAACATCACTCGGCAATAACTCTTGCAAATTTTTTCCAACTATTTCTTCTCTCGAAAGAGTGATATTTGCGCCCTCACTTTTCAAATCTAGATACTCGCCATCGCGGCTGATGCGAAACATCAAATCGGGGATAGCATCCAAAATTGCTTTATACCGTGCCTCACTCTCTTGCAATTTTTCTTGGGCTTGTTTTCGGTCTGTAATATCCATAACCAAGCCATGCCAAAGAAAATCACCTGCTGCTTGTAATTCGGGTTGTAAAGTACCTTGAATCCATTTAAGTTTGCCACTAGGCGTAACAATCTGGCTTTCCCAATGCCAAGGTGTAAGAGTAGTACGACAAACAGCAATAGATTCTGTAAAAGCTTTTATATCTTGTGGATAAATCAGTTTGCATAACACCTGAAAGTCTGGCTGTACAGCCTCTGGTTCTAATTCATACAAATATTTACAACCAGAACTAATATAAGGAATAAATACAGAACCATCCTGCCGTTGCAGAATTTGGAAAATCATTCCTGGTAAATTGGCAGCAATTGTTTCCAACAGAGTGATATTCTCTACTTTATACGGGGACTTTACAATTTCATCCACTCTTAGACCCTTTGATATATAAGCAATTGGCATAATATTCAAGGCAATCATAGCCATTGTGAAAGTTTTTAGCTGTTAGCGCGATCGCTAACAGCCGAAAAAGTGGCTCTACTTTCAGGGTAGTTCTGGATGTTGCGATCGCATACACCCAATCGGGTGAACCAGTTGCTACGGCGAGAATCATTTCAGGAGTGCTGAGTTAGCGTTCGCCTTTAGTGTCTCTCTTTGGGAGGACTTCCGGCCCAAGCTTTTGAGAATTGCAAGCCGCAGATACCCGACAACTTTTATGAAGTCAGGGATCTTGTTTCTGCGGGTTTGATTCAGGATTGCGATATTAGTCCATCAAGCTAACGAAAGCCTAGTACTTAGTACAAAATTATTTCCCAGCATCGTTGACTTGACAGACTATTAGAATAGAGATATTGCTTCCACCCAAACTGATAGCATGAATACTACCACCGTCAGTTTACCTCCTACCCTCGAATTAAATATCGACTTGACTGACGAGCAATTTTTTCAGCTTTGTCAAAATAATCGAGACTTAAAGTTTGAGCGGACAGCTTCAGGGGAATTAATTATTATGCCACCTACAGGGAGTAATACTAGTGACCGTAATGCCGATTTAACTTATCAATTAAGAGCTTGGAGTCGTCAAAATAAGCTAGGAAAATCCTTCGACTCTTCTGGTGGTTTCAAACTTCCTAACGGTGCAGAGCGTTCTCCAGATGCTTCCTGGGTAAAAATGGAACGGTGGAATGCTTTAAGTGAAGCAGAAAAAGAAAGATTTGCTCCTTTGTGTCCCGATTTTGTGGTTGAGTTAATGTCTCCAAGTGATTCCTTAGAAAAAACACGAACCAAAATGAGGGAATACATCGATAATGGCGCCAGATTAGGCTGGCTAATTAATAGAGGACAGCAACAGGTAGAAATTTATCGTTTTAATCGAGAAGTTGAGATTTTACAAAGCCCTAAAACTATATCAGGAGAAGATGTTTTGCCAGGGTTTGTTTTAGATTTAGCAGAAATTTGGTAAGTAATTGCCTACCTTGAATCATTCCTAAGAAACAATATCCCCAACAAATTTTATCAAGTCGGGGATATGTGGGTTGTAATTATAACAAATCAAATAGAACTCCTATCCCAATACTGCTCGGTTAAGCATTTTTAAGTCGGAATTGGATTTGGGGAAAAGGTTAAAGGTTTTTTCTTTCCCTTTTCCCCTTTTCCCCTTAACCGACAAGTATTGACTCCTATCCTACAAGATTATGATAATTTAATTTCACGAATAGCCCAGACCAGTACTTCCAAAAACTGTTTGAGAACTATTTCATCATTCAGAGCAGAAAAGGGAATATACCAGCAATAAGGATTAATAGAAATTGAGGTTCCTACAACAGACTGAAATCGAGTCAGAAGTTCTGCTTTACGATCTTCTAAATTGAATGGTGGCTCGTAGGCGCAAATTTCCACAGTGGCATTACTCCAAACTCGGAAAAAAGTGCGATTTTTTCCCTGGTAATAAAATTTAGGAACAAAAGAGCCATGACTTCTACCTGTACCCCATTGAATCTGCAAAGTTTGAATAGTCGCCCATTCTAGAATCTGACTGGCGACATGAGCCGCTTTTGGGCTGTATTTAGTCTCAACTTCTTTCATGAAAGTTGATGCATTCCATTGTCTTTTCTCTGGGGGAAACGTGGGAGATTTCTTAGTTTGACCAATCACTCTAGGAACCAAAGTTTTTAAACCCTGACCCACATATTGTTTAATCTCTACTGCCAATACCTGTGCCGGACTCATTTGCTGATTTAAAAACTCGACTATCCGCTGAAGTTCGACAGGAATTTCATCAGCCACAAAGACGAGACGAACTTTACCTAATTGCAAGTTGGCTTTGACTTGTTGCCAAAACTTTTCTAAATCAGTCTCTTGGCTGCCAATTAAATCTATTAATAGCTGTTCAGCATTGGGATTAGCTTCAAACTGGGCACGGATTTTCTCAATCGACCAATAAACTACCGCATTAGCTGCATAGTCAAGCATCTGACCAACGACTTCTCGCCGAATTCGGGTATCGCTGCTCCGCTTGACTTCTACAATAGTGGGAATTCCATCTTGATCGAGAAATAAATGATCGAGCGCCCAACGTCCAGCACTGTCTTCGCTATCTGGTATTGCTATCTCCCGTGAGATTAACAACCAGCGTCTTGGTGCAACACTGTCTATCTGTTCTCCTGCTAACAAACTTGGATAGTCAGCTAGTAGCTTTTGTAGCCCATCCTCTGATTCATAGGGTTCTTCCTTCATCTCAACTAATTGAGAATTATCCTGAATCAGGTAAATACCACCACTCATAAAAACTCCGTTGTGTTGACCTAATTTAAGGTTCCCGGTTTCATCGAGTAGTGAACACTCGTTCAGCAAGTTGGTACATAAAAAAACTGAGATAATCAACTTTGATCGCAACAATCAGATAGAAAGTAGTTTATCGATACATTTAATCTAGTTTTACCTAAAGCCAAAAACTAATAATGAACGCTCTAAGGTGAGGATACTTTGCAATAAATTCAAGGAGACATGAATGCAATTACAACAAACACAACTTTTAGAAGAAACCTTCTGGCAAGCAGTTCTCAATCGAGACTCCGCTTTTGAAGGTAAGTTTTTTTATGGTGTTCGCTCTACAGGCATTTATTGCCGACCTATTTGCCCTAGCCGCAGACCGAATCGGAATCAAGTTCGTTTTTTCCAGTCGATACAAGATGCTGAAATTGCAGGTTTTCGCCCTTGTAAGCGCTGTCAGCCACAATTTGAAATAGTTCCAAGTACAGCCAAAGTCTTAGCAGTATGTCGATATATTGAAGCACAAGTTGACCATATCCCCACCCTGTCGGAATTATGCTCTCAGGTGGAAATGAGTCCGAGTTACCTACAAAGAATATTCAAGCAGATAATCGGTGTATCGCCTTTTCAATATGCAGATGCGCTGCGTAGCCAACGATTGAAACAGCGTCTCCAAGAAGGAGAGGAAATTGCTGATGCAGTTTACGATACGGGGTATGGTTCAAGTAGTCAACTGTATGAGAAAGCGCATAAACAACTGGGAATGACGCCAAAAACTTACCAACAAGCTGGAAAAACAATCAACATTGTCTATGCGATCGCTCCATGTCCACTAGGATATTTGCTTGTGGCAACAACAGAGAAGGGTATCTGCGCCGTAAAATTAGGTGATGAAGCAAACAAACTTGAACGCGTTTTGAACCAGGAATTTCACCAAGCGCACATCATACGTGACGATCGCACACACAAGGAATGGATACAAGCAATCCTCGACTTCATTGCGGGAGGTGAAACGCATCTTGATTTACCACTTGATGTCCGTGGGACAGCTTTTCAGAAACAGGTTTGGCAAGCATTACAAAAAATTCCCTATGGCGAAACCCGCACTTATGCCGATATCGCCCGTAATATAGCCAAACCCCAAGCAGTCCGCGCGGTGGGTAATGCTTGTGGCGCTAATCCGATCGCGCTGATTGTACCATGTCACCGGGTGCTGCGGAGTGATGGCAGTCTTGGTGGTTATCACTGGGGAATTGAGCGCAAACAAAAACTGCTTACACAAGAGTCGAAATTTTACAAACATGACTCAAACTCCTGAACTAGAATCGCTGACTGAAGAAAGTCTTACCCGTGGTTTAACGGTGCTTGCCAAACTCGATCGCGATTTGGCTCGGATTTTAGAGACACTGGGGCCTCCACCGATATGGTCAAGAGAAGCGGGTTTTGCAACGCTGTTGTGTATAATTCTGGAACAGCAAGTTTCTGTAGCGGCTGCAAAGGCAGTATTTACAAGACTCTGTGGGGTTGTTGTAACTCTGACGCCAGAAAATTTTCTGATATTGGATGATGCTCAATTAAGAGCGATTGGATTTAGTCGGCAAAAGATTCTATACTGTCGTGGGTTGGCTCAGGCGATCGCAACTGGTCAGCTTGATCTAACCAAGCTGGAAACAATGGACGAAACTACTATTAGAACTGAGTTAAAGCGTCTCAAAGGGATCGGAGACTGGACAGTTGATATTTATTTGCTCATGGCGCTGCAACGTCCTGATGTCTTTCCTAAAGGCGATTTAGCGATCGCGATCGCTCTACAAAAACTCAAAAATTTGGCAACGCGTCCAACACCAGTTCAATTAGAAGAAATGACACAGCACTGGCGACCGTGGCGAGCAGTTGCGGCAAGACTTCTATGGCATTATTACCTGAGTAATCCCAAATAATTACTCTTCCTTCTCTACGAGAGGCTGTGGGATGGCGCACTTTGCGGTTCGTATAATAAATATAAACTAAATGGCAGAAAATCAATTAAGCCTAACACCAGAAAATGATAAAACTTCAAAAATCCTGCCGATAATCATAGTAATAATTGCCTTATTAGCTTTATCTTCAACTGCAATATTTATTAAAGTCGCTGTTAGAGAAATGAGCGCTGTTGCTACATTTTTTAATCGCTTATGGATAGCGACAATTATCTTTGGATTATGGAGTGGAATTAACCAAGCACGGACGCAAATTACAGATGATGAACCTGTATTACCACAGCAGCCTTATCCAATCAAAGAGATAGTGCTTTTAATCGTAGTGGGTTTAGTTCATGTATTAGGTCGATTATCTTGGACTTGGGCGCTAACTCAGACTGGTGCTGCGAATGCTAATGCCTTAGGCAGTCTCAATCCGTTATTTACTACTTTAGGAGGATGGCTATTTTTTAATCAAATTTTTGGACGCAAATTTATCATCGGTCTAATGTTAGCTATAATCGGTGCGATCTCTGTTGTATTTGAAGATTTATTGCGTTCTAATCATAATTTTACAGGTGATGCTGTTGCCCTCATATCATCGATATTTTATGCAGCAAACTTTTTACTTATTGAGCAGATCGGCAATAAGTTTTCAATGATCGCTATCCTCCTGTGGCGCTGTGCGATCGCAACTTCATTGATCATACCAGTAGTATTAATCTTAGAAAAACAAGTTTTTCCAGTTACTTTGTCGGGGTGGTTAGTAGTATTTGCTCTAGCTGCGATTTGCGAAGCTTTGGGTCATGGGCTAATTGTATACAGCCTCAAAAATTTCTCATCAGGATTTATCTCTTTACTTTTACTACTCAATCCAGTGATTGTTGCGATTCTTGCTTGGATACTTTTCTCAGAAAACTTAAGTATTTTTAACTTGTTAGGGTTGGCTCTAATTTTAGGGGGTATATATCTCGCAATTTCTAATAAAGAATCTGTACAATCTAAAATTAATCCCCAGATCCAATCTCCAGCAGAAAGTGAATCTTAAAAAGTTCGTAGTAAGGACTTTAGTCGTGATTTATTAAGCACTAAAGTCCTTACTACAAACCTCGAAATAGTTGAGTAATGCCAATGAGAAGCTGGTTACAGTTTACCAGTGAATACCTTCTCAGCCGGGCCTGTCATGTAAATCCGTTGGTCGATTTCTGACCATTCAATTTGCAAGGGGCCACCTGGTAATTCTACAGTCGCGGTGCGATCGCATTTCCCGGTTAGCACACCACCTACCAAGGAAGCACAAGCACCAGTCCCGCAAGCTAAGGTAATTCCAGCACCCCGTTCCCACACCCGCATTTTCAAATAGTCACGGCGTACCACTTGAATAAATTCGGTATTTATGCGTTGCGGAAAAACTGGGTGATGCTCAAATTTTGGGCCGATGCTTTCTAACTCAATTGCTGCGACATCTTCCACAAAGGTAATGCAGTGGGGATTTCCCATATTTACACAGGTGACTTCCCAAGTTTTCCCCGCTACCTCTAACGGTTGAGAAATGACTTTTTCTTGGGCGGGTGTAAGGGTGGTAGGAATTTCGCTAGCGAGTAACCTGGGTAAACCCATATCTACTTTAACTTGACCATCAGCTAAGAGTTGGGGAGTCATTACACCACCCAAAGTATGAATGCGATATGAGTCTTGATTGCGCGATTCGCCTTCTAAATCTGCCAAAAAGCCAGCTAAACAGCGAATGCCATTGCCACACATTTCTGGTTCTGAACCATCGGAATTAAAAATCCGCATAGTGTAGTCAGTGCCGTTTTCTCCAGGTAAGGCAAAAATTACACCATCAGCACCGATACCAAAATGGCGATCGCACAACTTGATGGCTTGCTCTGGAGTCACTACAGGCAAAGATGACGAGCGATTGTCAATCAAAATAAAGTCGTTGCCTAGACCATGATACTTAGTAAATTCGATTGCCATTTCTTCAAGGATGAATTATCAAGGATTAGTTACTCTTTATTTTGCCTTGTAGGTTCATCTTTACTAAAAATGCTTACCGAATTTGACACCACTTTACCCAGTATTAGACAAGTCCAAAACCTGATTAAACAAACAACGCCAGTTGAGTTAAAGCTGCTGACTCAGGATGTACTGACAGGAAAGGTTTTATGGCAAGATCCGCAGTGTATCTGTATTGTTGATGAAAACAGTCAGCAAACCACCGTTTGGAAACAAGCGATCGCCTACATCAAGCCGCAAGTGAGTTAGGAGTGAGGCAGAAAAATCACAATCCAATACGGTTCGGTTAAAGGGCAAAGGGAAAAGGGGAAAGGTTTTGAATACATCCTTTACCCTTTACCCGCAAACCCATTCCCCAGACCACAAGGAAAGTGAAAAATGCTTATCCGAACTAGACTCAGATTTTTGCAGCACAAACCCACCGATTGCGTCCTTGTTCTTTAGCTTTATATAAAGCTTTGTCGGCGGCGTTAATTAAATCTTGAGATGAACTTTTATCTGTTGGTCTTTGAATTGCAACACCTAAACTGACGGTGACAAAATATTGAAAATCATTCTTCTTTTTATGGGGAATCTTTAATTCTTGAATAGATTTTTGAATCAACTTAGTTACTTTAATTGCACCTGATTCGTTCGTATTTGGCAAAATTACAACAAATTCTTCACCACCATAACGAGCTAGTAAATCGGTAGGACGCTTTAATACAGATTGTGCTGCACGAGCAACTTGTATTAAGCATTCATCCCCAGCTAGATGTCCATAAGAATCGTTATAATCCTTGAAATAGTCAATATCAAATATAATTAAAGATAAATAGTTTTCACTTAGTCTTAGTCGATTCCATTCCTGGTCTAAAAACTGATCGAAACAATGACGGTTGGCGATTTGGGTTAGAGCATCTAGCTTACTAAGTTTTTCTAGCTGAGAATTTGCTATTTCTAAAGCATGATTTGCTTGAGCAAGTTGATTAGCTTGAGAGCGGAATTGCTCTAATAATTCAGAATGTTCTAACGCTACATTAAATTGAGTGGCTAACTGATGGATAAATTGAATTTCTGACTTTTTCCACTCACGCGAACAATGGCACTGATGAACGCATAGTAATCCCCATAAAGTTTTTCCTTTCATTAAAGGTGCAACAATTTGTGCCTTGATTTGAAATTGCTCTAACAGTTGAATGTGGCAATCCTTTAGCCCAGCTTGATAAATATCTGATACTACCTGTATACGCCCTTGGTGATAAGCAACTGCATATTTTTTACCAAAACAATCATCCTTTACCTTGATGGCGATCGTAGAATCGTAGTCAGGCAGTACATTCTCGGAGACAAATTCACCAGAGGTATAGTTCGATTCTTGGTCAAATCGAAAGATACTGACGCGATCGCTGCGGAGAGCCTTACGAATTTCTCGTACAGTAGTCTTAAACAAGGTGTCTATATTCAGAGATTCACGAATTTCAGCAACTAAATTAAACAGAATATCCTGCTGCTGATTTGCTTTATACAGTTCTGCGGCTTTTTGTTCTGCTTGAGCTAAAAATTCTGCTTGTTTAACTGCAAATCCTAACTGCGTTGCAATCTGAGACAGAAACTGGATTTCTAACTGTTTCCATTCATGTGGCTGTGAATGCTGATAAGCTGCAAGCACTCCCCACAGGTTTTTTCCCACAAAAATTGATGCAGTTGCATAAGCTCGAATATGAAACTGTTCTAAAATTTCTAAATGGCATTGAGATAAGCCTGCTGCGTAAACATCTGAAACAACTAAAGCTTCATTATTACGATACCGTCCACCTTGATTTTGTTGTAGATAAGAGTCGTTCCAAACTGTGTTTTTTCCTAATGTATCTACATCATCCCATCCAGTCTCTGCAAACTCAAAGTCGCTGACAAATTCTCCACCCCAGTTTTCATAGAAGCGATAAACGGCAATCCGTTCGACTCGGAGTAACTTGCAAGTTTCTTTAGTAGCTGTACGAAAAATTGTTTCTAATTCAAGAGAAGCTCTAATTTTGCTAATAACTCGGTAAAGCGCCCTTTCTTGCTCTTCTAGCTGCTGAAGTTGAAATTGTTTATCATAAAGTTGAGTTTCTAAATTACTAACACTAGGCTGTCCTAAAAGCTTACAGAGTAAATTAGCAAAGACTCTAGTAATAATACGTAAACTTGTGTACAACATTATAAGTATATTTTCAGTAATATTTGAAAGATGAAAAGAGACAGCTACAACAATGTAAAAACGTAGTTTTTCTTAGTTTATAACCATTATCGCGTAAGAAAGTTTCGCGATCGCTGCTCTTCATCTGACTTTTGCCATTAAGCCTTAAAAAGCTTTCTCACAAATAATTTTGGATAAAGTACTGTAAATACAGTACAGTAATTATCATTATCGCCAAAGTATCTGATAACTGAAAATATGAGATAAAAAAGTATTGTAAAGATAGAATAAATTTGTAAAAAGTAAAGCTCAATTCTTAGATAAATTCAGTTATCAAACAAGGTAATCAAATTCAATAGACCAAAAAATTCTGCGATTGACAAAGATCAAGCAGATGACCCCATTAAATACTTTTTTGCAAAAGAGAATCAAAATTTAGAGTAGTAAAAGGCAAAAGATCGCCAGTCCTCAAGCTTGATTTGTCGCCTTATCCTGCAACCACTTTTCAAACATCCTCTTAAGCTCTTATGGATGGACTGTTACCGAAACTGAGCTGCAAATTACTCAATCCATGATGATGTCCGGATCAGAGATAACATCTTGAATCTGGGTATTATCCTAAAAGAATATGAAAAAGCACCCTTTCAGAGCCAAGTCACTACCATCCCAAAGGCGCGATCGCTATATTGAGCCACTTAGCTTGCGGAGTCTTAAAGTTCAATCAGTCACACTATCGACAGGTAGAAAGTCTTTGAGCGCTTCTGCTTCACCAGCTTTCACCACTGGGATAGACAGGGGTACTGAATTAGCGATCGCAAATAACTGTTGTAGTTGACTTAGACCTGTCAAGCCACCACATAATAATACTTGGTCGCCAACTTGTAAATCCATACCGCCATCAGGATAGCGGATAAATTTACCATCTCGCCGGATCGCCTGTACTTGTACTCCATATTGCTTGGCGATATCTAAATCTGCAAGGGTTTTACCTAGCGTTGGCGCATCTGCATTGACTGTAACCCACTGACAAGCACTATTTTCTCCGGGTACAGCCGCTTGTCCCTTTGCGAATTCTGCCAAAGCCGCCAGTTCTTCATTTGCTCCTACTACCAATAAGCGATCGCCTTCTGCTAATTTGGTTTGATTATTGGGATAATCAATTTCTTCGCCGTTAGCGCGGCGAATTGCCATCAAACTCGCTCCTGTTAAATAGCGCATATCTGCTTCTTCTATGCTCATGCCAATTAAGGGCGAATTGGATGGTAAAGGATACCAGCGCTGATTTAAATCGCGGGTGGCTTGGCGCAAATCACGAGCAACTTCAGTTGCAGAGCGCTCTGGCCGCAAATCTAAATAATGATCGTTACGAATTTGCTGCATTTCTCGCTGTACCACAGGTGGCGACAACAAACCTAAGCCAGTTAATAAATAGGTTGCCATTTCTAAACTGGCTTCAAACTCTGGTTGCACAACTTCCCTTGCTCCCAATTGATACAGCACCTCAATATTTTTATCCTGGGTAGCACGGACAACCAAATCTAATTCTGGGCGCAATTCCAAAGCGCGTTTCAAGCAAAGACGAGTACTTATGGGATCTGGGAGTGCGATCGCCATTCCTTTGGCATGATTCACCCCGGCAGTTTCTAAAACGTGTAAACTGACGCAATTGCCATAGACATAAGACACCCCAGCCTCGCGCAACTGCTGAATTCTCCTCTCCGATTGGTCGATTACCACCACAGGTAGGTCGTGTTGCTGCAACAACTTCACCAAATTCTTGCCGACTCGCCCATAGCCACAAACAACTACATGATCTTTGAAGGGCAAATCTTCCGATACATCCCGCGCTTCATCTTCTTCTAAATACGGTTTTAACCAAGGCATTGATTCGGCAAAGTTAAATAAAAATGGCACTAACCGCAGTACAAAAGGAGTCAGCATCAGAGTGACTGCGGTGGTTCCCAAAATTAATAAGTATATTTGTCGAGACACCAGCCCCAAAGACTGCCCTTCACTAGCCAGAACAAAGGAAAATTCCCCAATTTGCGCCAATCCCAAACCGGCGATTATGGCTGTTTTCAAAGGATAGTGGAACAGTTTTACTAAGGGCGTGATAATTAAAAATTTACCGACGAAAACTATTGCCACCAACCCCAAAATCAATTCTAGGTTGTTCCACAAAAACACTGGGTCAATTAACATCCCAATGGCAGCAAAAAATAAACTGGCAAAGATATCTCGCAGTGGTTCGACATAAGTCAGGGTTTGGTCGGCGTACTCCACCTCAGAAATCATCAAACCCGCGACAAATGCCCCCATTTCAATCGACAGTCCCAAATGCTCTGTCAACAGGGCAATGCCTAAACACAGGGCTACAACCCCTAATAAAAATAGTTCTTTGCTTTCAGTACGAGCTAGCAGTTGCAACAAAGGCGGTATCAGCCAAATCCCCGCAGCTACCGCCCCAGCAGCAAATAAAGCAATCGAACCTAGCGCTGTTAGGACAGCAATGCCAATAGTTTCTGCTGGTTGGTTGAGGGCTGGTAAGACTGCTAACATCAGTCCTAGTGCCAAATCCTGGACTACCAAAATCCCTAGCATCACTTGCCCGTGGGGTGTTTCTGTTTCGTTGCGCTCCATCAAGCATTTGAGAACAACTGCTGTGGAAGACAGGGACAAAATACACCCCAAAAACATCCCCTTTGCAGGTAAAGCTCCCCAGGCTCCGCTTAACCCGCATACTAAAACTGTCACCAAAATCGTCAAAGCAATCTGGAGTCCACCTCCACCAAGAGCGATCGCTTTTACCTTCTTGAGTTCCGCAAAGGAAAATTCCACACCCAAGGCGAATAACAAAAAGGCGACCCCAAACTGTGCCAGAGTCTCTACTTGAATTAGTTCTTTTATCAATCCCAGTCCCGTTGGCCCAATGACTATCCCGCCAATGAGATACCCCAGCAGCACGGGTTGTCGCAAAAGTGCCGCTAATAGTCCGCCACAGGCTGCAACGCCTAGAACTAAAACTAAATCAACAATTAACCGAAAATCTTCTTGCACCAGTTTTAAAAGAACTATTGTGACCTATTAATTCAGGATACAAAGTTTTACGATCTTAAACAGCTTGTTTAGTGAAGGGGTGACAAAATTTGCTTATTTTGAAGTGGGTGGACAGTAGGTGAGCAGTAAGGATACATCAAGGTTTTTGAAGGTATTTTGATTCACGAGTATCAAAGGTGGATTCATCCAGTTCAAAGACTCGTCAACGGAGATCAAAGGTGGATTCATCCAGTTCAAATACTCGTTGACGGAGATCAAAGATGGATTCATCCAGTTCAAAGACTCGTCAACGGAGATAAAAGGTGGATTCATCCAGTTCAAATACTCGTTGACGGAGATCAAAGGTGGATTCATCCAGTTCAAATACTCGTTAACGGAGATCAAAGGTGGATTCATCCAGTTCAAATACTCGTTAACGGAGATCAAAGGTGGATTCATCCAGTTCAAATACTCGTTAACGGAGATAAAAGGTGGATTCATCCAGTTCAAATACTCGTCAACGGAGTTCAAAGACTTATTATTGCATTATTTAAGACGCATCTCTTCTGGCTCCATGCCCGATGCCCATTAAATTTTAGGCGAACTGAGGGCATTCAATAATAGCAGCGACCACGGCAGTTTAATATCAGGTATGAGCCATGAGTAGTTTCTCAGTACAGGCAATGCAGCAGGTAATACAAAACGTAGAGAGCGTAGGGATGCAGGACGATCGCCATTTTCATCTACAAGATTATATTTCTTAGCTAGTTCAGCAACAATCTGCACGCGTCCTGTATGGCGGATTATATTTGGCTCACTAGCAAGTGCAGCGATCGCTCGTCCAGTAAATAAGGGAGTTTCCCAGTTGTAGCGATCGCTTAAAAATGAGAAATTATTTTCATTAGCATTGGTTTGATTCATTTCCGAAGCAAAACGAGAAAAAAGCTCAGTACCAACAATACCCGGCCAAATTGAAACAGAAGCGACGTTATGGGGTTTTAACTCAACAGCCATATTAGCAGCTAGGCGATCGCAAGCTGCTTTACCAACACCATAAACTGTATTAAAGAGATAAAACATACTACCCCACGAGGAAATAGTGCAAATTAGTCCAGACTTACGCCTAGTCATCATCCGAGCTGCAAAAACACTCGCAACATAGTGGCTCCGAAGACCAACGTTGTTGCTAGCATCCCAAAGACTCGGTTCACAATCCCAAAAGGGCTGTCCCTGAGCGTCTTTTAATGCCTGAACTCCTGAGTAAGCATTATTTACCAGTAGGTCGAGTTGGCCATTTTGCTCATCTTGAATGCGATCGAAAAGCAAACGCACCTGCTCATCGTCGCTGTGGTCTACTTGGACGGGAATGCATACACCCCCGACTTCCTCAATGGCTGATTTCGTTTCATTAAGACTCCCTGAAACCCCATCACTGGAGGAGTTGTTGAGGCTGCGACCCGTGATGTATACAGTTGCACCAGCTTCACCAAGGCCAATAGCAATTCCTCTACCAATTCCCCGCGTAGCACCTGTTACTAAAGCCACTTTACCTTCAAGATGTTTCATGAGCGCTCATTTCTAATCTTTTAGCGTTAAATATTGATTATTACAATATTCTTTCGTCGCTGTGACTGAAACAACTTCTACTTCTATTGGTTTCTCTTTAGTTCCGTCGATCAAAAACTCACTAGCTCCTTCACGAGGTTTTTTCGGATTTCCCCAATCATAGGTGTAACCTAAACCTGTCCAAGGATAATGTTCTTGATTAGCGACTGCATAAGAAGCTGTGTATATCTCTTGCAAAATTGGATAACTAACAGGAATCGGTATATTAAAAACATTACAACTAGAATCATTAATTTCTGGGTCAACACATGGTCTACTTAAATCTTCAGCTTTCACCCACATTTCGACAAAATGCGTCTTATTTGAATTTCTATTTAAAATTAAGCCTAAGTACTGTTGTAACCTCAGAGAAAGCATAATATTACCGGGAATATTTATACCGATCCCCTTACAATTTTGACAAAATTCCTTAACTTGAGGAACGGCTGTTAACCAAGTCCGTGCTTCTATGCTTTTTTTTGTACCTACTTTCCAATCCTCAGTTGGGTTTTTGACATATTTCCAACTTGCCATCAGATATTCAATTTTGCCGTTATTTTCTCTCCACTTGATTTGAGGATTAGTTTTTGATAATGACCAAAGATTTTTTATTACTTTATCTTCACTCGGTCTTTTTGCATCCTCAATCGCTTCATCTAACTGCTTTTTCAGAGCTTTATAACTTTCTGGTTTATTTTTCTCCAAATACTCATTGACATTTGGATTGGTTTCTAATTGCGCTACTAAATCCTTTCTGAGATTTGATGTATTCTGTATGGGAATTTCTCTAGCTAGCAAACTGGAATATCCGATTGCCAAAAATGCACCTGTCAAGCCTAAAAATACTTGAGTCTTTAATTTTTTCATTAAAATAATCCTGTGGATTTCCAATAATAGGGTGAATTTTCCAGCCCATCTAATATATGGGTTAAATTCAAAGATTGAATCTGATTTTATATTTATGTTTGGCTGAGATAATATTGTGCTTAATATTTTTAATTAACTCTATTTGTAGAAAAATGAATAGTCTATTGTTTACTCAGCGCTTTATTTTCCTGGCTGACATATCTGCGACAAGAAGCGATCGCAGTCAATTCACAACCTACGTATATTTACTTAAAAACACAGCCATTTTCAGATAAATCGACTATATCCTACGGATACAGCAATGCTCATTAGTGTGCCCTTGCAAAATCTTACAACGCAACATTAACAATCAATCCCCTGCGGAAAACATTGTTTTTTCGTTTAGATGAGGGGTCTAACCCTCTATTTATCATCTGTATCCACCAGTGGGAAGGGCTTTTAGTCAAGCCATGCTTGTTGGTAATCAACTTGAGCGTTTATTCACAGGATGACGCTGGCTAAACAAGCGATTAAACTATGGATAATGTCGAGCAATTGTTGCTTTTAACACCACTTACATAAATTTAATCTCATTGTTAAATCTAAAACCTCATCCTGTTATATAAAATACCAGTTATGTCAGCGTATCAAGGAAGTTGTGGGGAGACCACCGATTTGGTTATTGGTGTTCACAACCAAGAAAACCTCGAATTACCAGCAAAATCTGCTCCTGTGGGTGCTCTTGCCACAAGACAAGGAACTTTTTCTTCGTTTCTTGCTCCCTTGACTCAGGATACTTTTAAACAAGTCGTTAAGGATGTCGAGCAAAAATTGCAAATTGTTCATCAAACCCTATCAATGCTTGATTCTCAAGGGTTTGAAACTATTTTGCAAGAAATGTTGCATTCGATTACCTTGAAAACCGGGGAATTGCTGGGAGCAGACCGGACGACGATATTTTTATTGGATGAAGAAAAACAAGAACTTTGGTCAATTCTAGCTGAGGGCGAGGGCGGTCGCTCTTTAGAAATTCGCATCCCCGCAAATAAAGGCATTGGTGGTGAAGTCGCCACTTTTAAAGAAGTTATCAATATTCCCTTTGATTTTTATAACGATCCGCGATCGCATTTTGCCCAAGAACAAGAAAAAAGAACTGGCTATCGCACTTACACCATGCTAGCTTTGCCGTTGTTAAATGAACATGGGCAATTAGTTGCAGTAGTACAATTACTGAATAAATTAAAATCTTCTGGAAATAATCACGATACTCCACTTGCAGAGCGCATTGATACCAAAGGTTTTACCCGTGCTGACGAACAATTATTTCAAGAATTTGCCCCTTCTATTTGCCTGATTTTAGAGTCCTCGCGCTCTTTTTATGTAGCCACCCAAAAACAAAGGGCAGTAGCGGCGTTAATGAAGGCAATCAAGTCACTTTCTCAAAGTAGTCTCGACTTAGAAGACACCCTCAAACGGGTGATGGATGAAGCCAAGGAGCTGATGAATGCCGATCGCAGTACACTATGGTTAATAGACCACGATCGCCATGAATTGTGGACGAAAATCACTCAGGATGATGGTTCAACAAAAGAGTTACGAGTCCCTGTAGGTAAAGGCTTTGCTGGGATAGTCGCGGCTTCTGGCAAGAAGTTAAATATTGGCTTTGATTTGTACTACGATCCTGACTCAGAAACAGCCCAAAAACTAGACCAGCAAAATGGCTATCGCACCTGTAGCTTACTTTGTATGCCAGTATTTAATGCCGATCAACAACTGATTGGCGTTACCCAACTCGTAAATAAAAAGAAATCCGGGGATTTTCCCCCTTATAATCCAGCTGATTGGCCCAAAGCTCCCGACTGCTTCCAAGCTAGCTTTGACCGCAACGATGAAGAGTTCATGGAAGCTTTTAATATTCAAGCGGGAGTCGCGCTGCAAAATGCTCAGTTGTTTGCCACAGTCAAGCAACAAGAACAAATGCAACGGGATATTTTGCGTAGTCTTTCCAATGGCGTGGTTTCCACTGATAAAACTGGGCTAATTATCGCCGCTAATGAAAGTGCCAAGCGTTTGCTAGGACTGGAGGCAGAAGACCGTTTAGAAGGTAAAATAGTTACTGACGCGATCGGCATTAAAGAAGGCGACTTTAGCAAGTGGTATCAGGATGCTTTACATGCAGTTGACTTAAAAGGTCGCCAGCAATATTACCCCGATCGCACACTTATAAGCACTGGTACAGAACAGCATAGTATTAATTTATCGATTAACACAATTGCTGATGCTAGCGACCAAGAGCAAGTCCGTGGGGCGCTGGTGGTGATGGAAGATATTAGTGATGAAAAGCGGCTCAAAAGTACGATGTACCGCTACATGACCCAGGAATTAGCCGAAGAATTGCTGAAATTAGATGACGCTAAACTAGGAGGCGATCGCAAAGAAGTTTCGATTTTATTTTCCGATATTCGCGGCTACACCACATTAACAGAAAACTTGGAAGCAGAAGAAGTGGTGAGTATGCTCAATGAATATTTTGAATCAATGGTGGAAGCAGTCTTTAAACATAAAGGCACTCTTGATAAATATATCGGCGATGCCATCATGGCTGTATTTGGTTCTCCTCTTCCATTAGAAGAACACGCTTGGATGGCAGTACAAACATCCTTAGAAATGCGCGATCGCTTGCATGAATTTAATCAACGTCGCCATATAGATAATAAGCCTAGAATTAAAATTGGTATCGGCATCAACTCAGATACCGTGATTAGTGGAAATATTGGCTCTAGTAAACGGATGGAATTTACCGCCATTGGTGATGGCGTTAATCTTGGCTCCCGATTAGAAAGTGTTAGTAAACAGTACGGTTGCGATATTATTATTAGCCATAACACTTTTAAACCTTGCCAAGATAATATTTGGGCTAGGGAACTAGATTACATTCGTGTCAAGGGTAGAAACGAACCAGTAGCCATATACGAATTACTGGGTTTGCGTTCCAATCCAATTGAAAGCGAAAAATTGCAAGTGATTGAGCATTATCACAAAGGACGCGAATATTACCTCAAACGCGATTTTAACCGTGCTAGAGCTGAATTTGCCCTAGTTTTGGCAGCAGACAGCCAGGACAAAGCTGCTATGTTACATCTGTTACGTTGTCAGCATTGGTTACAATCACCCCCAACAGAATCAGATTGGGATGAAGGAGTCTGGACATTTCAAGAAAAATAATCCTACCGACTTTTCGGTTAGGGCTTGTAACTAATACCAATTTTAAAAAAGATGTAGATTAACTGATTATTTGTCATTGTTAAAAACTTGTGTAGCAGATTTCAAGTTGATGAGATACACAAGCTAAGTTTGCTATCCAGGTAGAAAGCTTGTTTTGCTTCTGAATTCTGTATTTTGCTGTATTAATCTGCCTCTATAAGATAATGACTAATTAATTTTAACTTATCCAGATAATTTTCTATAACTACAATGATAGTGAAGCAAATAATATCCAACCTTAAATATCTAAAAGAATAGGCTGCTTAAATGAAGTGATTTTTTATATTAGGAAATTAAACAATATGTTGAAAAATGACTTTTAGTAAATCTCCTTGTTGAAAAGGCTTAGTTAAATAGCCTGATGCTCTAACCATCTTCGCTTTAGCCCTATCTAGAAATCCTACTTTTTCTGACACCATAATCACAGGTGTATTTTTAAAATGTGAGTGTTTACGCAGCAAAGAACAGAGTTCATATCCATCGAGATTAGGCATTGATATATCCAACAAAATTATGTCGGGTTTTATACGGATAATCTGCATTAAAGCTTTTAAGGAATCAGTGACTCCGATAACGGAAAAGGTCTGCTCATCTAAATAACTTTTAATAGCATTTAATACCGTAGGATTGTCATCAATACACAAGATTGTGTAGATTTTTCTGTCAGCAGGCGGTTGGATGATTTGCTGACCCCTGTGTGCATTAGTATTAATCGAGTAAGTTGCTGGTTTAGAGCCGTGTATTTTAGGTAACTTTGGCGTAGTTTTGGCTTTAGTTTGTAGCTCATTTATTTGGAAAAACTGTGAGGTATGCGATTGATAACTTGGCGATGTTTGACGATAAATCGCTTCATTCTGGGGCGTTAAACATCGTTCAACTAATAAACGAACATTTAGATGACAAAACTTTGGCATATCATCCAGAAAACTCTCAGGAATAAATTCATAACTTCCCTCCTCTAAATTCAGAAATGACTCTAGAACTTCTAGCGCCAATTGCTCTATCAGCATTGCTGCTTGAGAGGAACTGATATATTTCTGATTGACTAACCAACAAATAGCCAGATAATCTGGGTTCGGTATTGCCTGATTTTCAATACCAGTTTCAAATATCGCCCGCAACTGATCTTTGATTCCGTCAGGGAGAGTAGAAATTTGCTGGCTCAAGCATTGCAAATTTCTGTAAAGCGGCTCAAACATTTTCTCTGAGTAGCTGGCATAAATTAGCTTCCCCTCATCTACATATATTGACCAAGAGCCTGATGTGCTAAACACTTGTAAACAACCAGTAACCGACTTACCAGTGATTTTTTTCAACAAAGGTAGGGGCTGGAGCTTTTGAAAAAATCTGTATCTACTAATCGGAAGTGTCTTCATTGCGATCGCTCTGAAATAAAATTAACATTTGCAGGCAAAACTAGTGAATTACCTTTTCGGAATCCACCGTGACTTTGTTGAAAGCACTTTTCAGATAAATATAGCGGTCATATTTGAGTTAGTACAGAGATTCCACACCCCCCAACTCTTAATTCACCAATCTCTGTTAAGCTATTATCCACAACTTACAACTAAACCAATTAATGCTACTGACCAATAGCAAAATTGCCCGACTAGTTGCCAGGATATAGTATTTCAAAAATTAGATTGGTTTTCTGTATCTTTAGCTAATTTAGCCAATCTAACAGTAACTCAAGTGCCACACAAAGACCATTGGCTCTCGCCCATCAGTCACAAAAGTATCATTGTTATCCGTATTTTGTAGCCTAAAATTATAGATACTTGAATTCTTTTGCAAAAGTTTTTGCCCCTCATCCTGAAGTCTGGAGCAACCAAAATCTACTGTAATGTAAATGCAAATGTTTCTCCATCAAGGTTTATAGGCATTAAGTCCGCGCTAAGTCAGTATGTTTTTATATCCGTAACGAAAGTCGTCGGGTACTTTTTCAAGAAGTTTATTCTTGAGGGTAACTTCACAAGAGAAAAAGTATTATTCAAAACTAAGCATTCCAAAAGTTCAATATCTTACTTAAGTTTGTGATTGTAGAGCAGAATGAGTTTGCTGATAATTGCCGCCATGATGGTGTGTGATGAGATGCACAGGCAACCAAATCAGCAGAAGGGAATCTCTTCATAAGTACTGGAAACGGGTTCTAATGTTGTGTGGGCCTAAATATTCACCCTGCACAAATTGGAGTAACAAATTCAAGAACTTACAGGAAAATTCTTGATTAGTAGTAGATACCTTGCAAAATAGCTGTTTTCAGCTAGATGGTAGATAACAAGTAACATGCTCACTAAAACTTAGATTACTATAATTTTCAAAAAAAATTAGTAGAAATATATAAACTTCATGATAAATCAGTAAAGTAAACATGAAAACTAATTAATATCATCTTCCAGAAAATTGTTATAAATATTTATTTGTTTAGATGTCCGGGAAAGCTGAAAATGTATAGTAAAAGAGAACTATATGTCTACTTATGGAATTACACTTATAAAAAACTGAATTATTTTATGGTAGCAATTTACCCGAAAAATCCTAAGTTTGAAAAATCACAAATATAAATACAAAATTGTACGCTTAGGCGTAGCCTGTCGTAAACATCACATTCATCAACCCATAACGATATATATAGTGAAAAGACGCAAAGAAATTCTTTGCGTCTTTAGCGTGAGATTTATAAGTGGACATTCTCACCGTTATACTTTCTCCATCTACTTAAAATTGCTCCCGCCAGCACCAGCTTAAAAGTGTACCACCAGCTATCAGCTTCACTACTTCCAGCAGCCAATAACTACCGTGTAGTAAATTCATTGTCGATGGAATAGCAGCAGCAGCTTCAAATAGGTTAAGTTGAACTCCTATAGCGCACATCTGCGGAGTTAAGAAATAGGTGTCAAGCACAGCGATAGTTAGCAGCAGCACAGATAAAACAATACTGCCAATACTCCAGTGATATCGGGTTTTGCTCAAAGCTAGTGCCCCAGTTAGCACTACAGCAGCTGATAACAATTCCATCCGATTGAAGTTCCAAAAAATTGCATAACCTGCTGTCGTAAAACCAGCTTGACTCATCATCCCAGAAAGATAAAGGCTAGGCATAATTACCCAGTCTAAAACGAGACTAGCACTGAGCCAAAAGCCCAAGGTCAATACGATCGCGGTTTGCCAAATTGGTCGTTTGAATTCAAGGTTAGAAATAGCAGTCATAAAATAATTGCGTGTGTTGTATTTCTTTAGTTTCTAACTTCACCAGCAATTTGACAACTAATATCAACTAACCTTTACAAAGCGATCGCTCCAAATATTCTGAAGTCAATACCAAGATTTTTTAAACTAAGTTAAGAAATCTTAAGATTTTATAAAAAGTAATTTAATATAGATTTTGTTTGTGAGAAATACTCAAGGATAACCCTTGAGCAACTCTTTAAAATCCATAAGTCAATACGCTTGGGTTAAGAGTTATTTATGTTAAGGTTGCCCTTTAATTATGAACTCAATCCCAATATTTATAAATACTCAACTTTTTTTATATTGTAAAGTAACTAAGCGATCGCACTCACAGATTCCCCCCTTTGGCAGCTATCTAGCACAACAGTAACGTTGTCAGTTTTCAACGCAGATATGATCTAAAAATAGCGTGTGTTCCATGATGTCTTAGACTATGCCACTTGGGACGCATATTGTGGCAATATTCTGCTATCTATGTGAATTAGTGTAGTTGCGATCTTTTATCGTAAACTTGTCTGCCAAAGCGAAACTTTGTATGTGTTTGCATCTAGAACCGACAAAAGCGACGGATTTCGCGCAACGCAACGTATGATTAAATTCACAGATGTCTGTTAGATATAGCTGCCGCTCAAAATATCTATCTTTAGACATATTTTTTGCAGATATCTGGTTATCCAGTACACTTCGCGTGGTGGATTGACTTAAAGATATTTACAGATGTTATGATTTGTATTAATGTAATGTTATGATTTGTATTGCACTTTTCACTTACCAACTAGTAAATTATTTGCTGTTTGAAGCTGAAAAAGCTTAATTTAGGGCTAAGAAGGCAATTAAAGCAAACTTAGAAACCTTTAAAAAACACAAGCATTCCTTAAAAAAGTTTAACTTTTGTTACAAGGAACTCATATACATTTAAGTTTTGAATTTTCAGGAGTTGCTAAGGTAGGTATGTTGATTACTGAGCAGTAAATTGACTGAGTAAAGAAGGATTTTACTGGCATTCTGAATAAATAGAATGCAGTGAGTAATCTTTCTTTTTAGCGATTTTATGGTTTGAGACTAATCCAAAAAAAACAGCGAGATGAGGATTAATTATTTCTGTAATATCAAATGTCAGCCTAGAGATAGACAATATGAGTAGTTTACTAAGATATGAGTTTTGCAAGGTCTAACGATCGGAAAGTTGCTAGAGACAAGTATAGTGGAGTTAATAAAAATTCAAATCAACTTTCTAAAAGTCCACTGTTATTCTGAAGCAAAGAGAGTGTAACAAGTTTAGTAATATAAGGTTTGAGACTAATGCTCATAAACAGCGAACTAACGATTAATCAGGGTTCTAATCTAAAATTGAAGCTGGGAGATCAACTATACAATCAGTTATCTCGGTTAGAATTTTTGCGGAATCGTACAGTTGGAAAACCATTAGATTTAAACATAGTGGAATAAATCTGAATTCAGATGAATTTCCCAAATTTAAAGTCAATAATCCATAGAAGAAGCAGCAAGTGTTATTCTAGTACATTGCTAGTGGATTTACTTGACTTGTTTGAGGCTATACCGAATTAAAGGTTAACCCATCTACAAAATTTACTCAAATGAATGGCGTTGTTTAATAACATTGCCAGTCATTAATAAGCGTTAGCTTTTTATTAAAAGCTAATCTTGTCTTGTCTTTTATCTGAAAAGGTAAAAAGCATAGTTCTTTGCTGGCAGACATTAGGGTAAATCGCAATTATTACCGAAATCTCACAATTTTGTAATTGGAATAAGGTCAAGACACATGAATAAAGTTCAAGCATCATTTAAAGCTACGGAATCTGCGTTTCACGTGCAAGGTTACGAAAAAATCGATTTTAGTCTTGTCTATGTGAACGGTGCATTTGATATTGAAAACCGAGAAATCGCAGATAGCTATGCAAAATTTGGTCGCTGTCTGACTGTGATTGATGCCAATGTCCACGAACTTTATGGCGATCAGATCAGGTCATATTTTAGACACTATGACATTGAACTGACAGTATTTCCGATCATCATTACAGAGCCAGCTAAAACCCTGGCAACTTTTGAAAAAATTATCGACGCTTTTTCGGATTTTGGCTTAGTTCGTAAAGAACCAGTCTTAGTCGTCGGTGGTGGTCTAATTACTGATGTGGCTGGGTTTGCTTGTGCTGCTTACCGTCGCAAGAGTAACTACATTCGCATTCCTACCACGTTGATTGGTTTAATTGATGCAGGTGTGGCGATTAAGGTAGCAGTTAATCATCGCAAGGAAAAAAATCGCTTGGGAGCATATCATGCACCTTTGAAAGTAATCCTCGATTTCTCATTTTTGAAAACCTTGCCAACGGCTCAAGTTCGTAATGGAATGGCAGAGTTGGTGAAAATTGCGGTAGTTTCTAACTCTGAAGTCTTTGAACTGCTATACGAATATGGCGAAGAACTGCTTTCCACCCACTTTGGACATGTGAATGCCACACCGGAAATTAAAGAGATTGCCCATAAAGTCAACTATGAAGCAATCAAAACCATGTTGGAGTTAGAAACTCCTAACTTGCATGAAATAGACCTCGATCGCGTCATCGCCTACGGTCACACTTGGAGTCCTACCCTAGAATTAGCACCTCAGATACCCCTATATCATGGTCATGCGGTCAATATAGATATGGCTTTGTCTGCAACCATTGCAGCGCAACGCGGCTATATCACCACAGGAGAGCGCGATCGCATCCTAGACTTGATGAGTCGTATCGGTTTATCACTCGATCATCCTCTACTAGATGGAGATTTGCTTT
The DNA here is from genome assembly GCF_036917375.1 of Nostoc sp. Lineage (GTDB taxonomy): Bacteria > Cyanobacteriota > Cyanobacteriia > Cyanobacteriales > Nostocaceae > Nostoc. The sequence continues at coordinate 237,247 of NZ_JBALDN010000015.1, forward strand.
GGTATGCTACCCAGTCTATAAGCTTGACACGAGATGGCAAACAACGCGCAGCCATGCCTCGTCCAATTGGTGAGTGCTTCTTTGTCAACGATCTGACTCGTGAAGAACTTGATACTGCTCTAGCTGAACACAAACGTCTTTGTGCTAAATACCCTCGTGGCGGAGAAGGGGTTGACGCATACATTGAAAGTCAAAAAGGCAAGCTAGTGGGGGTGTGAAGATATGACGAGTGTTTTAGGACGAGAAACAGCTAGACCGATAACGCCACATAGCATCTTAGTAGCCCAGCTACAGCAAACCCTCAAATTAGCAGAAGAGAACAACATTCCTGTAGAGATATTAGATTCTTTGCGGCAGGGAGTTCAATTAGCGGCGGGGTTAGATCCCTACTTAGATGATTACACCACCCCGGAATCGACCGCATTAACAGCATTAGCGCAGAAAACTAGCATTGAAGACTGGAGCAAGCGCTTCAGCGATGGTGAAACAGTGCGCCAACTAGAGCAGGAAATGCTCTCAGGACATCTGGAAGGACAGACATTGAAAATGTTTGTTCATATCACCAAAGCAAAGCGCATTCTAGAAGTAGGAATGTTCACAGGGTATTCAGCCTTAGCAATGGCAGAAGCATTACCAAGTGATGGGCAACTTATCGGTTGCGAAGTAGATCCTTATGTTGCTGAATTTGCTCAAGCTTGCTTTCGTGAGTCTCCCCACGGCGACAAAATCGTTGTGGAAGTAGCACCTGCCTTAGAAACACTCCACAAGTTGGCTGCCAGAAAAGAAGTATTCGATCTGATCTTCATTGATGCCGATAAAAAAGAGTATGTAGATTACTTCCAGATCGTGTTGGATAGTAACTTACTGACTCCCGACGGGTTAATCTGTGTGGATAACACTTTGTTGCAGGGACAAGTTTACCTACCACCCGAACAACGCACCGCCAACGGTGAAGCGATCGCTCAGTTCAATCGCGTTGTCGCTGCCGATCCTCGTGTAGAGCAAGTTCTATTACCCATCCGAGATGGTGTAACCCTAATTAGACGCGTGGTGTAACAAAGTTTGTAGAGACGTTGCAATGCAACGTCTCTACAATAAACACAAAGGAAAGACTTATGGCACAATCAATTTCTTTATCTCTGCCTCAATCTCCAACATCATCAACAGGTGTTAGCGTAAAAATAGTAGCTCTATTCAAGACTCTCGGTACTCTGACATTATTACTAATAGCCTTGCCGTTCAATGCTTTGATAGTATTGATATCTTTGCTGTGGGGAATTTTGCGATCGCCGTTTACGAAAAAAGCTGTCGTAGCTGCTCATCCTCAAACTATCTTGGTGAGTGGAGCTAAGATGACTAAAGCATTGCAACTTGCTCGCTCCTTCCATGCCGCAGGACACAGAGTTATTTTGATTGAAGGTCACAAATACTGGTTGTCTGGTCATAGATTTTCAAAGGCGGTAAGTCGTTTTTATACAGTTCCGGCTCCACAATCAGATCCTGAAGGCTATATCCAGGCGCTAGTAGAAATCGTCAAAAAAGAAAAGGTTGACGTTTACGTACCTGTATGCAGTCCTGTCGCTAGCTATTATGACTCTTTAGCAAAGCCTGCATTATCAGAATACTGCGAAGTTTTCCACTTCGATCCAGATATAACCAAGATGTTGGATGATAAATTTGCCTTTACCGATCGGGCGCGATCGCTTGGTTTATCTGTCCCCAAATCGTTTAAAATCACCGATCCTCAACAAGTTATTAACTTTGACTTTAGTCAAGAAACCCGCAAATATATTCTTAAAAGTATTGATTACGACTCCGTTCGCCGCTTAAATTTAACCAAACTTCCCTGCGACACCCCAGAAGAGACAGCAGCCTTTGTCAACAGTTTACCCATCAGTGCAGAAAAACCTTGGATCATGCAAGAGTTTATTCCGGGTATTGAATTATGCACACATAGTACAGTACGCGATGGGGAATTAAGATTGCATTGCTGTTCAAACTCTTCTGCGTTTCAAATCAACTACGAAAACGTCGAAAATCCCCAAATCCGTGAATGGGTGCAACACTTCGTTAAGAGTTTGCGACTGACTGGACAAGTTTCTTTCGACTTTATCCAAGCTGAAGACGGTACAGTTTACGCCATTGAATGCAATCCCCGTACCCATTCGGCAATTACAATGTTCTACAATCACCCCGGTGTTGCAGACGCCTATCTTGGTAAAACTTCCCTGGCTGCACCTCTGGAACCTTTAGCAAGTAGCAAGCCGACTTACTTCCTCTATCACGAAATCTGGCGACTAACTGGTATTCGTTCCTGGAAACAACTGCAAACATCGGTTAATACTCTGGTGCGGGGCACTGATGCTATTTACAGTGTTGATGACCCTATACCATTTTTGACTTTGCATCATTGGCAGATTCCCTTACTTTTGCTGAAGAATCTCCAACAACTCAAAGGATGGGTAAAAATAGACTTCAACATTGGCAAACTAGTGGAATTAGGTGGCGATTAAATAATTTGTAAATTCAAGAAGAATTCAGTAGCTCATAGCCGCCTCGTCGTTCGTCTACGGTGTATACAGAAGTCTGAAATAGCTGATGAACCAAGGTTTTACCCCACCCTAACCCTCCCCGTATGTATTGGGGAGGGAACTAGATTTCTTTTTTCCCTTGGAAAGGGGAGGGAACTAGATTTCTTTTTTCCCCCCTTTACAAGGGGGGATTAAGGGGGGTAAATCCAGGGTTTGGGTTTCATTACCAAGATGTTAGACCGTAGTCTTGCTTGCGGGGAGGGGTTCTTATAGCCCACTCAACTGAGAACCGCTATATAAAACTAACAATACATAGGAAGATGAATAATGTCAGTACTTCGTATCCTTCATTTAGTTGGGTCTGCATACAATGATTTTTACTGTGATTTGTCACGCCTTTATGCCCAAGACTGTCTCGCGGCAACGGCAGATCGATCGCAATATGATTTTCAAATTGCATACATCACACCCGATCGCCAGTGGCGATTTCCTCCCTCACTCAGTCGGGAAGATATTGCTGACACCAAACCGATGCCTCTGTCTGATGCCATACAGTTTATAACAGCGCAAAACATTGACCTCGTGTTACCACAAATGTTTTGTATTCCTGGAATGACTGAATACCGCGCTTTATTCGATCTGCTCCAGATCCCTTACATAGGTAATACTCCAGATATCATGGCAATAACGGCCCATAAAGCCAGAACTAAAGCAATTGTTGAAGCAGCAGGGGTAAAAGTGCCTCGTGGAGAACTGCTTCGCCAAGGAGACGTTCCGACAATTACACCTCCAGCGATCGTTAAACCTGTAAGTTCCGATAACTCTTTAGGGATGGCCTTAGTCAAAGAGGCTACTGAATATGACGCTGCTCTCAAGCAAGCATTTGAATATGCTTCGGAGGTGATTGTAGAAGAATTCATCGAACTCGGTCGAGAAGTCAGATGCGGCATTATTGTCAGAGATGGGGAACTAGTGGGTTTACCCCTTGAAGAGTATCTGTTAGACCCCTATTCCAAACCCATCCGCAGGCATGCTGATAAACTCCAACAAACCGATGATGGCAACTTGGGTTTTGCTGCTAAAGATAATAAGAAGTCTTGGATTGTAGACCCTAACGATCCGATTACCCAAAAGGTTCAGCAAGTGGCTAAGAAGTGTCATCAGGCTTTGGGTTGTCGCCACTACAGTTTATTTGACTTCCGCATCGATCCAAAGGGAGAGCCTTGGTTTTTAGAAGCCGGGTTGTATTGTTCTTTTGCCCCCAAAAGTGTGATTTCCTCTATGGCGAAAGCGGCGGGAATTCCTCTAAATGAGTTATTAATTACAGCTATCAATGAAACTTTAGGCAGTAATCAAAAGGTGTTGCAGAATTGCTCGTGAATTTATCGCTATAGGTTTTTCTGCTTGTAGTGGGTAGGAAAGCGATCGCTAATTAAACGGTTGAGACTGCGATCGCTTTGCCAACGCCCGCGTAGGATACCCAAATGGCTGTAGAGCAACGCTTTTAGAAGGTTTTTAATTCCTAGTCAGTGGTTGTTAAATTAATGCGTAACCATTTCCTCAAAGAGGGATAAGTAACGAGATGCTTGTAACTCGATCGGAAACTCTTGTTCGGCTTTTTCACGAGCGCTCGCGCGAAGTTTTTGATGCCGTTCTTTGTCTTCTATTACCCAGATAATACCATTTGCTAAGTCATCACAACTAAAACATTGCGCTCGATATCCATTTTTTTGATGTTCAACTATATCTTTGAGTCCCGTTGAATCAAAAGAAACCACAGGTGTACCGCAGGACAGGGATTCACAAGCAGTCAGTCCATAAGCTTCTTCAATTGAGGGCACAATCATCACATCCGCAGATGCATACAAAAGCGCTAGTTTATTCTCATCATCAACTTTGCCTAAGTAATGCACCTTAAAACCCAAATTAACTGAATCTTGAGGTTGAGATGAACCAAAAACAATTAATTCAATCTTATCTTTCCACTCAGACTGGCTCAATTTTTGCAACGCTGATTGCAATAGTTGAAATCCTTTTCTAGGATTGCTAGTTGCGTTGATTGCTCCGAATAGAATTAGTTGCTTATTTTGCGGGAGGCTCAGTAAGTTTCTGGCTATTTGACTCTTTGTTGGTTTATAAATACTGAGGTCTAAGCCGTGAGGAATAACTCTGATGTCACTATTTGAAAATAGTGAACTGGATTTAGCACATTCAGCAAGCCAATTACTAGGAGTGACAATAGTAAGCTTGAGATTTTGCCATGCTTTAATTTTACGTTGCCAAACCCAGCGAGATAAATCCCAGCTTTGCTTGCTACCGAGTTGAGGGCAATTTCCACAAGATTTTGTATAGCGATCGCATCCTAGAGAATAGCAGCATCCACCTGTGAATGCCCACGTATCATGAAATGTCCAAACAATAGGCTTATTGAATTTTGCCAGTGCTTCAATTGGTATAAATCCGTCACATATCCAATGCAGGTTAATAATGTCTGGTTCGAGTTTAGCAATTTGCGATGTAACTGTATTAGGGAGCCATTGCAGCCGGAAAAATGTAGGGTTACGTTGCCTATTTCTATAAATATTTAGTGGTAAATCATTTAAAATCGGACGCGCTTTCCAGATTGTTTCGGCTAACTTATTGGGAGAACTTACCAGAGTAGAGTCAGCTATTCTTTTATCTTGAATTAACATCTGAGAATCAATTTCTAACCTCAGTAGTTCCTGATGTAGCCGATAAGCAGCACGAGCAGCTCCCGCCCCTCCCTTGGGATCGTAAGTGTTAACCAATAGAGGCTTAATCATTGTTAATTTAATTATTTATTCACTAACAAAAAGTTTAAGACTACCAAAACGCGATCAGTAGATGGTTAAATATTAGTACAAATCATCTTCCAATTCGCTCGAATTATTGATTTGCAGCAATTAGTGATGTAGTTCAACTCTCGGAAATATATCGCAGTCTATTGGCTCACCAGTTTTTTTGGTTTTGAATGAATTTAATTCTGGTAGGTCAATTTCTTCAACAGGTCTGAAAGGCCATGCTTTCGGGCGTTGATAGTAAGTAACATCATCGCCAGTCCAATTCGTGACTACCGCACGTCGTTGTGTAGAAGATATGTTCGTTACTGAATGATGAATTGTGAGAAAATGATGAACCAAGCAATCTCCAGGCTCCATATCCCAGGATAAAATTTCGTGAGGCTCTGGCTCTACAAACCAGGAGGGGTTCGATCCTTCACGTAACTCCTTGCCCCATCGATGAGAAGCTTTGATATACTCTAATCGACCATTTTCTTGGTTGACACTATCTAAAGCCAGCCAAATTTTACAACACTGCCAGCCTTGTATGGGCCAATAAGGTAGGTCGTTATGCCACCCAACACGGCTGTTTGCTTTCGGCTTTTTAACAAAAAAACCGTCAGTCAAAAAGTTCAGTTTTTCCGATTTCAAGACTTGAGCGGCGAGCATTGCTAGCGGAGATTCAAAAGCCAAAGCACGAAAATCAGCATCAGTGAGCCATAAGCTACTGCTATGTTCCACATGACCTTCTGATTTGGGGATGCCCTTAACTTCTAAAGGACCAGGGATTAATACATTTTTGTCAACGGCTGTTCGCATCCGTTCTACCCAGATGTCATCCAAAACATTTTTGACGCAGATAACACCGTCTCGCTGGAAAGCTTCAACTTGTTGGGTGGTGATTTTTGATGTGTCTACCTTAAGCATTACGAAAAAATAAATAAAGTCAGATTTATGTAATTACAGATTTCTATAATCTGCTTTACTGACATTAACTTGGTCGCTATGTTATAAATCTTTTTTACTGTAGAGTAAAGATGTAAGTTAGTAGTTCTTCCTATAGGTGGATAAATCTCCAGGTTGAGTACAACATTCTTTGTTCATAACCGTAGCCAAGAAATTTCATCCTAACTACCCAAATCTTTTTTAACAATGAGTGGCACAAGTGAAGCTAATCGTAATACACCAGATACAATAAATACTTCTGCTATGCCAAAAGACCCAGAAAATTGAGCGATGAAGCCACCGATAGTTGCTCCTAAAGCACCACTTGCTCCAGCGACAGCTGCTGCTGTTGCAAAATAGATAGACTGATTTTTTACTGGTGCAATCTCTATCTGAAGATTGTTGTTACACAAGTCAACTCCTCCCCAATTAGCCCCAATGAAAATGTGTAACAGTGGCAACCACAGCCAGAGGTCGAGAGGACTAGAACCCATCTTCAGCCACAGCCAGGGTATGACGGCAATTAGAATTCCATTAAAAATTAGAATCGGACGATTGCCTATTTTATCTGCTAATCTACCCCACACAATCAGCATCAGCATGTGTGCCCCTGCTCGCAGGCTATTGTAGAAAGTTACCCAACTTACATCCAAGTTCAGCGTATCTAGTAAGTAGAGGTTAAAAAACGGGGCACTCAGATTAACAGCAAACGTCCATGAGCCGAAATAAAGCAGAAACACCAAAAAATTAGAGTTTTTCCAAATGCTGCTATCTATTTGGTTTTGGGTAGTTGGCATTTGTGGCAGAGAGATTGCTTCAGATATCTCACCAGATTCATTTGATGCCGAGTCTGACTGAATCTCACTTGCTTGAGATGAATTAACATAATAAGTATTTTGTAACTGGGGATTTATATCTACCTGGAAATATTGACACCCCAAGCTCACAATTCCAAAGATAATGCCTAAGAGCAAAATCACCCCATAACCTTGGATAGTTCCTCCGTACCAATGTGATACAATTAGCCCGCCTATTGGCAAGCCAATTAACTCGGTTAAGTTAGCAACACTATTGCGTAGCCCGAAATATCTACCTCGCAATCGTCGTGGCACTAACATTGCTATCCAACTGAACCACGATGCAATTCCTAGTCCTCCTAAAAAATGGCTGCATACAAGAATCAAAAGCGACAATACAACTAATTGATTGGAATTAAGCCCTCCCGCACCAAAGCTAACAATGCCAATTACTAAAATTAGCCACAGTAGCCGACCAATCCCATGAGTGCGAAGAGAATACTGAAAGCGGCTAGTGCTGCGTTCAGATAAGTAAGCACCCATCGGCTGAAAAAGATTCACCAACATGGGAATAGAACTTACCATGCCAAATACCACCGGACTAGCATTCAACTCCACCAAGAAATTACCTAGCAAAATTCCGCCAGTGGCAATAGAGAAAATTGCTGCGAAAACACCATCGACAGTAGAAGCCGTCAAACTCCTGCGAATACCATCTTTAGAAATAGCAGGGCTGAGTGTTGAGGTAGGAGAGAGTGTTGATGGTGAGGCAATCTGAGTAATTTCTTGAGCAATTTCTATAGAAAGAGGCGCACCTGTTTCAATTTGGGAAGAATCCATAAATCTAGTATTTAAGAAAATAATTAGGATTTAGGCATCATACATATGTACTATACTAACTTTGGCTTTTGATCTGTGTCTAACACTCAAAAGAGTTGCAGTCATGCCTAAAATTATTGTCATTGATGTGCTGAAAGTCGTTTTCAAGTTTATAGATGGCAGCCGATCTCTGGTTTCTTTATTAAAACCGCAGGGATAGTCTGTACAATCATCAGGTATTGTGTTTTTCATTTCAAGAGTTGATATACCCGATTTGCCAGGGCAAACACATCTAAATTATTCTTAATCGCAACCAACATTAACAACCAAAGAAAAATCAGCGACTCCAAGCGATGTCTACGACGGGCTACGGGTACGCTTGACTATTTAATCTAACGTTTGTAAACCAAGAAACCCGCGATCGCATCCAAAAGTGCTTCTGGCTCATCTGCGCGGATCAAATGACTGCTATTCTCAAAAATTCTCAAATCTGCATTAGGAATTGCCTGAGCAATTTCTTCAGAAAATTCTGGGGCGCAAATCCAGTCATGCCGACCTGCAATAACTAAAGTAGGTGCGGTAATTTTGTGTAACTGGTCAAGAATATTGTAGTTGCGAAGGAAACCGCCAAAAGCAACATTAATCGCATCAACTGAGAGAATATTCCGCTGCCAAGCAATGCCTGATGTGGTGGGATTATATTTTAGCGAATACATCGATCCCAACACTTGAAAATACTGTCTTAGCTGTTCTTCATTTTCAAAGTTTCCATCCCAAAGCCGTTGAGCGCTTGCTTTTTGTTCTTCAGTTCCCTTTGATGCGAGGATTTCTTTAGCCCGTTCTAAAAAGCCACTATGGGCTGCCGTGGCAATCACAATTAGATGAGAGACATTTTGAGGATAGCGGACTGCATAAGTCAGAGCCACCATACCACCGTAAGAACCGCCAATCACAACGATTTTCTCCAGACCAAGGTGTTGACGCAACGCTTCCATATCTTCAACATTATTGTCTAGAGTATAGGTTTCTTTAGGCCCGCGGGCAGACCTTCCTTGACCACGATGGTCAAAATAGACTAGTTGAAGTTTTTGGCTTAAAGCCGAAAAAGTTGGTTTGAAGGAAGTATGATCCGCACCAGGTCCGCCATGAATTAGAAAGGCGACAGGTTTAGAGCAGATGCTCGCGCCATCCACTACTAATGCAGAACCTTCCACATCAAAGAAAATCTCTGTATCTCGTATTTTCGCTCGCATTTTCGGGATTGTATAAAATTACATGACTCGCGCCTAATATGAATTAGGAAAAAAGGCGGGAGAAGTAAGAAGATGAAAGTTAGTAGTTTTCCAAATTAGACTTACCCCATGACTAGCATAGACCTTGGAACGCTAATTTCAACAATCATTGAAGCGGGAAATTCAAAAAATACTATTGATTACCTACAATATCTGCTAGCTGACTCTCCCGATCAGCAATTACTAATTTTTTGGGATGGCGCTAGTTACCACCGTTCTAAAGAAATTCGAGGTTTTTTGTCCGAGGTAAATCTTGGGTTGTCATCTGAACAATGGAAAATACATTGCGAACGCTAAAGCTCCCAATTGCCCACATTTACAGTGGATGTTTGAGTGGTATATCCGACACACTACCTTTGATTTCGCTACTCTCCAGATGTACGGAGTTTTTTCAAAAATCAAATAGGAGTCCTATATTAGTTTTTATGGAATATAAATTTCTAAGTACGAATGTCTAGAATCAAGTAGTATAAATTACGCTTTAGACTACTCAAAACATTGTAACTAAGCGTAGATATAGCGTAGGTGACACAAAAGGCAAAGTAATTTAGAAATCCAAAGTAGAGATAGCATTTTCCTTTTGCTGATCAGTGACACCCTTTAGTACTGATTGTAATTGCTTGCTCAAAGGTAATGTATTTATCACTGATATGCTTCCATTGTAGAGCGATCGCTTCTGATGGTCTGCATCCAGTAAAAAACCACTTTACCCCAGTTTTACCCCAGAAATACTTATTGGGGTAAAAACCTCTACCTTACATTTTTACCCCAGTTCTTTACCCAAACTACCCAAAATTACCCCAAAAATATTGGAAGGCTCTGGAAACAAGCCCTATAACTACCATTAAAAAAGGGCTTCAAAGCCCTGTAATGCTTATATTTATTTGAAGGCGGCACCCGGATTTGAACCGGGGGTGGAGGTTTTGCAGACCTCTGCCTTACCACTTGGCTATGCCGCCACAGCAAGATTCCCTGAACTACTTTAATGTTGCTAAGGTGTCTTAGTAGCCATTTAGTAGCCATAGGGCGCTAGTTAAACCATGATAGCATAGGATTTTGAGGTAAAGATAGTAGGTTAACTGGATGTTTTTGGTAGTCTTTGGGCGATCGCTAAAAAGTGGCGATTACAAGTTGACCAAACCACAGACTACTCTTAGCTGATTAAAGAGAGTTTTAGGTTGTAACTCCTCACTCCTCACTTGTTACACCTTTACTTCATCGGCAAAATTACTCCAACGCACAAAGTGAAATGGACCGGCGATAGAACCCCAGAGACGTTCATCGGTGTCTAAATCCCTTCCCCGGTCGAGGCTGAAAAATTCTGTAGCGTCAATCTCAAATTCGTTATCCAGATAAGTATTTTTGCCGTCACGAACCACTATGCAGCCTTTACCAGGTTCAACTCTGCCTTTGAAGCTCTTACCTGTCCACTCTACAATCATGTTGCAGCCTGACATTTTTTCCAATTGGTCAAGAGACAACTCTTTGAGGCGTTCGGGTTCACGAGATGCACCGTAAAATTTCTCTTCTTCTTTAACGGTGTAGTGTTCAATCGCAATGTGGTTTTCTGCCGGGATTAACTTCATTACCCGCATTCGGTAGGGTTGATTGAGCAAAAAATCATAAGCTTGTTCGAGAAACAAACTTACCCCTGAGAACAACTCTAAGGGAAGGGGACGGATACACACGCGGATATGGGCATAAAAAGGCGGATTTTCAAAAGCTTGTTCTTGATTGCTAAAGTCAGCTGCCATCCAGCGGGCTAAGGTGGCGATATCAGTAGAATGAGTCATTACAAAACGATCGACTAGTTACTTAAATATGATCTAGGATTATTTTGACACTCCCCTGACTCAAAAATCCTGCCTGCGATCGCAATTTTTAAATTATATCTAGGATAGATGCTCTGATTGGAGAAAATCAGGCTGCTTCATCAGTACAAGTTAAACTGCTGACATCTTGTACTTAATAACTAGAACTCGTTAAGCATTTATTTTTGCCAAATCCGCACACTATCTTTTCTCTGTGTGCTGAAGCCACATTGCTCTCAGGTAGGCTTTTCTTGTAAAGCTGGAGAAAAGCTGGAGAATAGTTAGTCAATAATAGGCATGGAGATAATTGCTAATTATCTCATGCAAATCACTCAAGGCCAAGTAAAGTACCCATGCTCAGGCACTTAATTGCGATCGCTACTGCCACTATACTCTTTAGCAATTCCTTAACACTGGCAAAGAGTAAAGCGCCGAAACCACCCGATCAATTTCCTCCTAGCCCTCTAGAGATTACCACACCCGATCCACTGTCACCGCGATCGCCCAAGGATAAACAGCCGTTAACTCCCCAAGAACGGCAAAAGTTAGAACCAGCGTTAGATGCGTTAAATCAAGAAGCGGCGGCGAAACTGCAAGCAGGTGAACAGGTTGCGGCGTTTGAAATTTGGAACCGAGAACTGCGTTTGCGGCGCTTTTTAGGTTCATTAGCAGAGGTGCAAGCATTATCACGAGTTGGGGCGATCGCTTGGAAGCTAAACGACGGACAAGAAGTACAATATATTACGGAACGATTGCAAGCGATTCAAAAGCAGGCGCAATCTCAGAAAAAAAACGTCCCAATCGATCTAGAATTGTGGCGATCGCTAGGTGAAGCTTACAAAAATGTACGAGCGTCTAAACTGGCTATAGAAGCTTACAACCAAGTTTTGCTAGTAGTGCGACAACAACAAGACCAAACAGCGGTATTAGAAACCCTCAAAACAATTGGAGAACTGCATTTAAGTTGGTTTGATTATCGCAAAGCTGCGCCAATCTATGAGGAATTGTTGAGTTTAGCTACATCTGTTGGCGATCGTGTAAACGAGGTAACATATCTGCAACAACTGGCTTATATTTACGAGCAGACAAGCCAACCGCAGCAGTCATTGAATGTACTTAACAAACTAGCAGAAATTTATGTCAATGAAAATCAGCTTACGGAAATACCAGAATTAAAGCTAGCGATCGCTTCAGATTACGAATCTCTAGCCAAGAAAGATCCTAACTTACTGCTAGAAGCTTTTAATAATTATCAAGAAGCTTATACCACTGCTTGGCAATTAAAGGAGTACGTTCGGGCTGGTGATGCTTTGCAGAAGTTAATTGCGCTGTATCGTTCGCAAGGACAAACACAGGAGGCTTTAGAGGCTAGCGAAATTCTGGTGCAGATACAGGGACAAGCCGCCAACTTTTACGGAATGATGCAAGCTTATGACCAAATTGGGCAATTGTATCTAGAACGCAAAGAATTTCCTCAAGCATTAACAGCTTTTCAACAAGGGTTAAAACTGGCGCAACAACTCAAACATGAAGAAGCATACTTTACTGGACAAATTGCAAAACTGTCGAAAGCAAATTAACTGAAATTTCTGCGATCGCTTAACATAAAAATACCCGTCACGCCTAACCACAAGGTGAAAAGCTATGTCAGAAACTACCCTAGCTGCACCAGATATTCAACTTCCACCTACCCAAGCAGAATTGCCATACGATGACGGTATCCCGATGGAAAGCGCACGACACAAAGCCCAAATGGATTTGCTGATAGATGCTTTGATACCTTGGTTGGAAGAACGAGAGGATGGGTTTATCGGCGGTAATATGTTTGTTTACTACAGTCTGGCCCAGGTGCGAAACAAAGACTTTAAAGGGCCAGACTTTTTTGCTGTGTTGGGAGTCCCGAAAGGAGAACGTCGCAGTTGGGTGGTTTGGGAAGAGGGGAAAACACCAGATTTAGTTATTGAATTGCTTTCTGACAGCACAGCCCAAGCAGATAAAAATGAGAAAAAGCTGATTTATCAAAATCAAATGCGTGTGCCAGAATATTTCTGGTATGACCCTTTTAACCCTAATGATTTGGCTGGTTTTTCTATTGAAAAGGGAGCTTATCAACCTATTGTATTCAATGCTCAAAATCAGTTAGTGAGTCAATCTTTAGGGTTAGGATTGCAGTTGTGGCAGGGAAGTTATAAAGGTATTGATGCTACTTGGTTACGCTGGGCAAATTTGGCAGGAGAATTGCTGCCAACTCCTGAAGAAAAGGAACGTCAAAGGGCAGAACAAGAACGCCAAAGGGCAGACAAGGCAGAATCGCAGTTATTACAAACTGCACGCAACTTACTTGAGTCTGGGATGACAGTAGAACAGGTAGCTAGGTTAACAGGTTTAAATGTATCTGAGATAGACACTGAAAAGGATGCATGATTTACGGGATTTTTTTAAGCGATCGCTTTACCAAAGTAATCATACAAGCGATCGCTAATGAAAGCTTGACCACCAGGGGCAACATAGACACTAATTTTTTCGGCAAACTTTCCAGAGTCTTCAGGCATACATAATATATCTAAATGCCGTTAAACTTAGATATTGCAGTGGTTGCAACACCCGCCTCAGAATGAATTCTAAGGCTAATAGCTAAAGTCTTCTTTAGAAGACTAAGAAAAAAAGTTTTAGTCCACTTGAGTGGACTTTAGCTAAAAGCCTGTGAAATTTATTTCTGGGCGGGTTAAGGGGCTAATTGAGAATCATGTTTAATTTTGAGATTAATTTTAGATTAAAAGGATTGATTTTGAATAATTTCCTGTTCCACCTGGCATGACAACCTGACCAATTTTGTCTGCTAATTTCTCTAGGTTAGGCATAGCCAAAATTTCAGCTAATTTAGGATTTGGTTCTGCTTTAGCTGCTTGAGCCACTTCAGGATTAGCTTTAGCAGCCGATTCAACCTCTAGTACAGCTTTGCCATAATCAAGTGGTTGCTCTGGTGCTTTCTCGATCGCTGCTACAGTATGGGGAGACTATTTTTTGAGGGTGACGAGAAACTTGCCAGTCTTATCCACTAAAGACTCTGTTACCTTTTCGGTTGTTTTTTCTAAGGCTTTAGTGGCTATTATAGTGCCAACAGCGATCGCCGCAGCTTCAAGTATCATCATCCTGCCTTGACTATGTGTATCTTATTTACTTATTAACACAGCGCTTTTGTGCTAAATTCCGCAGCTAAGTTAAAAAAACCATATTTTACCCAGCGTTATGGATTTTGCAGAGTTCAGCATTACTTTCTCAATATATTGCGTGTGATATCTAGGCTTTTTGAATTGAAACCAATTGCTGTTACTAAACATCGCTACTAACATCGCGCTTTAAGTTACTAAAAATAACTAGTTTAGTTATCACCACTACGATTTTTGTTACAAACATCATTATTTTCGTTATAACGCTACGATTTTCGTTACTAAAATAACGAGTTTAGTTACCACCGCTACGATTTTTATTACAAACATCATTATTTTCGTTATAACGCTACGATTTTCGTTACAAACATCATATTTATAGTTGATATTGCTGAGGCTATCATTACATTGAATACTATAGCGGTTCCCATTCAGATGCCGTACAACATTATATCGCGGGATGTAGGGGCACGGCACTGCCGTGCCCTTACGGGTATACCTCACACAAACGAGAAGCGCTATATTCAAATTCAGCGACGTTAAAATTTCACTTCGTTTGAAAGATATTTTGTACCATTTTTTTGTCTGCATTCGCCGCCGCCTTATCCAACTCTGCAATCTCACCAGCGTCTAATTGCCAACCCAACGCCCCAAGATTCTCCTTCGCTTGTTCGACGCTCTTTGCTCCAGGGATGGGAATAGTTCCTTTACAGATGCACCAATTAATTGCTACCTGTGACATAGTTTTGTTTCTGAACTGTGCCACCTCTCGCAAACATTCCAAAAGCGATTTACCAGCAGAAGCTACTCCGCCTCTATGCATTCCTGATAATATTTGCTTAAATAACAAACCTCGAACGCCTTTAGGCAAAGGGCCTTGCTCAGAGTATTTTCCTGTCAGTAATCCTAAAGCTAGAGGGCTGTAGGCAATCAATTTAATTCCCAACTCATCACAAAGGTCTTTGAGGTTGAGTTGAGTGACAGGATATGTAGACAACAGAGAGTATTGAACTTGCAGAGTTGTAATCGGAACGCCTCGTTCGGCAAATTTTTTCTGCACTCGCATCAGCCGTTTCGGCCCATAATTGGATAATCCCACGCCCTTGACTAGTCTTTGTTCATACAAATCGGCAAGACCATCTAAAAGTCCTTCCTCTTGCCAAGGAGCATAGTTTGCTGTTGACCAATGCATCTGTACCAAATCGACATTTCTTCCCAAGCGTTGGGCAGATGACTGGCAAGCCTTTACCATTGATTGACGCGTCCATCTCCACGGGTAAGCAGCAAGCTTAGTTGCAATACAAATATTTTCTTTGCCTGAACCTACATATTCTCGGTTGAATCGTCCCAGAAGTGACTCACTCCGACCATTCAATCTCCCCGTTCCGTAAGAATCACCTGTATCAAATAAAGTTACACCGTTGCTGACACAAAGGTTAAAGACGGCTTGCAACTGCTCATCCATACTTTCGTCATATCCCCAAAGCAGTTGGTTGCCCCAAGCCCAAGTGCCGCAGCCCATGCTTGGGAGGGAGAGTTTTTGGAGAGTCTGCATTCTTTACTGTTTGTAGATTGCCTTATTAATTATCAGGCATATATAGCAGTCCGAAATCATTCGTGAAAATTTGTGATAGTTATAACCACTCTGTAGTCTTGATTCATTAATTTCAACTTGACAGGCTGCTATTAGGGAACATGGTTGGATTTGCTAAAAGCCAAGCTTTTTCAGTCCAGGCGTTATTAAATAACCCCACCTCTGGCACATTTAATTCAAATGAATGGGGTGGTGATTCTAGCAACAATGGCGAACCTTTATCCTGGGCCTCAACTAAGTTAACTATCCAGGGAAGAAAGTCTAAGATTTCTTTTGGTAATACAGTTAACTCGAAATCCCACAACAAATTCAGACCTCGGCAGACTTGTCCTTTTCTGGTCACTGTCACTCTACCAGCACTTTTGTTAATAGCCAATCGCAGAATGAATGGGCGGAATGGGACAAATTCATCGGGTGCTGTATAAGCGTATACATTTATATAGTTGAGTCTCTGCCTACGATCCATCCAAGATGCGATCGGTGAATTACTACTATAAGATGTACCAGTTATAAGTACCGGCATATTCATCGCAGCAGCAAAGTTAGTGTAGAACTTATGCCTTAGTTCGTTAACAATATGTTTAGCTTCTGGGTTCATGGTTGCTACACCTATTACAAAAACGATACCTGCGGTAAGCTACCCTAACGCATGGCTTCATAAAAATTATTTCCTAAAACCTCCTGCATCACTTCGACTACGCTCAGTGACCACCTGCTCTCTGGCTTTCTTCGTTTAATCGAAGCACAAAAAAGGCAGACTCCTTGTCTGCCCTTAAGACTTGAGAGTTAAATTTTTGGTTTTAGACCTTAATAGCGGCCGCCACCACCGCCACCACCACCATAGCCTCCTCGTCTACCACCAGAGGAACCGCCGTCTGTTTTGGGCTTGGCTTTATTAACTTTTAAGCTTCGACCCATCCATTCAGCGTTATCAAGGGCATCAATCGCCGCTTGTTCTTGTGCGTCTGATTCCAATTCCACAAACCCAAAACCTCTCATCCGACCTGTTTCTCGGTCGACAGGCAATTGAACATTTTTTACAGTTCCATATTCTGCAAAAACTTGCCGGAGGTCATCTTCTTTAACCTCATAAGATAGATTGCCGACGTAAATTGACATACAATGTCTCCAGAATCAGAGGGTGTAGAGATTTAGATCCGGAGAGGTCTGTAATACAAGTATATATAAAAACAAACTGTACAGCCGAATTTCATCTTCCACGCATACTTTAACATAAATAGAGAAGTTATGTTCGTAAGTAACACTATACTTAATCTGTCGATCTAAGTACTCAGATAGTTGGCAAAACTACTTTCAAATCGACCTATCAACGATCGCATTAAATATGCAGCAATCAAAAAATTTTCATAACTGAACTTAATTTATCTTCAAAGAATATTAATTGGTAATTTTTAGATTTTGTTCAATCAAAATTTCGAGAGAGAACAAACCAATAAAACCAGTGCGATCGCTTGTAACGTAAAATTAGTTTCCATCCAGCATTTGCTAACAGCTTGACGCCCATGTTTTGCGACTACCTCATCCAAATCCTGACTGCCCGTGTGTATGATGTTGCCCAGGAAACACCACTGGAGTGTGCCCCAAATTTGTCTGCGCGGCTGAATAATCAACTCCTGTTGAAACGTGAGGATATGCAGTCAGTATTTTCCTTTAAACTGCGGGGTGCTTATAATAAGATGGTGCAACTACCGCCAGATATATTGGCACAAGGTGTAATTGCCGCGTCTGCGGGAAACCATGCTCAGGGAGTCGCCCTGGCAGCCAATCGTTTGGGAACCAAAGCGATTATCGTCATGCCAGTAACCACACCCCAAGTCAAGGTGGATGCGGTAAGAATGAGGGGCGGAGCAGTAGTGTTATATGGAAACACTTATGATGATGCTTATAGCTATGCGCGTGAATTAGAAATAGAAAAAGGATTGACTTTTATTCATCCCTTTGACGATCCTCATGTCATTGCTGGACAGGGAACAATTGGGATGGAAATTTTACGGCAATATCAGCAACCCATCCATGCGATTTTTGTGGCAATTGGAGGCGGCGGATTAATTTCTGGAATAGGGGCTTATGTGAAACGATTGCGTCCCGAAATCAAAATTATTGGTGTTGAACCAGTAGATGCTGATGCGATGTCTCAATCACTCAAAGTCGGACATCGGGTGCGCTTGTCTCAAGTGGGGTTATTTGCTGATGGCGTAGCGGTGCGGGAAGTCGGTGAAGAAACCTTCCGTTTATGTCAGCAGTATGTAGATGAAATTATTTTGGTGGGTACAGATGATACTTGCGCTGCGATTAAAGACGTTTTTGAGGATACGCGATCCATTTTAGAACCAGCTGGTGCATTAGCGATCGCAGCTGCCAAAGCCTACGCCGAAAGAGAACAAATCGAGGGACAAACCTTAATTGCTGTCGCCTGTGGTGCAAACATGAATTTCGATCGCCTCCGTTTTGTCGCAGAACGAGCAGAGTTAGGCGAACGCCGCGAAGCAATCTTTGCAGTCACAATTCCAGAGGAACGGGGAAGTATTCGCCAGTTTTGTGAATGTATTGGC
This sequence comes from Nostoc sp., assembly GCF_036917375.1. Lineage (GTDB taxonomy): Bacteria > Cyanobacteriota > Cyanobacteriia > Cyanobacteriales > Nostocaceae > Nostoc. The sequence goes on from NZ_JBALDN010000015.1 coordinate 255,580, forward strand.
AACCGTAATCTGACCGAGTTTAATTATCGTATTGCCGATGAAAAAACAGCCCATATTTTTGTTGGCGTACAAATTCAAAATCGTGCCGATGCTGTCAAGATGGTAGAAACCTTTGAAGCTCATGGATTTGAAACCCTTGATTTAACGGACGACGAACTAACTAAACTACATCTGCGGCACATGGTGGGTGGACACTCTCCCCTAGCTCATAATGAATTGCTCTACCGTTTTGAGTTTCCCGAACGTCCCGGCGCATTAATGAAGTTTGTGACTTCCATGAGTCCCGACTGGAATATTAGTCTTTTTCACTACCGCAACAATGGCGCAGATTACGGGCGAATCGTTGTCGGTATCCAGGTTCCCCCCCACGAAATGGAAGATTGGCAAGCTTTTCTCGACCATCTAGGCTATCGCTATTGGGATGAGAATAAGAATCCGGCGTACAAGCTGTTTTTGGGATAGCAGGGGAAGAGGCAGAGGGGCAGAGGGGCAGGGGAGCAGAGGAGATAAGGGGGATAAGAGGGAATTATTGAATAAGTCTCTTCCTTGTCTCCCCCCTCTTCCTTGTCTACCTTGTCTCTTCTCCATGCCCAATGCCCAATGCCCAATCTAACGAGAACTCCCCTTCAATATCAGATTTGAATCCCAAGTATAGAAGCCAATTTGATTAGGAACCCTAGCGAATCTACCTGTGCGATAGCCTCTAGATAGTTCATTCAGCACCTTATTTTTGATCTCTCTAATTTGCTGAGAATCTAGTTCTCCATAAATTCCGGCGATGACTTCAGCCACGCTGAAAACTTTACCTGGATTTTGTTTTAACAGAGAGGTGAGGGCATCAATTAAAAATTGACCCTCAAAGGCTTTGAGCATCGGTACTGTTTTTGTCGGAGGAACGAAAGGCTTCTTATTTTTGTTTTTGATACTCCTAGAAGCACCATTGCGATTATTTGGGGCTACCAAACTTAAATCCAGAGTATAACAACCTGGCTCATCGGGAATAGTTACCCAGTAATTCCTTTCTCTGCCTTGGGTGAGGGAAGATTGCACTCTACCTTTAACTACTTTGAATAGATTGGAATCTAACTCTCCATAAAGCGATCGCACGATAAAATCGATATGACAAACAGTACCTATCTGTTCTTGCAATAGCTGTTTTATGGCTTCCATTCGCGAGATAGCGTGCTGATACTGAGGTAGCATCGGAATTTCCACTACCTTCGTTGAACTATCGTTGTTCTCTAGGGCGATCTTTGGATCTGTTGATGTCGTTTGAGGTTGACTCTCTTTTGTATCAACAGCAGCAGAAAAAGAATTATTTATCTCAACTTGCTCTGAGTCTTTTCGTTCTGACTCTAAAGACTCCACCAAGTTGATTTCGCCGATATCATCAAGGGGTGATAAAAATCGCAGAGAACTTTCCCCAGAAAGATTTGAGGTTTCATCAGTCGCTGTTAATCTTGATATCTGCTTGTTGGTATCAGAAAAAGACCAGTTAGACAACAACGCTTCTACATGATCGAGCTGCGATCGCGCCTGCACAAAGAGGCGTTCATACTCTTCTGTCAGGCGAGCATAATAGTCTCGTAATTCCAACAGTGGTGAGAGAAAGGTGCCCGGAGGCGGTTCTAATTGTCCATTTTGAGTCATAGGGCTTTAATCAATTTAAATCGATGTCACTTTTATAAGACATTGCTCTGGGTTTTGCCTTGTGAGATGCTGGCTGGGATTTCTTAGGCGGTTGGGGAGGGCGACATCTCTCACAATATAAAGGTCGAGGGCCGAAAGTCTCGCGTTTTGTCAGATCGTTACACTCTTTACAGACAAACTGGAAAACACGAGTATGAATCTGTCTTTTGTGCGCCCTGACAGTATATTCTCTAACATCAATGAATTTACTTGCCATAATCAGGAATTGTGAATTGCCGACGTTATCAATGTCCTATCAATATAGCTATTCAAGCAAATCAAACCGCATCAGTGTGTGTTTATGTAGAAGTTTTATTCAAATCAGTGAATTTGACATCTAGACATAAAGTGCAGATGAGCAATTTGAGAGTTAGCTGTTGACTATATCTCTCAGCATATAATTGGTGATGAGCAAACACTACTATCATTCTTCAGGCGCAGCGATTTACATTGCCCCGATCGGAAAAATAGATAGGGAAAGTGCAGGATTATTTACTTCCACTACTATTGATTGGCAAATCAAGCGATCGCCAGTGTCTCTAATTGCCCATCATAAAATTACCGCACTTCTAACCCCTTTTCCTCATGCTAGATGGGTAATGCTTAATAGACTTCTTGGCATTTGTCGGGGAAAGGGAAAGGGGAAAGGGTAAAGGGGAAAGGGGTAAGGGTAAGGGTAAAGGGGTAAGGGTAAAAGTTAGGTTTTAAATTCATTCCCCATTCCCCATTCCCCATTCCCCTTTTCCCGACTTCTGCAAAAAGTCTAATAAGCCATTCCTGTCTAAAGAACAACCGCCCCCTAAAAACAGAGGAGGCGGCGATCGTTGTTAATCAAAGTATGATTCCAATAAGTTTGATCCCTCTACTAGTAGTATGTCAAGTCAACTTCACGGGGTCAATAAGTTTGTAGTCAAAACTTTAGTCTTTTGTTAAGCGCTCAAGCGCTTATTATTAACCCATGAATTTCAACTTGACAGACTACTGCGGACTGGGAGCAGCAGGTTGTGATTGAGGTTGTTGGCGTAAACGGCGTAAAGAGTCCCGCAATTTATTCTGGCTAGTGTTATCTCTTCGCCGCCGCCGATTTGTGGTTACTTGTGGCTTTTGTGATGAATCGGTAGCCGTTTGCTCGCGCCGGATGCGGCGTAGGGACTCTCTTGCAGTTCCTTGAGTACGAGTTGTTCTAGCTTCAGATGATGAGTTTCTCGCAGGACTTTCTGCTCTTTGAGGTTCCAGTCGCCGACTAAATCCAGATATTGCTGGTCTTGATGCAGGTATCAACTCTCTGCGCCTACGTCTTGGAGTTTCCTGTGTGGAGTTAGCAGCCGTTGTCTGTTGGGTTCTCTCTCTCTCTTGTGCTTGTCTTTGTGTTTTCCGTTCTTGAACTTGGCGATATCGCCGTGAACCTTGTATAGCAAATTCAGTGGCTATAGATACCCCTTGTCTACCACCTTGTGCGGGTTTTAATTTCCAGTCACGCGCTTGTCTCTTGGTTTCTTCATCCAAATCGCGGTTTCCACTAGAGCGAGCAATCCGCACATTGGTAACATTGCCTTCTGCATCAGTATCTACAGCTACTTCTACTCTGCCTTCAACTCCCCGGCGTCTTGCTGCCTCTGGATACTTGGCATTACATTCGCGGCAGGCTGCACGACCATTACCACTACCTGAACTGTTAATTTTTGGAGGTGTTGGCGCTGTTGGTGCTGTTGCTACTGTCGGACGGTTTCCTACTCCATTGCCTATACCACTACCAGTGCCGCTACCGATGCCACTGCCAGTGCCACTACCAATGCCACTGCCAATGCCGCTACCGATGCCACTACCAGTGCCAGTGCCAGTCCCGCTGCCGATGCCACTACCAGTGCCAGTGCCAGTCCCACTGCCAATGCCACCGCCAGTGCCAGTACCAGTACCTCCGCCAAGGCCAGTACCGCTGCTTGTACCTACAGCAATACCACTACCTGAGCCTAAACCAACACCAGATCCGCCGCCGCCGCCACCGCCACCTGCTGAACTTGCTTTGGAATCTTCAGACGGAGCTGATTGGGGAATGGATGCAGATTTCACAGGTACTTCTGGTACCGATCGTGGAATAGGTGCAGATTTCACAGCAACTTCTGGCTTGATAGGAATTGCTTTTGGCGGCGTATTTATCGGCTGTGGCTTCTGAGGGACTGCTGTAATCTGTTCAAATTTTTCTACTGGTGGAGTTTCTATAGGCTGTTTTTGGACAATTTCTGGTTCTTTTTTTATTTCTTCTGGAATCTCTGCAATTGGTTTTTCTGGTTCCGCAGTCGGAGAATCCACGATCGCTAATTCTATTGGTTCTTCTTCTCCTGTGGGCACTCTCGTCAAATAATTACTTATGCCAGAAGACAGTACGCCGATATGCAGCGCCAGTGAACCTATTAGACTGTAAGTCAGAAAAGACTTGAGAGCCTCAACTTCTTTGGAACGTTGCTCGACAGTAATGCCGGAAAAGCTCATAGCTATTGCTACCTATTCTCACTAATTTAGCTATCTTAGAATGCAAGGTTACAAATATCAAGTAAAGAATTTAAATTATTTGGGATAGCTTTACGGAACCCTGGACTAGCATAAACAGCTTTTTAAACCACCAATATCATGGTTTTTGGACAAAATTAACTTTTATTGCAATTAAATTAAATTAATTTATGTAAAACAAACGAACGAGTAAATAAAAATCATGAACGTTCCATTTGAAAAAATTCTCATTATATTTTATATTCTGTTGAGAATAAGTTTCAGCTTTCTCTAGATTCTGGTAGTCTGATTTTGTATTGTGGATGACGTTATAGAGGCACTACATGGGAATTCAAAATTTGTTTGCAGCAGGCGGTGTGGTCATGTGGCCCCTGTTGGCGTTTTCGGTATTGGGTGTGGCACTGATCGTCGAGCGGATCGGGTTTTGGGTACGGATTAATAAGCGTCAAAACCGGGTGGTGCGTGATGTTTTGAATCTCTACCGTCTTGATAATATTGTCGGTGCAATGGATAAACTTCAGAAAAACGCAGATTTGCCACTGGCTCGGATTTTTCTGGCGGCTTTAGAATTAGAAGAGCCAAATCCAGAGGAATTCCGTTTGGCCTTAGAAAGTGAATCGCAAGCTGAGATACCTGTACTCAAACGTTTCCAAAACCTTTTCGAGACAATTATTAGTCTGGCACCACTGTTAGGACTTCTCGGCACAGTATTAGGATTGATAGCCTCCTTTGCTTCCCTAAATCTTGGTGATGTGGGAGGTAGTAAAACGACAAGTGTTACGGCTGGAATTAGTGAAGCCCTGGTATCAACTGCATCAGGATTGATCGTTGCTATATTCATACTCATGTTTGCCAATACCTTCCGGGGATTGTACCAACGGCAAATTGCACTAATTCAAGAGTATGGGGGACAGCTAGAATTACTTTACCGCCGTCGCTATGAACGAGGAGAAAAAACGTATGCGTCTACCAGATGAACCAGAACTTCCATTACAGATCAACATCGTGCCGATGATTGACGTGATTTTTGCAATTTTGACATTTTTCATTATGTCAACTCTGTTTTTAACACGTTCAGAAGGTTTGCCAGTCAATTTACCAAAGGCCGCCACAGCTAAACAACAGCAAGTTCCCACTAAAATTACCATTACGGTAGATGAAAAAGAACAGGTAAGCCTGAACCGTAAACCAATTGCAGTTGATGATTTAACAGCACAAGTGCGGACTTTAGTTGGTTCTAACCCAGAAGTGTTAGTGATTATTAATGCTGATGAAAAAGTTGATTATGGTCGGGTAGTGGCGGTGATGGATCGGGTACGTCAGGTTCCGGGAGCTAAATTAGCGATCGCTACCCAAAGAGAGTAAATAGATATATTAGGCATCAGAAGTTCAGAGAGTCAGGAAAATTCTATATTCTGGCTCCTAACTCCTTCTTATCTAATAGACATCTCCAGCAATTTATTATGCATTAGCCAAAATCCTTGTTATACACAATTTATTAATTTTGCCTACCTGATTTTCACTAGATGTTTAATTCTAACGGCAGTAACTTTTATTCATGTAGGTTTTGTCAAGGTTAAGTTTCAGCCGAATGCTTCCATTCTAGTATCTACAATCACGACATAATCCAAACTGACTTGATAAATTGCTAATTACACGAACAAAATAAGGCATAGCAAATTTATACAAGCAGGTAGATTATTTGATGACTATTCCAGAGTCAATTAAAAAATTCATTACATGGATACAAGGTTTTGACCATCGTGTTTTACAAAATGAATATGATGTAAAAGAAAAGTTTATTTTGCCAATGTTTCATTATCTCTGCTATCCAGAGATATGTCATCGTGAATACTCTTTGAAAACATATCAATCAGAAACACACACCAAAAATCCAAAAATTGCTCAGATTTATTTTGCAGCAGATGATGTAAAAAAACAAAATACAGATACATCACTGATTTTTGTAGAAGCGATAAAACCACAGAAAACTAAGTTAAATGAGGCTATTGAGCAAGCTAGATTTTATAGTAATCATTTTAATACACTATTTTTTATTGTCACTAATGGATATGAAATCAAGGTTTTTCAGCGTATCCATTACAATCCAGAAGAATTAGTATTCGATCTAAATATAGATACCTTAAAGAATAACGATTTTGCCTCAAAGTTTTATAACAAACTCAATTTTGATGTAGTTAAAAATATCGATAAAAACACAGCCAGTATTTTGACATATACTAAATATAACTTAATAGAGAACTTAATCACACGCCATCCAGATTTTCAAGGTTTTTTAGAACAATGTGATTTTGAGCCTTCTATAACTCGAGAAGATGACCGCTTAGTTGTTGTTAGACCAAAAGTAGCGATCGCCTGTAATTTACCCCAAGCTTTTGGAGAAGGTAATTGTCAAATAGAATTCAGTAGTATTCTTTTTAAAGGTTTAAAAATTCACTTAAATCATCAAGATATTTTAGGTCAATTAATGACTGGATTGCATACCCAGCCAGATTGGGGTTGTCGTCGTTTTTTGAAAGAACTAGATAAAGATAATTTTACAGTAAATTTTGGTCAAATAACAGTCATTCTATCAAAATTAGAAGCAACAGACTTGTGTTTGTGTATTGATGAAATTTGTCAGAAATATCAAAATTTAATAATTGAATTTGAGAATGCTCTAGAAACATGGGATTTTAAATTTGTAAACTTCTCAGAAGTTCGCGGTTTTATACTATTGTCTGTAAAACAAGAATTATGGGAGTTGATGCAGCAGTTTGCTAAAGAATTTGATTATAAGAAAGATAAGTCAGAATGGCATCTATTTCATAGAGAAAATATATCAATTCGAGTGAGTCGAGGAATTCGTGACCATACATTTATCTTCCCTAAGTTTGACAAAGATTTATCTTTATTACCTAGCAATCAAGTTAATATAATCTACGAACTAAATGATATTAATTTACAATCTATTAAAGTAGCTCAATTTGGCTTGTGGCAGCAAGATATTGGAGTCAGAGGAACTTGGACAGCTAGATATACCAAACAGTGGTTATTAGATAAATATATTCCCAAGGTTATTAATTACTATTCAGAAAAGTCTCAATTATCTGAAGCTGAATTGCTAGCAAAAATAACAAATAACAGAAGTGAACGTGCGCTGATTAAAGAAATTGAGAATATTGGAGATTTAGTACCTTATCTTCGTGACATACAATATTGGCTGCATATCTATGTAGAAAATATTGCAGCTTCGCTATTGAAACCATATTACCAAGCCTATACAAATTTAGTGCGTAACACAGATTCTTCCATAATAGGCATAGACTACATTTTCGGAAATTTGCGGCGAGTTGAGTGTAAAAATCCGTCAGAAGAAAATTATAGCAATTCTACAGACTGGAAAAACTTGACTTTTAAATATGCCATAGATTGCTTAGATAAACAAGTAGTAAGAATCAATAATAGTGAATACGAGAATAGTTTCAAGGCAGATTTAATCACCCGGATATTTATTTGGATTATAGAAAATGGTAAAATATCTTTTTCACAAGCTCAGTTAAGTGCTGCTAAACAAGCTTTAATCCCACTTTGGGAACAAAGTCGTTTTGAAATGCGCTATATCTATCCTAATCAATAAAATTACATAATTTGCTGTAAGTCCAACACAAACCCAGGAAGTACATTTTCTCCAGATAAACTATTAGGATTGTCTAATATTTCTACATCTTTAGCTGGACGATAAATTTCCACTCGCTTGTTTTTCCGATCAATTAACCAGCCTAATTGAGTGCCATTTTCGATATACTCCTGCATTTTCTCTTGCAATTCTTTCAATGAATCAGTACGAGAACGCAACTCTACGACAAAATCAGGACAAATCGGGGCAAATTTTTCTTGTTGTTCTGGGGTTAAAGCATTCCATCGCTCAATTTTCACCCAAGAAACATCAGGAGAACGTTCTGCACCATTAGGTAGGGTGAAGCCAGTTGAAGAGTCAAAACCTTTGCCTAATTTAGTCTGTTTATTCCAGATGCCTAATTCAACAACCATATCAAAGTTACGGTTGCCAGTATCACTACCTGTAGGTGGCATAATTAATAATTCCCCTGATGCTGTGCGCTCAAATTGATAATCGCGGTTTTTCTGACACATCTGGAAAAATTGCTCATCAGTCAAGTCAATTTTCAATTTAAGTGTAGAAGGTAAAGTGGTTGTCGCGGCGTTCATAGGTTATTGTGAGCATCTTAGTTTCTAGTTTAGTAGTTTGTGGAGTGCGATCGCACTTTACCTATTAAATAAATTTGTCTACCCATTTGGTATAGCTTTACCCGGATATATTTGTCTAGAACCGTTGGGAATAGAAATCCAGCCAAGGCTTTGTAAGCGGTTCTTTAAATTAGAAATTGTGACACCAAGCTCATCTTTCATTGCATAAAGGTGATTCCAATTAGTTAAATCACGTCCTCTTTGTACTTCTTCTAGTTTAAAGAATGGCATGAGAAAGCAACTTGCAAAATACTGAGCTTGCCATTCAATTCCTTGCTGAGTAGTAACACTGCGGCATAAAAATGGTTCTACAGTTTTTTCAATACCCATTTCTTGGAGTTCTAAAAATCTAGAAACCTTATTTTGATCTATATGAAGTATCCAGTGTCCAATTTCGTGAGCGATTGATGACTCTTCAAATCCTTGAGGGAAGTCACGATAATTTTCATTCATTATAATCTTACGTTCGGTGGGTAAAATCATAGCTGCAATAGCTCCTTGCTCATCAGCAGGTATTTCCCCACAATCCATATCTAATCCTAGAGCTTCTGCCATATAACCAGCATCAATTGGCCATTTGAGAGGAAGTCGGCGCTTTGCTTGCACATACATGAGAACGTCTGTCGCTCGACGCTCAATGTCATGTTTGGGAATGAAGCGATACGGCTTAATAACTTTTAACTCTGATTCATCTTTGGAAATGAAGGAATGCTGTTTGTTCACCGTTAACTCTACTTCTCCTCACCTTCTGATTTTGTTGTTTCCTTCAGTAACTTGTGAGCGAAGTCAGGCTCATCCCTCATTCGGCGTAGTAAAGCAGGCATTTGCTTATACTTCTTGACCAAATCCTCAAAAACTTTTGTGTCATCAGGTGTAATTCGACCAGCAAGGTGTCTTAACTCTTCTTCATTCAAATTTAGGTGAAGAGCTAATTTATGAATGACATCCTCACTAGGAGGATACCCAGCATGATCGTTCTCTAGTTTGGATAGATAGGTGTAATCCACACCTATCAATTTAGCCATTTCACGCTGACTGAGTTCCTTTTCCTTGCGAGCTGTACGAATAATATTGCCAAAAGTTCTACTCACTTCAGTGTTCCCAAAATTTCCTGAGCTATCTTGACAAACTTGATTAAATTGGTCAACATGGTCATTGTATGCAACAATAACAGTATAACTCATCGCATAACCCATGCGATCGCAAATTTTCGGTTTTTTTTAGCTTTAAATTATACCTACCTACAACAGGAGTACTCAATTTTATGAAAGAACAGCCTGTAACTTTTGAACAATTGTCCTTTTCTGTTGGTAGACCTTTACCAGTTCTGCTTGAAGAAATTCAAAAATCAAGCCGCAATCCACAACTCATAAAGGCTGCCGAACAGATGCTAGAAGGCTTGCATACCTTGGAAATGGCAACCGAGGTTGGTGTATATACGGCAATCTACGAAATCCTAACCAAGTAAAACTTTTTTCTCTGCTAAATTCTGGGGTTTGACATCAATGAGCCAAAATTGGCTACCATTTGCCAGTTACAACTTATGGTTGCAGTACTCTCCACCCATAGGGAAAGAACACTTACACTGTGACATGAAACGAGGTTTTACAAAAGCGCGATCGCGAGAACCTGCGGTTGCAGCAATCTTGGCAAGTGATAGCACTCCTCAGCGAATTGGATTACTAGCACAAAGGGGAGTTTATGAGTTTCATAAAAACTCCCCGATGTTACATCAAGAAGACGCTGTAGAAAAAATGATAGAGATTCTGGAATTGCGGAAAGAGTCAGATTTGGTTCAGCAGCGAGTACTTCAAATACTGACAAACTACCAGCAAAATCCAATTCTTGCTGAGAAGAAAATTATTCAACTTAGCCGAGGTGATGAGGGTTTTCCAGAACCAATTCTGATTAAGCAGGGTAATCAATCTTTTAACTTCTTTGCTGCGATTGACTGCATTTTTGCCGAAGAAGATGATACTTTGCACATTTTAGATTTCAAAACTGGCCACTCTGATTTTGATCGGCGACAAGGGTATATTTATTTACTAGCTGCTAGTTACCGATACCCCCAGCAAAAAGCAGTAGCGTCTTTTTATAACTTAGAAAATGGTAACTGGTCAGAACCTATCAGCGCAACACCTAACACTCTTAAGGCTTTTCAGATAGAACTCGCTTTAATAGCTCAACGACATCAAGAAGATTTGAGACGCTACCGTAAAAATTCTGCTGATTTCAGTCAAATATTTCCCCAAAATCCGGGTGTAAGTTGTCGCTACTGTTCGTTTAACTCAATTTGTGAATTTACTATATCAGAGGTTTCTACATGACTGCTGGTGTGCTTCAATCCCCCTTAAAAACTAATATATCCCCAATATTTTTGGTAGAGATATTTTTACTAAATATTCCTCAACCTAACTTAATCTGCTTTCGACTGACTCCCAGAGTAGATCCTGAAATAGGAAATCGCTTAAGTTGGCGGTTTAGTCAGAAATTTCCTGATATTATGGCCATCTTTGCAGATGGTAATTTCTGGGTTTTAGCTAAACCCGATCAAGCAATGCCAAGTTTAGATGAATGGCGAAAAGCTTTAACAGGAATTCAAGAGGAATTGAAAAAAGATATTGGCGATCGCTATTATTCAATCCAATGGGTAAGCCAACCACAGATATCTGCTGATATCCTTTCTCAACTGGCTATAAGAATATTAAAAATTAGACGACCATTTTCATATTTTACTATTCCATTTAACAACATTGAGGTTAGACGAGAAGCAAAATTTTGGGAAGAAGCAATTGAAATTCAAAATATTTCACACCCAGCTATTGCTATAACCGTTCGCAGTTCTTTTGTCTTTAAAGGAAAATTGTCTGAATTTTACGAGAATCATCCTTATAGACAAAATCCAAGAGATTTATTAATTGGTTTAAATGTTCGAGATATTGAAAAGAATAGTTCAGCTACTATTGTAGATATAGAAGGAACTATTGGTGAGCGTGAAGAAGAATTACTCAACTATAGGCCTGCATCAACCAGTGAAATAGCTATTCGTGAAGCACCGAGAGATCAACCTGTTGTAGTTGTGCAGTTTAATAAGGATAAAAGACGGTATCCTTATGCAATGGCTGCTCTTACTCCTTGTATCACAGAGGATACTGCCAAACGATTTGATGTAAACTATGGGGATTTACTTAAAGAAGCTAAGATTCCTTATCAAGAGCGGCAAAATAGTTTGGCTTCATACAAAAGAGAAGCTGCACTTGCTCTAAGTATTTATGGATTTGTGTTATCAGAAACCTGTATTAATAGTAGAAAGAGTGGCAATTGCTCTGAATTATTCTTACCACTAAAATTTAACCTTGAAGATACTCAACTTCTATTTGGAAAGGATAAATATGGTCAAAATTTTATAAGTAGGAGAGGAGATGTCCTTAAAGGACTATCACAAGGAGGGGTTTATCGTCGTCAAACTCAATATGAAGATAAAGCAACACCGATTCGTATTACAGCTTTGAAGCTTTGTGATTTGAAAGTAGATCCTTTTATTAGGGAAGTTCAGCAACGTCTAAAACGCTATGGATTTGAAAGCATAATTGTTCATCGAGTTGGTGTATCAGTAAAGAGTTCAAGCGTATCTGATGATAGAGAAAAAGTTGAGCAAGCTATTAATGAATTAATGGCGATTCCTACTGACATTGTTTTGACATTTCTACCTCAGAGCGATCGCCATGCTGATAATAGTGATGATGGTAGCTTTTATTCATTTATTTATTCACGCTTACTCCGGCGTGAAATTGCTAGCCAAGTAATTTATGAAGATACATTAAAAAATACCAGCAATTATGGTAATATCCTTCATCAGGTAATTCCAGGAATTCTCGCAAAATTAGGAAACTTACCTTTTATATTAGCTGAACCTTTAGAAATTGCTGATTATTTCATCGGCTTTGATATTTCTCGAATTTCTAAAAAGAAGGGAATCGGAAGTAGAAATGTCTGTGCGAGTGTCCGTCTCTATGACAAGCGAGGGGAGTTTATTCGTTTCCGACTGGAAGATGCTTTAACCGAGGGTGAAACAATTGATAAACGAACACTAGAGAGGTTTCTACCATCTGCTGAATTAAGACAAAAAACTGTACTAATTTACCGTGATGGACGTTTTTGTGGTGATGAAATAAAGAATTTAAGAGAAAGAGCAAAAGTTATTGGTTCAAAGTTTATTTTGGTAGAGTGTATAAAATCTCAGATTCCACGACTATATAAATTTCAGCAGTCTGTAGTGACAGCACCAACTAAAGGGTTAGCTCTTCGCTTATCACCGCATGAAGTAATTTTAGTCACTACTGAAGTTAAGTCTGAGAAAATGGGTTTACCTTATCCTCTGCGTTTAAAGGTTATTCCCGATCCCGAACATCAACAGCAAGTATCAATTGAAAGTTTAATAAAAGCTACACTTAAACTGACATTACTACATCACGGGGCGTTGAAAGAACCTCGCTTACCCGTCCCATTATACGGTTCTGACAAAATAGCTTATCGGCGGTTACAAGGAATTGCTCCAGGTACAGTAGAAGGCGATCGCCAGTTTTGGTTGTAGAATTTTAACATCAACGCTACAGACATTCTGCATGCAACCAAAACTTGACTTTTCACAAGAGCGATCGCAATACAAACAACTTCTGGTTAAATTCTATTAATGCTCTATAAGCTTAATACTTTAGAGGGTAGAAAAATCTAGATGCTTTGGTTATCTCAATGGCTAGTGTTAGGAACTATATTTGTTAGCTTAACTTTTAGCACACCTTTATTTGCCAGTCAGTCCATGAACCAACAAGATATCCAGATATTAATAGAAAAAGCTAAAGATGCATGGGTTGCTCAAGATGTCGATGCTCTTGTACAATTGTTTACGGTTGATGGGGAACTAATTGTGCCTGGTCAATGCTGGCGGGGCCAAGAAAGAATTCGAGAAGAACTTGCCAATTTTAAACAACACTATTCAGATGTTAAAATAGACATCAAGCGGATTATCATTGGAGAAAATCAGGCAGCAGTAGAATGGTACTACGAAGATACAGAAAAGGCGACAGGTCGCCGCAATCAAGCTGATGACGTAATTGTTGTAGATTTCAAAGATAGTCAAATTAGTCGTTGGCGTGAATATTTTGACACACAAACGCCAACTAACAGATAGTTAAATTAGCCGTGAAACTCCAATATACTTAATTTATTTTGAATCAAGGATATTGAAGTTTCAAAACTAACTTGTAACGTAAAAAACACAAGACGTTAATCACCTTAGACCGCTCTGATGAAGAATTTCACCTTCCCTTCAGTGATAATAAAGTGGAGGAAGCGACAAAAACTCCACACCGTCAAGGATTTTTATTGATTTACACTGTTCAAACATCTGTCATCGCTCTCCTTCGATGTCTGATATTGGGCCACAGCGGCATAACACCCATACAGTGCTGTCTGTTTTCATAAACATAGAATAGCTAACAGTTGAGTGAAAAACTCTCTCTCCCAAGTATAAACACTAGCTAGCCTAGAGATATAGCTATATTGTTCATACAAACTTGTCTAAAGCAAGATTTTAATTCTTTATAACTTTAGCTAGTCATTTGACGCCGTTGAGACTGTACTTGGTTAAACTGCTTTTGTTGTGGTGTTAATTGGCTGTAATCACTTGAAGATTGCATATCCCATTGTAATTCTGCTAGCAACAGTAAACTAACGGTCATAATTAGCCCTGTGGAGAGAAACTGCATGACACCGCAGTATGGCAAAACTAAGATTCCCAACAAATGAATAAACCCCGTCAGCATAAATGTGCGCGAACGCATTCCTATCCCGGTGCAAAAGTAGCCGATGGCACTTAATCCTAACCACAGTGGACACAAACGGATCAACACCTCTCCCCATCCCAAAAAAATGCTCAGATCGGTCAACATTAAACCCACTATGATTAAAATCGCCCAGCTATAAATAACCCAGCGTAGCTGTTCTACAGTTGCCCAAAACCAAGTTAGACTTACCATACCCGCTGCACCGAATAAGGTAAGCACTGACCACAAAATCGCTTGGCTACTCCAGCTAATGGGTAAAAACTGGGCGGTTACAAAAATCCCAGATGAAATTAGTCCCCAGAGAATAAATGCTTGATCGACGCGAGTATAAAACTTTGAAAAGAGAACAAAATTTCCAATTTGGTAGTTGAGACAGACTAGACCTTGAATATCTTGAAAATCTAGCTCTTGCTGTTTTTCACGTAGGAGCGGCTCCGAGGAATTGAAAAAAGTCATTGATAATCTATTACCCTTGGTAGATGAATAAATTATTACTCTATCCAAAGATATATTGTTATTTAAATACAAACAAGTAAAGAATAGTTGAGATGTTCTTGAGCGAGAAAGGTTCTGGAAGTCAATACTACTTATTGTAATTTTATATATTTTGATACTTTAAAACTAAAAGATCGCTGATGGAATCGGTTGTTTTCAATAGCGATCGCAACATGAAGATACCAAATAAGGCGCTATCAGTTTTTTTGCTTAAGCGTGGTGAGGTAGCGATTGCTCCTCACTCATCCACGCTTAAGCAGCAACTAATCTAGCCCTATCTCTATTTACGTACTAGGTTCAGCAGTTCTTTAGGAGAAGCCAGCAAGTCAATCGCTACAAAGAATATTTTGCCTTGGGGATCTAGCAAAAAGCGCCATGCAATATTCATGCCCACGCTAGCACCGAACCAAGGGGTTTGGACTTTGCCTGTAACTTTAACTTGGGTATAGCCATCTTCCACAGGCTCAGATACGCCGCGCTCTGGGAGCATCTTCAATCCCTGGCATTCTTCACGCATATAAGCACGAATTGCGTCTTGACCAACAATTGGTCTTTCAAAGGGAGGCTGCAAAGCACCTTCGGAGGTAAACAGAGAAACCGCAGCATCAAAGTCATTGGCATTCATGTTGTTGATATAGCCAAGTACCGTAGGATTGTTGACGCCCTCGATAGTAACTTTAGTCCGAAATGCTGGTGCAGTGGGAGGAGCTACCGGCTCTGAGACTTTCTTGTAACTACCAGGAGCATTCGGGTCAAATCCCATGCTAATTACGGTATTGCGTAGGATGGTAATTTGTTGACCTGAATCTGCATTGCGGATGGCTTGTAAAACATCGGCAGCTTTAGAAGAAAGCTTGTAACCTGATGGGATTGGAGCAACGATTCCCTGAGCCATCCATTCTCCTAACTGATACCAAAAGCCCAACTTGATGTTCACCGTGAAGGATGCATAAGAACGGCACAGAGGAGTGTCAGCACGGTTAGCCAAATCGTACATGACTTGCGTTTGAGCCTCAAAAGGCATCTGCTTAATTTGTTCGAGTAAGCCTTGTGCAAGGATCATGTTGGCTGCCCCAGGAGCCGCAACTGTAATACTTCTACCCATCTCGGTATAAGCAAACCAAAGTAATGCTAGTTGATCTTCAGCATTGAGCTTAGAGAATGATTCGACGACGGTTGGAACAACGTCAGCAACTAGGGTGCCGGGAAAAATACTTTGAGCCGACTGGATGGTAAAAGACATAGCAGAAATTCCAAAAAGAAAATTACAGTTCTACCGAATGTGAAAAATCAAATGTGCAAAGACCGAGGAGAAATGCGTTGAAACGTTAATAAAGGCACTCAGTAGTTTATGTATCACTAGACAGCCTGTTGTAGAGATAGCTCTAAAAAAGGCATAGTGATGCGTTGCCATTGAGTTTAGATACTTGGCAAAGCACATTGCAGGCTCAACTGCATAGTTATTTAGAAAGCCTTGATTAACGGTGGTTTAACGCATTGATGCTGCTTTTGTATCTTTATGTAAAGAAACATAACAAGTTCGTTACAAATAAGCAATACTTTCTCAGTTATATATTAATAAGTTTTGTTTATATAAACTATAAGTTTTACTGATATTTAATTTAATGCAATCAGTACTTTTGTGTGCATCAAATTTCCATAATCCTTCGCAGAACCTGTTCGCCATCAAACATCACGAGCATCACAGGCTACTGTCAATATGGTTCGGTTAAGATTTTTGATGAAAATTCTAGATCGCTAAAAATGCGAGAAATCGCCGTCTCTACAATAATCGGCGATTCATCGCGTCTCTTGCCTTGACCAAACAGTATTGAGCCGACTGTAGACACGCCTAGTTCTCCTACACATCCGAAATACCCTACTCACTTAGTACGGTTCTTACTACTTTTATTTTTATGTCAAGTAGTTGCAAAAAATATTTACAATAGTTAATATTCGTTTACAGAAAGCAAAAACAAAGAGTCAAAAATGGCAAGTAAAAGCTTTACCATTAGCGAACGCGGTCAACTCAATAGATTTGCGATTGAACCCAAGGTTTATGTTGATGAAACTCCACGGATAGGATTCACCAAATATGCCGAAAAACTCAATGGGCGTTTGGCAATGATTGCTTTTGTTTCACTCATAGCTGTAGAAGTTATCACTGGACACGGTTTGGTTGAATGGCTAACCAGCCTTTAAAGAAGACACTTTGAGATTTCTTAATTTTCTTCACTTGACGAATAAAGCAATTTAGAGGCAAACTTACTTATGAAAACTGATTTTGATTATCCCAAAAAGGATTTAATTGGACCTGTCGTTTTTAGACCTGATTTCAACAACTTTGAGACTATCAATGCAAATCAAGCCTGGTCATTGTTTTTTACTGTCGGTCACGATGATAAAGGGTTGGGACAAGAAATTGAGTTCGGGAGATTTTTTACTAACCTTTTAATTGCCATTGGAGTAACTGGAATTATCTGGGCGATTTACTTCAGCCAATTAGGATGAATAAGTTTGTTCATTTCTAGTGTGTAGTAACTTCAACAGAGGTCTTGGATTTGGATACCAGGACTTCTTTTAAATTTTCAATAAGTTTAAAAAACTCTATTTAGCTTTGGAAAAAGTTTGATGTTGATTGGATTTATAAAGCTTCCAAATTTGTCACGGTATTGTGGATACGTGGGCTTAGAAGTAGCACAAATTGTTTCCAAACATCTTGCTGTTCAAAGTAAAACTTATGTAATTCAAAATAGAAGGGTATTGATACATCAACTTTTAAAGTCTGGTCTGGATGCTCATACGGCAGATCGAACTGTTACTGTACTTATATCAAACCCAGTTTTACAGTTAAGCAACAAAAACCAGTGTGCAATTAATTGTATGCGAGAGAAGCCATAATACAGGTAGGAAAAAGGATTGGGTTAAAGTAGAGTTTACAGGTGACAGGTAATAATCTGTACTTTATTCCCTTCTTTAGTCCCTAGTTCAACGCAAACAACGAATCGCCTCTAATAGACCTCTAGCTTTATTCAGCGTCTCTTCGTATTCTTTTTCTGGCTCAGAATCAGCTACCAAACCTGCACCGGCTTGTACGCTCACGATATTATCATGCACTACCATTGTGCGAATTGCGATCGCAGTATTTAATTGTCCTTCAAAATCGTAATATCCATACACACCGGAATAAACACCCCGACGACTAGACTCTAACTCGTGGATAATTTCCATCGCCCTAATCTTGGGTGCGCCGCTTACCGTACCTGCTGGGAAGGAAGCTTTCAGTAAATCCCATGCTGTTTTACCAACAGCTAATTTACCCACAACATTGCTAACAATGTGCATCACATGGGAGTAGCGTTCAACCACCATTAATTCATCGACTTTGACGCTACCACTTTGACAAACACGCCCCAAATCATTCCGCCCTAAATCCACAAGCATTACGTGTTCGGCAATTTCCTTGGGGTCTTGGAGTAAATCTTCAGCAAAGGCTGCATCTTCCTGAGTAGTTTTACCTCGCGGACGCGTCCCAGCAATTGGGCGTACCGTCGCTATTACTCCACCATCTGAATCGGTTTCGGCTTTCACCATCACTTCAGGACTGGAACCGATGATTTGCCAATCTTGGAAGTTAAAGTAAGCCATGTAAGGCGAAGGATTTATCTGACGTAGCGACCGATAAAGGGCAAAAGGGTCGCCTGTGTATGTTGTTGATAGTCGCTGAGAAATTACTACTTGGAAAATATCGCCTGCTTTAATACAATCTTTCGCCTTTTCAACGCTGGCACAAAAATCAGGGCGGGTAAAATTACTCTTATACTCTTCTGCTCCTCTGCTCCCCTGCTCCTCTGCTCCCCTGCTCCCAGGCGGATTCCATTCCAGTCGAGTTTTTTCCGGCGATAAGGGTAAAGATAGCTTTTCGAGCATTTGGGTGACGCGATCGCCAGCTTGTTGATATGCTGCTTTTAAATCTACATTCGGGTCGCGTAAATCAGCATAAGCGATCGCCCAAATTTTCCGCTTCACCTGGTCAAAAATCAACAAGTGGTCTACTTGCATCCACAATCCATCAGGGATATTCCGCTCATCTGGTGGATAAATTGGCACACGCGGCTCAATCCACTGAATCAATTCATAGCCCCAAAACCCAAACAAGCCGCCAATTCCTGGTGGTAGCTGTGGTAATTTCACTGGGTGATACGGTGCTAAACATTCGGCTAAAGCTGTAAAAGGATCGCCAGCAAAAACCACCTCCGAACCATCGCGGTTTTTCTGAGTCGTGCGATCGCCCCTTGCTTCCAAAACCCACACCGGATCGCAGCCCACTAAACTATAGCGTCCCAGCTTTTCCCCACCTTCGATGGATTCCAACAAAAAGCTATAAGGCTGACCAGCACAGACTTTATACCAAGCAGATACGGGCGTATCTAAATCCGCCACCCATTCTTGATATACCGGGACGAAGTTGCCTTGTAAAGCTAGTTGAGAAAAGTCGGAGAAATCAGGGAATACCATAAATTGCTTGGGGATGGAGCATAAGAAGCAGAGGGGCAGGGGGGCAGAGGAGAAAAATAACTCCTACTCAGCACTCCTGAAGCTTATGGGGCACAATAAGCAGAGGGGCAAAGGGGATAGAGAGCACAGGAAAAAGATTTGTTGTAACTTCCCCCCTGCTTCTCTGCTCCTCTGCTCCTCTGCTCTCCAGTCCCCAGTCTTACTTCCTATTCATCATAGGTAGTTTTACCACTAAACTTGATCTTTGATGGGCTGAGATTTTGCCCAATCCTGCGTGGGAGAAAACGCACTTTATCACGACCTTCATTTACTTTTTCGGGGAAGACACCATCAGCTGGGTGAAGTAAGGTAGTTTCTCCGTTGGGTAAAATCCGGTAAACTTTGTAATCTGTGATTTTGAGTTTACGAAGTTGCTGACCGCCCAAAAAGATGCCATATTCTTTACGAGCTATATACAGCAGGTTTTCACCTTTCCGCATAGTAGCAGCACCACCTGTAGGCAATTCAAATACTTGCTCTTTCGGACTAGTCCAAGTGATAGCGTACTTTTCTTCTACTGCTGCTTTTGTAAGCAAGCCACCAGTGCTGCCAGCAAATAGCGGGGTTTGTCCAGAGAGTGTTTCTGCCATAAAGTCTATTCTCTCAACGTTTTTAGGGAATCCTAACATCGCAACCAGGATCATATTGCGATCGCGTTATAGACTGTAACAGTTTTTAGTCATTTGTCCTTGGTTCTTTGTCATTTGTTAAAAACCAATGCCCCATCCTCTTCAGGAGTGCTGAGTTAGGAGTGCTGAGTGCTGAGTGCTGAGTTAGGAGTTATTAATTTCTCCTCTGCTCCTCTGCCCCCCTGCCCCCTGCCTATTTACTCTTAACTTTTGTCCGCTTTTCCTCTTGGCTACTCCGAACAATTGGGATAGTGAAGTGAAACTGACTGCCCTGGTCTTTGCCAGTGGACTCTGCCCATATTTCTCCACCCCAGCCATTAACAATTTGACGGCAAATTGCTAAACCCAGTCCAGTCCCGCCAGTGGTGCGGCGCAGCGCTCCTTCTTCTTGATAAAAGCGGTCAAAAACTACTTCTAAACGATTTGGTTCAA
The DNA here is from genome assembly GCF_036917375.1 of Nostoc sp. Taxonomy (GTDB): domain Bacteria; phylum Cyanobacteriota; class Cyanobacteriia; order Cyanobacteriales; family Nostocaceae; genus Nostoc. The sequence goes on from NZ_JBALDN010000015.1 coordinate 276,005, forward strand.
TGCCGCGTCCAGTATCAGCTACAGTTACTTCGACCATTTGACGGCTGTTGTAAATCGCTTTAATCGTGATTTCTCCTTGAGGTGGCGTAAATTTCAAAGCATTGTCCATGAGTTTTGCTAGTACCTCGACTAGCCAATCACCGTCAGCTCTTACTAAAGGTAGGTTTTCGGCAATTTGAGTCTTGATTTGGGGCGGCTTTTCCGTTGAAGAACGCGTGCGATTTCGGCTGAGTGCTAAATCCACACATTCTTGTAAGGTGAGGGATTCTGGATGCCATTCCACTCGACCGCTTTCCAAGTTGGAAAGTGTAAGAAAATCTTGTACCAGTTTTCGCATCCGTTCCGAGTCGGAAAGAGCGGTATTGAGCATGACCTGCTGCAACTCCAAGGGCATATCTGGTTCTGTAGCGAGACTTTCCAGGCACACTTGAATTGTGGATAGGGGAGTACGCAGTTCGTGTCCAGTGATGGCTATGAGGTTGCTGCGGGTGCGATCTAGGGCTTCTAGTTGCTGGTTAAGTTCTTCTAGGTTAGCGTAAGCTTCCGCTTGGATGAGAGCTGCTCCTACTTGGGTAGCGATCGCTTCTACCAGATCCAATTCTCCAGGTTGGCACTCGTGGGGTGGCATCCGGCAGTAATGTAACTCCACAATCCCCAATAATCGCCCCTGATAAAATACTGGTTCCATCAACCAAGAACGAATGGCAAACTTTTTGGCGATCGTGGAAAGTCCTGGCGATTTGGTAACGCGGGGGTCACTCAGCGTATCGCTGACACAAACTCCTTCGCCAAGTTCTACGATGTCCCGAAATAGGGAATTTTTCTCTAACTCCCAGGTTTGTCCGCAAACAGATAAGATACCAGGAGTCAAAAACTCGTGTTCAATTATCGCTTGGCTATCGGTAGCTTGAGCGCGGTAAATTAAACAGCGACAAGCTTCTAGGTGTTGCCCTAATTCTTGTGCCGCCACCTGGAGAACTTCATGAGGATCGAGCGATCGCCGAATGGCAGTACTAATCGAGTTGACTAATCGTTCTTTCCGTGCCTGGGCAGCAATAGAACGGTAAGCTTTGTGCAATTTGTACTGACTAGCTTGCAAATAAGTTACTAAGCGCTGCACAAAGGGATCTGTATCAATGTCACAGGCATACTCGTTTATCTGTTCGGCTCCAGAGTAGTTTCGCGGCTCCCCAATGCCAAACCTCTGGCGTGCCTGTTGAATTTTACTTGTCAGTTCTGGTCTGTAAACCAAAACCCGATCTAACAGCAATTCGGCTGCTTTGAGGCTAACTCCTCTTTCTGATGTCCAAATTCCCTCAAATCTTCGGGCTGTGTCTATATCCAGATTAGGGCTTAGTTCCGGTAGTTGGTTGTTTTTGGCAAGAGAACCAAGGTTTTCTCGGCAAACCAGACAAGTAGCATAATTGTCAGCAATCACTACCAAATGCCACTCCTGACTTAAGCCATCCGTTGGCTCAAAAGCCACTTTTTCGTAATGTTCCGAACTGTTGGCAAAATCCGTTTCTGGAGCAGATAATACGTATATTTGATTACTTCGCAAAGCAAGTCGCTGGTAGCGATGGGCTTCTTGGCGGTAGAATCGCTCTCGCTGGAAACTAGCAATTACAAGGGGTTTCGCTAAAGTCGCAGCCAAAACTTGATCTTCCATCGCGTGGGAGAGCGCCGTTAGTGAAGCCTTAAAGTATAGCTGGGGCCGCAAGTAGGGTAGGGACTTTAGCAGATCACTCAGCACAGAAGTCGAAATGCTCATGAATTATTGTTAAACGCTCAACCTCGATCAGATCCACGTCACAGCTGCATTGTACAAATTCCAAGGGACTCTCTAGTTAAATAGATAGTTGCAATATGTAAAGAACGCTAAAAAGCGCTTTTCGCCAAAGCAGTCGCAACACTTTGTTACTAACTAAGGAGCATGGAACTTGATTTGTTGATTGACAACCTATTACGCCCAATATACATTCTCGACAACTGATGCTTTTGCTTGCACAGGTAAAATCTTTCAGGAGTAAGTACTAAAACATTAATTGTTGTATTGTTTTAAATCCTATGTCCGCTAATCAGCACGGACAATCGATTTACAGTCCATGCGTCGGCAAAATAGCCTGTCGTAGACATCGCCTACTTTAGACCTCTTGGCATTTATGCTTTTTGCAAGAGGGGGAAAAGGGTAAAGGTTAAAGGGGAAGGGGACAATACAGAACCCTTTCCCCTTTTCCCGACTTATGCAAGAAGTCTTTTGCCGATGTTGATTTCTGCTCGCTAAATCAATTTCTTAGCCAAAAATCTTGACTGCAATATTTACATAACTTAATCCTGATTAGTGATTAAACTTAATAAATTAATTATCATAAATTAGTCTAATCAAATATCAAAGATTATTTAAAATAAAATCGGATACTAAATAAATTTTCTTTATGTTCAACAAAAACTGTAAGACGTTTTTGCTGAGTATACTATATTAGGACTTAGGAATTGACAGAGAGGCCAAAATAGCAACTATGCCTTTCAAAGCTTTTAGCTAAATTTTTCAACTCCCTGATTGCAATGCCTGCGGCTGGCTACGCCTACGCAACTCACAAATGATAGTTTGTAAAAGGCTGAAACAACGTATTTTCGTTAATACACAAGATAGTTAGTTTGTACAGTGCGTAAGCGCTATATACTTGTGTCTTTGAAAGTTCAACGACTAATAAATTATCTCAAAATCCTCAGTTTTCAATCTCGATCTGAGGCTTATAAAATATAAATTTATCGACGAAAGACAGTTATTGCTGTTCGCGCAGCGTGTCGTAGACAGGGCAGTCTTCCTGCCACCTCCTGCGGCTCGACTGAGCGATCGCCGAACGTCCTTCTGCATCCTTCATAAACAAGATTTGTTTATATAGATATAAGCGCTGCTATTTTGTCAGCAATATGTCAGGATTATTTTGGCTAGAATAGCTCAAACGAGTTTTAAAGAGCGTCTTTTTTTGGAAGTTGTGAGGATGAACAAGAAGCAGAGAGGATGGGCGCAAAGGGAAAACCCCATATTTACAGTGACTTTCAGCTATTTAGACCACGACTGAGACGGGGAGTAGAGGTAGTGTAGGTCAATTAAAAAGCGCTGTAAAAGCAGGGCAAGATAATTGACCTGACTCCGTACTTTGTGTATCTCGACGATAAGCTATTCTTTATTTATACTACGTGTGTCGACACAAATCTTTCTTTTTCCGACCTAAATAAATTTAGTTGCTCTGTCCCAAAGCAAGAGAGTATTTCTTATTTCCTCTCTGCCTCTTGGGTAAGAGACTTCTACTCAAAAGACCACCAAAATATAGACCTGTACGCGGAATTTTGTCTAATGACCCCGGATACGCTAATGACCCCAGAAAAAATTTTTCTGGATGGAAAAACTTTTATTCCTGCCGAACAATTACCGATCCCGGAGTGGCCTTGTGTTGTGGCTGAAAGATCGCAACCGACACTAACGGTTAAAGATGATGATTTATTTTTTGTGACAGATACTATCGGGAATATTTCTGGCTGTTCCATCAACGATGGTAATCCCAGTCTGGGACTGTTTTGTTGTGATACGAGATTTCTCAATCGCTTGGAGTTGCAAATTGAAGGGCGATCGCCCGTACTTCTCAGTAGTACTGCTGAGAAAGGTTTTTCACTCTCAGTTTTGTGTACCACTCCCAGAATCGACGACCGCCTGAAAGCCGAGACTATCGGAATTCGCCGAGAACTCGTGCTGAATGGGGCACTATTTGAAGAAATAGAAGTATCTAACTACAGCACAACTACTGTCAATTTTGAACTAACCATCAGCTTTGATGCGGATTTTGTTGATTTATTTGAAGTCCGGGGCTATGACAGAGAAAAACGAGGTCGGCTTTTACGCTTAGTAGAACCGACGACTGAGGAAGGAACATTTTCTCAGGTCGATGGTGTTGCACCAGTACCTAAAGAGCCATCTGCTTCTAGAGAAGAATCCTTAACACTTGCCTATCAAGGTCTGGATGGCTCAGTGATGGAATCTCGGATTCTATTCCAGCATCGGCAACCAGACTATTTCAAGGGTTACACTGCGGTTTGGCAGCTTGAATTGGCTTCTCACGAAACTCAAAAGCTGGGCTATCGAGTGAATATGTTGAGAAACAACCAGTCCAGCTCAACCGTGAGTGCCGCCACTACATTGGGACAAGCGAAAGCCGCTGAGTGGATGGAGGAGCAACACTGGGTACAACAAATTACCCGCATTAGTTCAGATAAGAGTACCTTCAATCGAGTGATTGAGCGAGCTGAACAAGATATGTATTTGTTGCGCCAGTCTTTTGGTAAGCATAAGACTGTTTCTGCTGGAGTACCGTGGTTTTCGACATTATTTGGGCGAGATTCGCTGATTACAGCTTCCCAAAGCCTGATGTTAAACTCGCAAATCGCTAAGGAAACTCTGATATTACTGGCGACATACCAAGGTAAAATTGACGACGAATGGCGCGAAGAAGAACCGGGTAAGATTTTGCACGAGTTACGTTTGGGAGAAATGGCTCGTTGTCAAGAAATTCCCCATACACCTTACTACGGTACAGTTGATGCCACTCCCTTGTGGCTGCTGCTCTATGCCGAACATTATGCTTGGACTCACGATCAAGAACTCCTAGAGCAACTTTGGCCCAATGCTCTAGCTGCAATGGAGTGGATCGATCGCAATACGAAACAAAGCACTTACCTCAGCTACTTCCGTAAATCCAAACGCGGTCTTGTTAACCAAGGTTGGAAAGATTCCGGCGACTGTATCGTAGACCGCAAGGGAGAATTAGCCAACGGCCCAATTGCCCTCTGTGAGGTGCAAGCTTACGTCTATGCTGCAAAAATCCGCCTAGCAGAAATAGCTAGGATGAAGAAGCGGCTTGATTTGGCAGATCGTTGGCAAGAAGAGGCGAGAAATCTTAAGGTTCGTTTTAATCAAGATTTTTGGGTGGAAGACCAAGATTTCTGCGCTCTGGCTTTGGATGGAGAAGGCAAGCCAGTAGACAGTATTACCTCAAATCCTGGCCATTGTCTGCAATTGGGACTCTTCACAGACGAAAAAGCTCACAGTGTAGCAGAACGGTTGCGGGCACCAGATATGTTTAATGGTTGGGGCATTCGGACTCTAAGTAGTTTGTCACCCGCTTATAATCCGATGGGTTATCACATTGGTTCGGTTTGGCCCCATGATAACGCTCTGATTGCAATGGGATTGCGATCGCTCGGTCTGATCGATCAAGCCTTAGAAATATTCCAAGGTTTATTTGACATGACTCAGCAGCAACCCTATCAACGTCCTCCCGAACTTTTTTGCGGCTACGAACGGAATGGTGATAATGCCCCAGTGCAGTATCCGGTTGCCTGCACTCCCCAAGCTTGGGCTACGGGTAGTGTTTTTCAACTACTGCAAATGATGGTCAACTTGGTGCCTGATGCTCAAAATAACTGCTTGCGAATAATCGACCCCGCTTTGCCAGAATCGATTAATCGTTTGTCATTTCATAATTTGCGAGTCGGCCCCACCATCCTCGATCTGGAATTCGAGCGTTCTGGGACTACGACTGCTTGTCGCGTTGCGAAAAAACGGGGTAATTTGCGGGTAGTTATTGAAGCTTAAATGAGATTAGGGAGTGGTGAATGGCTCACTCCCTATTTTATGATTAGTGCGTAGGCGTAGCCCGTCGTACACATCGCTCGGTAGCATCGCCTGAAATTCAACACCAGGGGTTGTCCTACTATCCACTCCAACCAACGCAGTGTTAGCCTGCTTCATCGTCAGTGTGTACAGTTCTCAAGAGTTGTTCTGTAAGCTCGATCAATTCATATACAGAATTTGGCGTAATTTGTGTAGTTTTGAAGCCATGAGCAATAGAATTACGTAATGGGAGTGCATTCATTAGTAACTGATACTCAGATTTTGAAATTACACCTTCAGTTGCTAATTGCTTTATTAAGTAACGTGGATCAAATCTTTGTAAACTTAGCTCTTCCTTTTGGGCAATAAGTCTTAAAGTTGCTTCTACTAAAGACCAGGAAGATAGCAGAGCTAATTCTGGATTTTGCGTTGTAAGTTGCCTTGCTACTTGCAACTGTGATTCTATTTCATGTTTTTGAAGAGAAGCCTCTGCTTTCGGAGAATACGTTGTATCCTCTGGGTTGGTCATTACTAATTCAAATCTCCAACCAGGATGTTTTTCTACCGCTTGAGCTAAATTACCTAAGTATTGATTAGAAGAAGAGTTAAGTGAGGAGCGTGACTTGACTTCAATAACTACATTATCTTCTCCCCGACGTACTATCATGTCAGGGCGATAGTTATTAAGAAAGTCAGGCAAATCTTCTGGATTTGGATGAAAAAAAACTTCGTAACCTTTCTGGCGATACTCCTCTGCTAGTTTCAGCAATCGCTCTCTTTCTAAATTTGCGGTTGAAGTTTCCATTAAATAATTACCTCCTGGTTGGGAGCATCAATTACGACAATATGTAAGAATTCATTGCCGCGAGCAAAGCCTTCTGCCAATGTCGAGGTCATATTTTCTATTTTAAAGTTACCTGACAAATTCCTCTTTCTAACTAGGAGGTCGCTTACTTGATTATCATCGACGTAGGCTAATCCTTTAATTGCATCTTGAATAGGCTTCACTATATTGTCTACATCTATTTGATCGGAATCATAGAAATACGTTATTTGCAGCATAACCAACCCAGTAGCTGTTTTTTGTTCCAAAGACCAGTATTTTTCAGCCTCTTGTCGCACTGTCTTTTTCCAATCTTGAAGTCTATTGCCCTTACCGCGAGTACGAGCCTGTTGTGATACTGGTGGCCCATCTACTATGAACTCAAATCTGGTCAATGCACTTTTAAATAATAGATTGCAGTTTATTCTATGCTAGTAACCTAGAACACAAGCAGATAAGTCCCGCTACTCATGACAGAGGAATACTGCCGTTACTAAGTGTTGCTGCGTCGCCAGTAGCTTCGCTGAGTGCTTCACGAATTATCTCATCACTCACACCATGCCGTTTTAGGCTAGCAATCAATGTAGAAACAGTATCACCTTCAAGTCGCTCGATATCGGCTCTAAGTCCTTGTCCGATGTAAGCACGAACTAATGGCTGATAACCAGAAAACCCTAACAATGGTGCTACTCGCTTCAAATCCTCAATCACATCTTCGGGAATGCGAATTGTGATTGTTGTCGTTGGACGATTTTTATCGAGTCGCTTTTTTAAAACTTCAGCTTTCATAGTATTCACGTTCCTTGCGCGTCGCTTTCCGAGCCGAGATGATGCGAATCATGTCGTTTTCCCGCTCATGTAGACGACGTACAGAAGATTCCATCGTCTGTCCAAGCCAATCACAGCATCTCGCTCCTCATCATTGCGGCTTGCATCAACCACCACTAGAAACGGATCGAAGAAAGCTTCTACAGCTTGCTGAAATGTTATGCCGTCATAATTGCTAGGATTAATCCAAGCTTTCTCCTCGTTCCAAAGGAAGGTGACACCATTAAGCACGAAAAAAACATCCATACCTCATAGTCTAGGCAAGATGTATTTACGTTGTCAATACGATTTGTTGTAAAAACTGTTAACTTACCTGCGTAACGATGCGATCGCACCAAATTTCAGGATGGTAATAAATTTATACTAAAAAAAATTAAGGATGTAAAACAACAATCCCTTACATCCAAACTCCTAACAGACGCGATTAATCGCGTCTCTACATTATGCTTCTTCGGAATTATCTCTTTTATGTCCTGGGGATGCTTCGTAAAGTGCATCGAGATGTTGACGCGCATCTTCAACGTTAATCGAACGCATTACCAAAAGTGGCTCTTTAATTAAGTTGCCCGCGCTATCTAACAACTCTGGATGGGGTACAAACTGTTTCTTTGATGAATAATAACCATAGTTGCCTTGGTTATTCATTGGCGAGGAATTTGTCGGGTAAGTCCGCTCCCGATCGAAACTGAACATAATCAGGTTACGAATTAAGTTGCCAACAGCTATAAATGCAAGGATTGTAAAAGCAAGAATGTAAAGCAGATGTAACATTTGATTTTCCTCCAGAACAGCAATTTTTAAAACTTTATTTTGTAACGCTTTGTTTCGCCGATACTGTACTCACAGTTAAGACGATTATTCTACGCACTTTTCAGGCGCTTACATTTATATGGAGCTATTTGTCAACCGTTATTCCACTTACGGTAGCATAGGATACATTATTTTGCTAATCCAGTTAATGTTAAGAAATTGTTAAGAATTTTCTACTATCTTTTTAACGATTGATTTACCATCTTGCGTAGACGCTTCGTTGGTAAGTCTTGAGACATCGCTAAGTTGTCTGCCGAAATTTAGCGCCCTTAGACTTCACGTCCTTGACGAAAGCGCATTGCGACATTCCAGCATTCTGTTACTAATTCATGCCAAGGCATTAACGTTGCCATATCAATTCCGACTTGTTTATCAGTTGCATTAAATAGCATCTTCGCCGTATTTAGTTCATCCTGCGCTTGCTTAACCCGCAAGAGCAAGTCAGATTGCTCTTGCTGACTCATAAATGAGAGTTCCTCAGTTTCGAGTAAATGGCGCGATCGCGTAAACCAATGCTGAAAATCTTCCAGCAGCGGATCTAAAACCGTTTTCAGCAACTCTGTCCCTGGTAAATTTGAGTCTGACATAAATAAAAGAGATATTTCAAACTTGCTTACTAATATTAACGTTATTTACGTTTCTTAATACTTTTTGGTTTTCTCTCATAATTTTGTAATGTAAAATTTTGTAACAAAGGGCACAAAATTTATTATATAGTCTTGATATCTGGTTTGTACAGTGCCTTTGGACAGGCATCTATAGGTATATATGACACCGAGTTGTAATTCATAAGAGAATTTAGCGGTCGCGGGCAATCCTGAATTTCCAACTCAGGTAACAAATCAAAAATTTATCTTTATTTTTGGATTGAAGAAGAATTCAGGAGTCAAAATTCAGGACTCAGAATCAAACCGCTACGCAAAGTCATTAGTTATTAGTCATTAGTTATTCGTAACGGATAAATGACAACGGACAAATGACAAATGACTAATTAACCAAAGTCGTTATAGTTGAATAAGCCTACAGATTCAGATAAATCAACTTTTGTAATCATTTCGCCAACGGTTCAGCAGCCAATGTCGCCAAATTCATCAAATCAGTCACAACAGTCAGAACAAGTTGAAAAAATTTATTTACCGCGTACCAGCGAATCGGAGAACTTAAAAAAGATTCGTCACACTGCTTCCCATGTAATGGCAATGGCGGTACAAAAGCTGTTTCCCAAGGCACAAGTTACAATCGGCCCTTGGATTGAAAACGGTTTTTACTATGACTTCGATAATCCAGAACCATTTAGCGAAAACGATCTCAAAGCCATCAAGAAAGAAATGGCGAAGATTATTAATCGTAAATTGCCAGTAATTCGGGAGGAAGTCAGCCGCGAAGAAGCCGAACGCCGGATTCAGGAAATTAAGGAACCTTACAAGCTAGAAATTCTGGCAGATATCAAAAACGAACCAATCACAATTTACCATCTGGGGAATGAATGGTGGGATTTGTGCGCGGGGCCTCATCTGGAAAATATCAGTGAATTAAACCCGAAAGCAATTGAACTAGAAAGCGTTGCTGGCGCTTATTGGCGTGGGGATGAAACTAAAGCCCAACTACAACGCATCTACGCCACCGCTTGGGAAAGTCCAGAACAACTCGCTGAATATAAGCGACGCAAAGAAGAAGCGCTGCGACGAGATCACCGGAAACTGGGTAAGGAACTGGGATTATTTATATTTTCTGACCAAGTGGGGCCGGGTTTACCTTTGTGGACACCCAAAGGTACTGTGTTGCGGAGTACTTTAGAAGACTTCCTCAAGCAGGAACAGGTAAAACGGGGTTACTTGTCTGTAGTAACACCTCATATCGCCAGAGTAGATTTATTTAAAACCTCTGGACATTGGCAGAAATATAAAGAAGATATGTTCCCCTTAATGGCAGACGATCAAGAAGCTGCTGCACAGGAACAGGGCTTCGTTATGAAGCCGATGAACTGCCCCTTCCATATCCAAATATATAAGAGTGAGTTACGCTCTTATCGGGAATTACCGATGCGACTGGCGGAATTTGGTACTGTTTACCGCTACGAACAATCAGGAGAATTGGGCGGTTTAACACGCGTGCGCGGCTTTACTGTAGATGATTCTCACCTGTTCGTTACCCCAGAACAGTTAGATAGCGAATTCCTCAGTGTGGTGGATTTGATTTTGTCGGTGTTCAATAAGCTGCAATTGAAGAACTTTAAAGCTAGACTGAGTTTCCGCGATCCTGCTAGTGATAAGTATATGGGTTCCGATGAAGTTTGGGACAAAGCCGAAGGTGCAATTCGCCGTGCAGTTGAAACCTTGGGGATGGAACACTTTGAAGGAATTGGGGAAGCCGCTTTTTATGGCCCCAAACTCGACTTTATCTTTAGTGATGCCCTAGAACGGGAGTGGCAATTAGGAACTGTACAAGTAGATTACAATTTGCCAGAACGCTTTGAGTTAGAGTACGTTGCCGAAGATGGTGTTCGCAAACGCCCTGTGATGATTCACCGTGCGCCTTTTGGTTCGCTAGAAAGGTTGATTGGGATCTTAATTGAAGAATATGCGGGCGATTTCCCTTTGTGGTTAGCGCCAGTACAAGCTAGGTTACTACCCGTGGGTGATACACAGCTAGACTTTGCTAAAGATGTGGTAACGAAGATGAGAGCGTTAGGCATCCGTGCAGAAGTTGATACCAGTGGCGATCGCTTGGGTAAACAGATTCGCAATGCAGAGAAAGAAAAAATACCCGTGATGGCAGTGGTGGGAGCCAAGGAAGTGGAAACCAACACCTTGAGCATCCGTACCCGCGCCTCTGGAGAATTGGGAGTTATCCCCGTCGATGAGGTGGTAGATAAAATGAAGGACGCGATCGCTAAGTTCGAGAATTTCTAAAATCTAACCGCAGACGCACACTAATTATAATTGGTGTGCGTTTTGTCTAGTAGATTAGATTATTGGCTAGCTGGTAGGTTTTGGCAAAGGTGCGATCGCGTTCTATTTGCAGTTTGAAAAAGCCGTTGTCGTTGCCTCGAAGTATGTTCGATTTCCGACAAATTGAGGAAAAGTAGAATCTTTCAAAAAAAGCAGAGGAACTGAGGGAGCAGGAGAAGCAGGAAACAGAGTTATCAGGTGAATTCATGAGTGTTAAATACTCATTAACGGAGTCCAAAGGTGGATTCATCCAGTTGAAAAATTCATTTTAATTTTAACTTTTCACTAGATTTTGCAGGTCAGCGATCGTAATCGCCGTTATGAACGCGAGAATAACCGTCGTTATGACCGGGACAATAACCGTCGCTATGAGCGCGAGAATAATCGCCGTTATGAACGCGAGAATAATCGCCGTTATGACCGGGACAATAACCGTCGTTATGAACGCGAGAATAATCGCCGCTATGAACGCGAGAATAATCGCCGCTATGAACGCGATAATAACCTTCGCAACATTTATGACAATAACCGTCGCTATGAGCGCGATCGCGACTGGGGTCGTGGTTAATTCCTTTGCCTATTTATTAAGCTTAGTTCCAGTGAACTGAGCATTGATTCTACCTGGTATTAGGACAAACACAATCTCTTTTTTCACTAATTCTAATATCTGACTTTTTACTCTTATCTAAAAAACCTCGCTTCTATTCTCTAGTAAGGAAACTTGCTCAGGGTTTAGGTTTAGCGTTAGCTTTTTTATATGACGTGAAAGGTCAGATTTTTTTATTAAATTAAGAATTTATCCTTAGCCTAGACTCATTAATGGAGTTGAGAGGGTAGATTCACGCAGTTCAAGGACTTTATTCTTTTAGTTGACAGACATAGAGGAAATATTGCAGTCACAGCAATATATTATAAAAAAAGTATTTCTCTAAAAAAGTTGTCATTAACAAAGAGAATATTATGAGTGAATATGATTATATTGTCATTGGTGCAGGTTCGGCGGGCTGTGTTGTCGCCAATCGTCTAACAGAAGATGGTCAAACTACTGTGTTATTACTTGAAGCAGGTAATCCAGCTACCTTACCAGAGCATCAAGTTCCTGTAGACTGGACAAAACTATTGGGTACTGAGGTGGACTGGGCATATTTTACGGAAGAAGAACCGTACCTAAATAACCGCAAAATCTATTGTCCGCGCGGGAAAGTCTTGGGTGGCAGCAGTTCGATCAACGCCATGATTTATATTCGAGGCAATCGGCATGATTACGATCGCTGGCAAGAATTAGGCAATCATGGTTGGAGTTACCAAGATGTGTTGCCATACTTCAAGAAATCTGAAAACCAGCAGCATGGCGTGTCTCCATTTCACGGAGCCGATGGAGTGCTGAGTGTCACAGATCCTTTAGCACCTGCGGTAACATCACATCGATTTGTAGAAGCAGCGATCGCACTTGGCTATGAACACAATCCTGATTTCAATGGCGCACAACAGCAGGGAGCCGGACTTTACCAGTTGACTATTAAAGATGGTAAGCGGCACAGTACAGCAGCAGCGTTTCTAGTACCTATTTTGGATCGCCCCAATTTAACAGTTACCACTGGTGCATTAGTGACTCGGCTACTATTTGAGGGAACGCGCACTATTGGAGTGGAGTATCTGCACGAGGGAACGATGCACCAAACCTTTGTAAATCAGGAAGTTATTCTCAGTGCTGGCGCGTTCGATTCACCTAAACTGCTGATGCTCTCTGGGATTGGCAATGCAGAACATCTGCGATCGCTAGATATTCCTGTAGTCGTTGATTTACCCGGTGTCGGTCAAAACCTCCAAGATCATCTTCATGTCGCCGTTGCACACCAAGCAACTCAGGATTTACAACCTGCCTCAACCAGCAATATCGCTGAAGCTGGATTGTTCTTGCATACTGAAGGGCGTTTAGATGTTGCACCAGATTTGCAGTTTCACTCTGGCCCTATTTTGCGGACACATCCTGCATACTCCAGCCAAGGCCCAGGATTTACTGCTACAGCCTGTCTGACAAATCCCCAAAGCCGTGGTCATCTCACCTTGCGTTCTGCTTCACCCAATGACCCAGTTGTAATCCAGATGAATTATCTTCAGAGTGAATCCGATTTGCAAAAGCTCCTTGCAGGGATCAAAATTATCCGCCAGATATTCCAGTCAGATGTATTTGATGAGTTCCGAGGTGAGGAAGCTGCTCCCGGTGCCGATCATAAGAGTGATGAAGCACTTGAAGCTTACATCCGGGAAACCTGTGACACTGTATACCACCCTGTCGGCACTTGCAAAATGGGAATAGACTCCGATTCAGTGGTAGATCCCGAACTGCGGGTACATGGTGTTGAAAGATTACGTGTTGTAGATGCATCCATTATGCCAACTATTGCCACGGGAAACACAAATGCACCCACAATTATGATTGGCGAAAAGGCAGCAGATTTGATTAAAGCTAGCAATCGGGTTTTAACGCAAGTGCCGTTAGCAACTGATGTAGATGCAGAGCGGCTTGTGGTCAGACATCGCTCTGCCTAAATTTATATGTTTTAAGCTGCGATCGCAATGTATTTAATATCAAAGACTCATTAATGGAGCTAAAAGGCTCATTAATGGAGTTCAAATACTCATTAATGGAGCTAAAAGGCTCATTAATGGAGTTCAAATACTCATTAACGGAGCTAAAAGGCTCATTAATGGAGTTCAAATACTCATTAACGGAGCTAAAAGGCTCATTAATGGAGTTCAAATACTCATTTTAATTAAATCAAAAATTTCCCCTCAGACTATAAGTCTCTTTCTCAATTACGAATTACGAATTAAGAATTACGAATTAATATCACGCTCTTGGTCGCAACAATTGCACAAAGGTATCACTCACAGTATGGTCTTTGGTATCGGCAGCGTATTGAACTAACTTTTCTTTCAGTTCTTTCGCAGCATCTAACGGAAGTAAAGTTGCAAGCAAAAAGTAGACACCACGAAAACGGGGGTCATCCATGTGGTCAATGAGACGGTTTTTAGCTTCCTCACTCTCGCCGAGAAAGTTCTGCACCAAAAAGAAATCCATAATCTTATCGTGGCGGAAGTACCATTCTCTCTTGGCTTCGCCTTTTTCGTCTTGCCACTGACGGCTGACAACCATTTTATATTTATCGTCTTCTAAAGACTGTAATACCTGGTAAAATTCATCCGCAGGTAACGCTTGCTCATCCTTCAACCGCATTTGATAAACAGCATCGGAGAATTTTTTTAGCGGAAATTCCTGGTTCCACTCTTGCAAATATTCTGCTGCCATCAATTGATATTGATGTTGTTGCAAGTGAAATAAATCAGGGTATTCGCCTTGGGATAGCATCAGGGCTACCACAGTTAAATCCATTGGATTAGAGAGAACCTTCTCAATCGCGCTTAATTCTTGTGGTGATTGCTGATTACTGAGGGCTTTGGTTAAAAAGCTAGCAGTGGCTTGCTCATAATCAGTACCTTGAACTTTGGCATTTTTGGGCAATCGTGGCTGACGGGAAATCAGAAATTGCTGAATTTGTGGTTGTTCAAGGGGGAGCAATTTATATATTTTGGCTGTTGAGGGTGGTGTCCACTCTAGAGGTTGGGTGGTCATGATGATGTTACCCCGAAAATAGCTTTCGGCAAACTGACAGATTTTTGCCCTGGTATCGGCGGTAACTTCATTGAGTCCGTCAATGCAAATATCTAATGCGCCACTGTAAATTAAATTCTTGAGAAAATCAGCATCTTGTGCTTGTCCGTGCAGCTTGGCTTGAATTGCCTCAATTACCCCTTTGTCACACTTATGGGCAGGTAGATAAACCACAAGCCGCCCAGAAGTTTTTACCAAATAGCGTAGATACATTGACTTACCCAAGCCAGAATCACCTTCCAAGATGACTTGTCCTTTGATGTTAGGTAGCGCTTGGGTAATTGGTACGGGTTCATCTACACCGGGAACTTTCACTTTAGAATTTGGGAAGTAAGCTTCGGGGTTAAAACTATCTAACCCGGCATCGGCTAGTAGGGAAGGCTTGAAGGGTTCAAATAACTTTTCGCGGAAAAAGGGAACCCAGGTGAGAATTAAGCCGACGTAGCCCACACCGAGAATGCGCCTTACCCAAGGATTCCAGAAGAAGATGGCTTGAACTTGGGGAAATTTAGGGTAAGCGAAGATGAGGACAAGCCAAAAGGCAGCATGAATCAAAATAGTAGTTCTGGCGTTGAGAAACCACTGCCAAGTTTTGACGTTAACTATTACTGATTGCAGCGAATCAGCTTCGTTGTAGCCGGCGTTTTTGAGGTTGTTGTAGTGAGTTTCTAAAATAACAATATCTTGTGGTTTCCAATGGACTTTTCTGGCAACTACAGCAATTTGCTTTGCTAAGTCTTCGCGTACTCGTACAAAATCTCGACTCGGTTCCCAGACTTGGGCAAATATTTTGAGAGTTTTATCACCGCGATCGCGAGTTAATGAAGTAGGAATTGTTTTAGTCTCAGGAAAACCCAGCCATGTGAGCAGTGTTTTGACTTCATCAGTGCCGCCACCCAGAAAATATGTCAAAAATCGCCACTGTGCAAATTCTCTTTGACCTGCGTAATAGATGCTATCCAGAATTACAACAATATTATTCAGGTTCAGTTGTTCTATCTTTCCCAATGCCTCTGCTGCACCGTAACGAACATTTGAGTCAACGGATTTATCCTTGAGGAAGTCGAGGATGTCTTTGAGGTAGGGTTTGGCAACCTCCCCCAGATTTCCCAATGCCTCTGCTGCACTGTAACGAACATTTGACTCAACGGATTTATCCTTGAGGATGTCAGCGATGTCTTTGACGTAGGGTTTGGCAACCTCCCCCAGATTTCCCAATCCCATTGCTGCATAGTAACGAACATTTGACTCAACGGTTTTATCCTTGAGGATGTCGATGATGTCTTTGAGGTAGGGTTTGGCAACCTCCCCCAGATTTCCCAATGCCTCTGCTGCACTGTAACGAACATTTGACTCAACGGATTTATCCTTGAGGATGTCAGCGATGTCTTTGACGTAGGGTTTGGCAACCTCCCCCAGATTTCCCAATCCCATTGCTGCATAGTAACGAACATTTGACTCAACGGTTTTATCCTTGAGGATGTCGATGATGTCTTTGAGGTAGGGTTTGGCAACCTCCCCCAGATTTCCCAATGCCTCTGCTGCACTGTAACGAACATTTGACTCAACGGATTTATCCTTGA
>NZ_JBALDN010000016.1:0-48566 GCF_036917375.1 Nostoc sp.
TCTGCTTAATATTAAAGATTTCCATGTTTAAAGCTTGTATTTTATCAACTCAGTGCTGCTGGGTCATTTTTTCCTACTTAGTCTAAACTCCAGTTTTAACACATCACTAGACCTCTTGCAAAAAGCACTTTTGCAAGAGGGGGAAAAGGTTTTGGTTAAAGGGGAAAGGGACAATACAGAACCTTTTCCCCTTTTCCCGACTTATGCAAGAAGTCTAATGATGTGATATCCGGGAATCTTGACAAGAGTGCTAACCATATTCCTAATTCTTAGTATTCCCAGATATCTGAAGTTGTTTACCAACAAAATCCCAAAATTACACTGGAATTTCAATATTAAATTCTGTACCATTACCCACTATTGAGTTAAAACTCAATTTTCCGCCGTGGGTTTCTTCGACAATTTGACGAGCGATCGCCAATCCTAATCCTGTGCCTTTACCGACAGCTTTTGTCGTAAATAAATGGTCAAATATTTTTTGTTTTACTTCTTCCTCGATACCCTTACCATTATCAGCGATTGTAATTTTAACTAAATTATTTTCTACTGTAGTGGTAATTGTAATGCAGTTTGGATTGGCTTTAATTTCGTCAAAAGTTCGACCACTATTCGATTCCTCCAAGGCATCAATAGCATTTGCTAGTAGATTCATAAATACTTGATTTAATTGTCCAGGAAAACACTCAACTTGAGGTAAATTGCTGTAGTCAGTTATCACTTCAATTGCTGGACGTTGCTCGTTAGCCTTGAGACGATGTTTCAAAATTAAAATCGTGCTGTCGATGCCTTGGTGAATATTAAACGGTACTTTATAATCTTTATCGGCACGCGAGAAAGTTCGTAAACTGGTGCTGATGTTTTTCAGGCGATCGCAGGCCATCGACATGGAATCAATCATCTTAGGCAAGTCTTCTAAGCTATAATCCAAGTCAATTTCTTCGGCATGGTCTTTGATTAGATCGTTTTTGTCGGGTAAACTTTCTTGATAGAGTTTTAAGTGTTCAACAAGATCAGTGATAGTAGGTTTAGCTTGTTTGAGACTGGCAGCAATAAAACCGAGAGGATTATTCATTTCATGAGCGACACCAGCAACTAAGTTGCCTAGTGCAGACATTTTCTCACTTTGCACCATTTGTAATTGGGTGTTTTGCAAATCGGTTAGCGCTTGTTCTAAATCTTGTGATTTTTGCTGCAAGGCAAGTTCTGATTGTTTGCGATCGCTAATATCTCGCATCACAACTACTGCACCGAGTTTGTTACCCGAAGCATCGAAGATTGCTTGTCCACTAGCTAACAAAATTCTCCTAGAACCATGCTTCGGCGCAATTACCATTTCGGCATTTTCGACGATTTCTCCTTGCAAGGCGCGAAATAAAGGAATTTCCGTGGTTGATAGAGGTGTTTGGCCATCAGGTTGATAGAGATCGAAGTGTTCTGCCCATTTTTCTGCTGGTAATGATTCTACTGGTAGACCATGAAATTCACGAGTTGCTTTATTAAATAGAGTTAATTTGCCAGTGCTATCACAAACAACAATCCCATCGGTAATATTGTGAATAATGGCATTCAAAAACTCTCGTTCTTTGGCTAGAGATAGTTCAGCCTCTTTGCCATTGCTAATATCAATCACCACCCCATCCCAGATGATTGCCCCATCGGCTTGTAGCTCTGGGCGAGCCGCAGATTGAATCCATTTCACGGTTCCTGAAGGCAGGATAATCCGCCATTCTTCCTCAAATGGTGTGAGATTTTCAGCTGAGTAGGCGATCGCTTGGGCAATAGCCGGGCGATCGTCAGGATGATTCATGGTATAAAGGCTATGCGTCCCTGCCATCACCAATTCTGGCTCTAACTCATACAAGTCAAGACAGCCAGAACTAACGTAGGGTGTTGAAGTTGAACCATCCACCTCCAGACGGAATTGGTACACCATCCCAGGAATATTATTTGCCAAATTTTGGAAGCGGGTTTCACTAGCCTGCAATTTTGCTAGAGATTGTGCCAACTGTTGCGCATAGTTCTGAGAATTTTGGTAAATTCGGGCATTTTCCAGAGAAATTGCGGCTTGGGCACAAAGTAAGTTCAGCAGTTCGACGCGATCGCTTGTAAAGGCTCCGGTTGCTAAGTTATTTTCCAGGTACAATATGCCCAACAACTTACCCTGATGCAAAATCGGGCTGCACAAGATACTCTTGGGTTGCTGTTGCTGAATATACGGGTCATTGATTAACTGTGGATGCCCTGTAGCATCAGTAATTACTGCTGGTTGTAAGTTGCGTTTGACGTTATTAATTAAGCCAACTGGTACATCAACTGAGTCTTCAACAGGCTGTGGGTTGAATAACATCGAGTAAAAATCAACTTTGGCAGCCTGGTTCTGTACACTGCTCAGGGAAAGTTGTGCTAAAGCCTGAACTAGCAACCGATCTGACTCCAAAAGCATGAATACACATTTATCGGCTCCAGCATTTTCAATGACGATATGCAGCAAAGTTGAAAGCAGTTTTTCGAGTTCGATTTCCCCAGAAAGGGTTTGGGAAGCTTTGAGAATGGTGGCTAAATCTAAAGCAACAGAGACGCTGCTACTATTGGAAGTGGCGGAACTGGTGGAGGTAACACTCTCCAATGTGAAGATAGTTTCGTTAGTTGAGAGGGGAAAACGGGTTTGCTCTAAGATAGGGGCGAGGAGTTGGGGGTAGCGTCGTTCCAAGTCGGCGACTTTGGCTTTAGCGCCCCAACGAGCATAGCCATAGTAGGCTTGGGTCATATATGACTGAGCAATGCGCTCTTTGTGCCAATTGAGGTAGAATTTAGCGGCCAGTTCATTGGCAAGGCTCTCTTCTTGGGTATAACCGTGTTCTTTAGCTAGAGTTATGGCGCGATCGTACAAATCTATTGCCTCTGATTTCTGCCCTAAGACTCGATATCGGTCGGCTTCAACTAGATAAAATTTGTGCAGGTAATTTTCTGGAGCATAGTCAGCCCACTTTTTCATTTTTTCCTGATTTTTAGCCACCCGTTGCAGAATGTTTTGCTGTTGTGCCTCACCAACCTGAGAATAGATTGCCAGATGGGCTAAAGAATCATAAGTGTAGCAGAGCGGAACTATGAATAAGCCTGTAGCACCACCCGTATAGTTTTCAGCGGCGATCGCCGCTGACACCGCCAACTCAAACTTGCCAAACATGTAACACAGACCAAGTTGGTTGGCATAGAAATAATACAGCGCAGTCTGATCGCCCGATCGCTGGAGGGCTGGCACAATTTCCTCGCGATTAAAGGCATTTCCAGTCAGCTGCCAAGGTTCAGCAGAATCGCCAAGCATATTCAAAATTGGTTGCTGAAAAACGGTCAGATGGCTGGTAAGACCTTCTTGGTTGAGCTGCCCAAGCTGATCTCGGAAGGCAGCGCTCTCTCGGTTGAGATCGCTTAATTCTTTGCCCATAAACCAACAGTATGAGATGTAAATGAATCCGCAAATAGCAGCCGATTCTAAATCTCCCGTTTCCAATCCAACTTCGTAGCCTTCCCGGAGAAACGGTAAGGAGTTCCTGAGTGGCTCTTTCCAATGCCACACGCAACAGTAAATTCCGACATAGACTCTGGATTTCAATTCTTTGGCATTGAAATGTTCCAGCAACAAGTGTGCTAGTTGTGCAAACTCATACCCAAAGTCAATCTCTCCTGTCATCCCACAAAGTATCATTCCATAGTAGCCATAGCCAATTGCCGAAAATGAGCTATTGCCATATTGAACGGATAAATTGACCTGTTCGACGACAATAAACGGTAACAGCGCTGGACTGACAACAAAAGCAGCAGAAGTGACAGCGGCGAGAATCCGTACAACTGCTAACTTGTTAGGATCTGTCATTTGGGGCAAATTGATTAAATCCAGCGGTTGCCTTCCAGCCAAAATGGATTTAGTCGTCTCGAATGCTTTAGCAATATCTGATTGACTGGGTTGCTTTGGAAGTCTGTTTCCTAAACGCTCCACACTCTTGAGGGCAATCTCTACTGCTTCTATAAATTGATGTTGGGCTTGAGCTGCTTGAATTTGAACTTCATAGACCTTAATCGTATCCAACAAGTTTCTAGAGTGTTCTATTATGACTGCGGCCAATTGTGTCATCTGTTCAAAGTTGCCGCTCAGGTAAGCGGCTTCAGTGGCAGCTTCATAGAGGGCTAAGGTTAACTCATACTGCGTTTGCCACATATCTTCAGCTAACAAGGCGATGCCTGTAGTGCAATACTCAGATGCGGCCGTATAGGCAGTTGTGGCTCTGGCTTTTTGTCCAGCTTTCAGATTGAGTTGGGCGAGTTCTATTTGCTTAGATAGATCGACAATTAGGGATTTGCCGATATTAAGTTGGTTAACGATTTCAAATAATTTTTCGTCTTGTTTGGCAACAGGCGTATGAGTCAGTAATAGTTGCCCAATTTTTAGGTGAGCTATCTGTTTTTGTTCGTCTGGAATCAGGAAGTAAGCCGCTTGCTGGACGCGATCGTGCAAGAATTTGTAAACCGTCATTTGTCCTCTCTTACAAAGTTCTGAGCGGAGGTTTTCTCCGCTCAGACTTTGCGCTTTGTCACTTGTCATTTGCAAATGACCGATCGCCAATGAGGAATCCTGATAAAACTTGTAAATTTCATTGGTAGGAATGATAAATCCTTCTTGCAATGCTTTCCACAAGTCTGAAGCGGTTTCTGCCTGCGACTTTTCATAAACGATCGCTAACGTCGCCAAATCGAACTGATTGCCGATACAGGCTGCTAGTTTCAGAACATCTTGAGTGATGTCGGGCAATTTTTGAAGTTGTTGTGCCATAAATTCCACGACATCATCAGTCAGAGCAAGCGATCGCACTTGTGCTACATCACACTGCCAAAAACCTGCCTCCCAATTAAAGCTAATCAGCCCATCCTCATGTAGCGCTTTCAAAAACTGAGTTGTGAAAAAGGGATTGCCTTTGGCTTTTTGATAAACCAACTCTGTCAACGGCAGTGCCTGTTTTGTTGCACAACTGAGCGAGTCGGCGATTAAATGGTTCACATCTGCTTGACTCAAGGGAGCTAGGTTCAAGGTTTTGATGGCAGAAGAAGTTTTTTCAATTTCATCTAGCGTCAACATCAGTGGATGAGCCGCAAACACTTCGTTATTGCGGTATGCGCCAATAATGAATAGATGGCTGCAATCGCTCTGAGCCATCAACAACTTCAGCAAATTCAGCGATGCCGAATCTGCCCACTGCAAATCATCGAGAAACATCACCAACGGATGCTCTCTTGTCGCGAATACCTGAATGAACTTTTGGAATAGCAGATTGAAACGGTGTTGTGCTGCACCGCCCGATAGTTCAGCGATCGCAGGCTGTTTGCCGATCAGCTGCTCCAGTTCAGGAATCACCTCGATCAGGACTTGCCCATTCTCTCCAACTGCCGCTAAAATCTTGCTCTGCCATTGCTCCAGTTGAGTATCGCTTTCCCTAAGCAACTGTCCCATCAAATCGCGAAAGGCTTGTACAAAAGCAGACAGAGGAATGTTGCGGTTGAACTGGTCGTATTTTCCTTTGATGAAGTAGCCGTTCCACCGCACAATCGGTTTATGTACTTCATTGACGACTGCGGTTTTGCCAATACCAGAAAAACCTGCCACTAGCATCAGTTGAGAGCCACCATTGGCCACATAACCAAATGCTTCTAATAAGGTCTTTACTTCCGATTCCCGTCCGTAGAGTTTTTCGGGTATAAGAAAGCGATCGCTAATATCTCGCTGTCCTAAATCAAACCAGGTGTGTTTGCCTGTTTCTCGCCACTGTTCTAAGCAGGTAACAAGGTCATGTTTAAGTCCTAGCGCACTTTGATAGCGGTCTTCGGCGTTCTTCGCCATCAGTTTGCGGACAATTTCGCCCAGCATCAAGGGCAATTTGGGGTTGAAATCGCAGAGGGAGGGTGGAAGTTTCGCAATATGGTAATGCACCAACTCCATTGGCTCACGGGACTCAAAGGGCAATTTTCCACTCAGTAGCTCAAAGAAAGTTACACCTAAAGAATAGAAATCACTGCGATAGTCAATGCCTCTGTTCATCCGTCCGGTTTGCTCTGGCGACAGATAGGCTAGCGTTCCCTCCAATCCATTGAGGCTCTGGATTTCTTGGGTTTCTCGTGGTAAGAGTGAGGCAATACTAAAGTCAATCAGCTTGATTTGTTTTGTGTCAGGGTGAATCAAGATGTTGGCTGGCTTGATGTCTTTGTGAATGACGCGCTGTTGATGTAACTGGTGTAAAGTGTCAAACAGTTGCAGAGCAATGGGTAGAAATTGCTCTAATGTCAGTGTTTTTCCTTGAGTAAATTGCCGCAGGGAAACACCACCAAAGTCTTCCATGACTAGGGCATAGCCATTATGATGGGCTTCCAGGCTGTAGGGTTTGATAATGCCGGGAATATCTAGGTTTTTAGCGATCGCATATTGGTTGCGAAACTGGACTAATTCGGTAAAAGTTGGGTATTCTCGTTTTAAGAGCTTGATGACAACTGGTAGGCGTTGGCGAAGCCCACCGAAGGTATCGCATTCTCGAATTGCCCGATACACTTGAGTACGAGAACCTGAATAAAGTTGCTCAATAATTTGGTAGCCAGCAATCCTTAAAGTTCCATCAACTTTTGCGCTCATAAATTTTTACGAAAATCTCTTTATACTAGTGTTATAATTCCCACTACCATAAATTGGGTAACAACCATTAGAAAAGTTACATTGGGTATGGGGCACTGGAGGCAAAGCGTAGGAATGCAAAGCACCTTCATGTAGATATGGCCATCGCTTTTTGATTATTTACCCAAGTAGCATTAGAACTCCTTCAAAGAGTTCGTTAGTTGCTGTTGCTTTTGTAGTAATACGTCGTTCCAAGTGGCTCTGGGATCTAGCGCGATCGCATTTTCCAGTAACTATGTGCTACTCCAATAAATCATATTGACTGCGCTTTTTTAGTCTGGTTCAAGCTCAAATATTTAGCTTATAAACTGGTCAACCAATTTTAGATTTTGGATTTTAGATTTGAGATTAACTGCACCCATGAAGGGATGCAGCTTGGGGATTTTAGATTTTAGATTGATTTCACCCACCCACGAGGGGATGGGACATGAACCCAAAATTTTTTAATCCAAAATCCAAAATTTAAAATCTAAAATTCGGAGGGTCAAACATTTTATCTAATCAAGCATAGATTGTTGTCAAATTATTTATCTCCGTAATTAAAAGTCAAGACGTTACCATGTTTATCGCCTAGTTGTTTGGCGCGCAGGACGGTATAGTAAGTCCTGTTAAAAATCAAATAGGTTTCCTAATTTTTACTATTTGAATTTAGATTTAATTGGGTGGTAATTCTAAACTCATTTCACCCAACAACCCCTTACGAAAATCTGTTAAAAGTTGCCTTGCTGCTCGCTCTACATCACCTTTGTAACGATGCTCTGCCAAGGCGTGTAAATAGGTATCTCCGGTGTCTGATGTGGAATCGAGTTGGTAGCGAGACTGTAATGGTTTTTTTGGTAATAAATCTCCTGCTACAGCTTCTAAATAGTTGAGTAAATCCACTAAGGCTGCTGCTACTAGCTGGTTATCGTAAGATGCTTCACCAATATCATCACAAATAGCTAATTTCAAGGCTGCGTCTTGGTCTTCTAATCTTAAAGGGATGACACCAGGAGCATCTAGCAATTCTAAATGTTCGGAAATTCGCACCCAGCGTAGTTGGCGAGTTACCCCAGGACGAGCTGCACTTTCCACAACTCGCTTTCCCAACAGGCGGTTAATTAAAGCTGATTTACCGACATTGGGAAAACCAATCACCACAGCCCGCACTGGACGGGGTAACATCCCGCGATCGCTTCTTCTTTGATTGAGTTCTACCCCAGCGGCTTGCGCTGCCCGCGCTACTTCTGCTATACCTTTACCATGTTGAGCGTTGGTAAAATAAGGGACTTCTCCTTGACGTTTAAACCAATCGATCCACAGCGATCGCATTTGTGGTGTAATCATATCTACTCGGTTAAGTATCAACACCCGTTTTTTACCTTCTACCCACTCACCTATTTGGGGATGGTGAGTTGCTAAGGGAATCCGAGCATCTCGTACCTCAAACACCACATCTACGCGCTTTAGCTGTTCTTTGAGCTTCTTTTCAGCTTTCGCAATGTGACCTGGATACCATTGAATCAGGTTTAATCTATAGTTTTGAGTTATAGCCATTTGTCCTTTGTCCTTTATTATTTGTCTTTTGTTATTTGTCTTTTGTCCTTTGCAAATGACAAATGACTAATGACTCCCTCTAGCAGCTTGATGTAAAATCAGACGATTGCCATCAGGGTCGTAGGCATAAATTTCTCTGCCGTGGGAAGCAATGGAAATGTCTCCTGGTGGAGGATAGCCCAAAGCAGCTAGGTGAGCGATCGCATCTTCTAAGTTACTTACTTCTAAACACAAACTTATCTTACTTTTGGCGTTCGCTTCAAATTCCGATTCGTTTGTGTTCTTTGGTTTAAAAATACCTAATCGCATACTAACTAAATTAAACTCAGCATAGAGATTCGGAATCAAAGGAACTGGCTTTTGCTCCAGCAATTTGGTATAGAAATTCACTAACTTCTCAAAATTAATCGATGCTATGGTGACAAATGCGTTAGTGTACTGAAAAACCATATTGGCTTTAAGTTAGTTGATTTTTTTGCTGAAGAAGTGCGATCGCCAATCAAGAAAGACTCTCACTTTTCTAAAGTTCTTACACTCAGCACTTGCGGCGGTGTCGAATCTGGTGGATAAATCACATCTACCTGTACTATTCGCTGAGTCGAAGGTGGAAGCACAAGCTGCACTAATGGTTCTAACACCTGACCAGTTCTGTGCCATAGATGTATGTAGCGCGTCTTTTGTTGATCTTGGTCATCAAAGTAGCGTAGCCGCACTGTACCACGAAAAAAAGGAAAATCTAGGGATGGTTTGCGAAAACGCAGGCCACCTTGGGATAATTTATCTTCCTTCAAAGGTGTTTCTAAAGTAACAGTCACGGTCTGGTTTTGATTGGTATTGTTGCTTAAAGGTAAGGTGAGTTTATATTCCACCCCATAATTGCCATGTGCTTCATAAGCTGTATCTGGATAACGTACCAGCATTTTGGCCGTTTGGATTTGTTGAGTGCCCAATCGACCACTAAGCAATGTATCTAAAGCATAAGAAATAGCTTTGCCACGTTGGGGAATAGTGAGATATTTAGTTTGGGGATTATCTACCAACTTTGCTTGCCATTGGGAACCACTAGACACACCAGCTACGCGCCCATAAATCAGTGCGCCACTGGTAGCATTTGGAGGAGTAGGGGTTTTATCTCGCGGCCCAGCGAAGTTGCCGATATTTAATAAAGATTGCCATTCTGCAAGAGTCGGTGGGCGTTCTGTATTATCAGAATTTTTCTTGGCAAACATTGCTAAACTTGCCGCATAAATTCGCTCGCTACTACGCAAGCGCATAAAGCTAGAGCGACCATTCACCGGTTTTTCTAGATTTCGTACAGGAATCGGATGATTTAACAACATCCGGCTTTGTCCTGGCGGAATTATCAGCTTTGCGGGAAAATCTGCTTGTCGAACACCTCGGAGTACATCACCAACAGCGCGATCGCCTGGGCCTGAGTAAGCTTTACCATCGTTATTTTCTATGTAGGGAGATAAGGTGACAAAGGGCGCATCCTGCATCAAATAACTCGCGGCTTGCAACACATCTACTGTTACAGGTTTTTTACCAGGGTTCTGCACAATTACGCCTAAATATAGCGTTTGTAAATCCTTGGGAGTGTGGCTGTAGTGGTGGGCGAATAAGTCAAAGCGTCCCTGAAAGGGAAAATTGAGGTGCGCTGCTGGAACTTTTTTACCGTTTGGAGGAAAGGTAGAAAGTAAAATACCCTCAGTTTTTATCCATTCTGGGCTATTGCTGTTAAAAACGGGTATTTTATCCAAATTGCCTGGTAAGGCTCGAACTTCTCCTGATTGCACAATTTCTTGAGGCGCTGGCTTCGGTGAAGTTTGAGCGATCGCAGAGTTATCTTTTTGAGTTGTGCATCCTAAGGTTTGAGTTATGGCAAGTCCTAATAGTATTGTAAATACAGGTGATGGAAATTTAGCCAGCATAAATTTGAGCGTCAAGAAAGCTGTGGTATCAAAGATCGGAAGTTATTACTACAAGTTCCTTGAAAGGTATTTCTGAGAATGCGCAGGCATCGCTATTAAATATTAAGTATATTTCCAGTAGCCCACATCAACAGGGCTTTTGATGTTTAAAGGGAGTGTCAATGGTTTAAGCGAATTTAAGTTGAAATAAAATCAAGATAATCAGTCATCTATGCAAAAATCTGCTGTAAATTTAAAACAAAACCAGGGAGAACATCTTCACCCGATAAACTTGTGGGAGATTGTAAAACTTCCGGCACAATATTTAGGCGATAAATTATTACTTGTTTATCTTTAGGATTAATTAACCAACCCAGTTGTAAGCCATTTGCTAAGTATTCCTCCATTTTGGCTTTAGTATCTTCCACATCATCAGTTTCAGAGACTAATTCCACCGCAAAATCAGGACACAAAGGGAGAAATTTCTTTCTTTGTTCTGGAGTTAGAGCATTCCATCTTTCTATCCTTATCCAAGAAGCATCAGGTGAACGAGTTGCCCCATTTGGCAATTTAAACCCAGTAGAAGAATCAAAAGCTTTTCCCAAGTTATTTTGATTGCTCCAAAACCATATCTGACCTAATAAATCAAAATTACGGTTTCCCGTTTCTCCCCCAGTAGGTGACATGATAATTAATTCCCCTTCAGCAGTTAACTCTAGTCGTAATTCTTTATTCACAGCGACAATCTGTGCAAATTCCTCATCAGTAAATTGCAGATTAGGAGGTAATTGTAAGGTTAAAGCAGTCATAATTAATTGCGCTCCACAAAAATCCTAGTTGCATCAAACCCTTTTGCTGCTGTCGATTGCCAAATTAAACGATCGCTTGAAAAATTAATGTCCTTAAAAATATTTAACTTAAAACCCTTATTTAGCAAGGGTTTTACTATTTTAGCTTCAAAATAGCTGACTAGAGACTTATTGTTAAAATACCTGTCCTCTTTTGAAATTTTGACAAAACATCTGTCCTATATTTAAAAATGCTCTGAGCCAAAATTTTTACTCAAATTGACAAAATAAGTGTTCCCTAATTTAGTACAATACAAACATAGTTGTATTGCACATTTGTGTAAATATGCTGAACAATTATCCTAATAGCAAGATAACTAGCGGTACTACCGAGCAAACCTGAGTCAGGTTATTCCTACAAAAAAACTATGAAAGCTGAAGCAGAAAACCATTTCAGGCTGACTTGTGAAGTAGAAACTACCCTAAAAGTGATTGGCGGACGCTGGAAAGTTTTAATTATTAGAGAATTAATGACTGGCGTCAAACGCTTTGGTGAGTTGCAACGAGCTTTACCTGGAGTTACGCAAAAGATGCTAACCCAGCAACTCAGAGAAATGGAGGAAGACGGCATTATTCATCGGGAAGTTTATCCTCAAATTCCACCCAAGGTAGAATATTCATTGACGCCTTTAGGAGAAACTTTGCAACCAATTCTCTATGCTATGCACGAATGGGCTGTTCAACATTTAGATCGAACAAATCACCATTAATATTGATTATAGTGAATAAATAATAATTCGTAACTCACCATTTGAGGTTTTTGGTGCGTTACGCTAATGCGGTAATACACTCAGCACATTTTCTAATACCAATTCAATTAATGATTGCAACATATTGTTGGTTAAAGACGCGATTCATCGCGTCTCTACAAATGGTCTACAAATGGTCTATTTGTCGCATTCGTTTTTCAAATTGGTAGAATTATTCGCGCTGATTTCAATTAAATAATAATTGCTAATTTTCAATTTTAGCGAGCAGATTTATCTATGGGGTCTTAAATTTTGAATTTTAAGTTTATTCATTGCTTTTTAAATATTCAATCGCTGCCTCTAATTTTGAAGGGTAACTTTCAGCAAACCTTTCAAACCAAAGTCCTTCGGATGAAAGTGGATCTACTTTGGCTAACCATTCTTTTGCTTGCACTTTCAAAGCCTCTAGTTGTTTGGCTTTGAGTTGTTCTTGTCGAATCCTTTCTTGTTCTAGTTGTTGCTGTCTTTTTAATTCAATAGCAGCATCCTCTTCGGCAAAATCAGCCTGAACTTCTGCTAAAAGCTTATCCATAAAAGATGCCGACTTGGGCAATGGTGGAATAAACGATTTGGCTGTGGCTGATTTTGATTGCTGTTGTGGTTGTACTTCTTTGTATTCAGTTTCGAGTTGGGCTAACAGCTTATCAAGGGAATCCATTTTTGTAATTCCTAAAAAATAGTATAGCTAGTCATTAATAGCATTGAGTAGTACTTCCGATAGACTCAAATCTTCCATGTCTTCCATAGTAATGGTGTCACAGATATCAAACTTAGCACCAGCACTTTGGAGTTCATCATCTAAGACTTTGAGAAAGCGGGTAGCTTGTTGATCTGTGCCAACTTGAATAAAAGAAATGGCTAATTCTTCGTCTCGATCGATGCGACGAGAAGCTTCAATAATTACCCTCATGACTGCTTTGCGATCGTCCGGCTCACCATCAGTAACTACTAAAATTGTTTCACCATTTGGTTTGGTTTGACCGGCTGCTTTGCGTTGAAGGTAATCATCAGTTGCATGTTTTAACACACTTGCCAAGTCAGTTGTACCAGAGGGATCGTTCTCTCGAAAAATTTGCGATACCTTGCTGGATGTGACATTTTCGTATCGCTTGAATTTGCCAGAAAATACATAGATAGTGATGCCATCTGGATCGAATTGCTCGCACTTACTAGCTAAAGCTAAAGTTGATTCTTGGGCTGCAACCCACCTAGTTCTACCACCCTTTTGATCTTGGGTTGCCATGCTACCACTTTTGTCAATAATCAAGGTATAATCACGATTTTCTAGCATTATTCAATTCTCCAATTAAGAATTAACAGTTACTGAACTATGGGCGATCGCCAAACATACAGCAGAGTTTAAGTTGGCAAGGTACACAAGCGAAGTCTGTTACCCAAGTATAAAGCGTGTTTTACTTCTAAATTCTGAATTCTGCTATATTAGTCAGTTATGGCGTTCGTTAATACATCTACAAGACTCATTTCTTCTAAGTCGTCTAAAGTGACGGTATCGCAAATATCAAATTTAGCGCCAACACTTTGTAACTGGTCATCCAAGGCTTTAAGGAATTTAGTTGCTTGGGCATCTGAACCTACTTGAATAATCGAAATTCCTAATTCTTCATCACGTTCCATTTGGCGAGTAGCATGAATGATGACTTCAAACACAGCCTTGCGATCGTCTGGTTCACCATCGGTGATAACTAAAATTGTCTCTCCGTTTGGCTTGGTTTTACCGGCTGCTTTGCGTTGAAAGTAGTTATTGAGGGCATCCTGAAGTACACCTGCTAAGTTTGTTGTGCCAGAAGGGTCATTTTCGAGAAATATCTGGGCGACTTTAGCTGAGGTGACATCATCGTAGCGTTTAAATCTACCAGAAAACACGTAAACGGTGATGCCATCGGGGTCAAACTGTTCGGCCTTTCTGGCCAAAGCAAGAGTAGACTCTTGAGCGATTTCCCATCTACTTCTACCACCCACTTGGTCGGGTGTAGACATACTACCGCTTTTATCAATGATTAAGGTATAGTCGCGATCGCTCATCATAATCTTCCTTTGATTGTTACCCTGTGGTTCTAGTCTAGTCCAGGATTCTAACGACACCGCAAGCATTTTAAGGTTTCGTATCAATTATGCTACTTAAATGCTACTCAAAATAGGTATGCTTACCCTGGTTTTTCGCGATCGCGCTACTCAAATGCTACTCAATTAGTAAAACTTTGGGCGAACAGTAGTAAAGCTTTTGACCAACTTCTAACTAATGATTAATACCTATTTAGACATTTGAGCAACACAGGCGATCGCCAACAGATAACCTGTTTTACGTAAATCAGGCTCATATCGTTGATTAGGTAGAGCTTGGTATACCCCAAAAGCAAACAACCCAAGGTAAATCAGCCCCCAGATGGCAAAGGCGTAATTGGCGGGGATAATCAAGACATTTTTAAACAAAGTATTGGAAATTTCGCCGATGCTAAGTCCATTCAGCGGAAAAATGTTCGATACTACGTTGATAACAAAAGCGCCAAAGATTGCAGCCAATGTAACAAGCTGCCGCCAAAGATCCTGGTAATTGCCTCTTGTAGACTGCTGCATAGGATGTTAACTCATAATCTTTTGTGCTTTTAGCTTACATCTGAAAAAGAGTGATGGATATAAACCACAGTCATATCTAGCAAGTTAATCAGGGGTTAAACTAATTATTGACCTCACTGCTTTTAAGGTACTGTCCATGCAGCTGCTTCAAACTACCGACAAGGATTTTTCTGTCAAATTCAAAACTCTTGTAAGCGATCGCCGGGAAGTTACAGTTGATGTTAGTGGGACAGTACGCGAGATTCTAGCTGATGTCAAAGTGCGTGGTGATGCCGCAGTCAAGGACTATACTAGCCGCTTTGATCGCAACAATCTCCAGTCTTTGCATCTTAGCGAAACCTTTATTGCCGAACACGCAGCACAATGTCCTGTTGATGTCTTGGCGGCGCTGGAATTTGCTGCTGAAAGGATTGTGGCTTTCCATCAAAAACAACTACCGCAAGATATTGGTTACACCGATGCAGTGGGGGTGAAACTGGGGTTGAATTGGGTAGCGCTGTCGCAAGTGGGAATTTATGTACCAGGGGGACGGGCTAGCTATCCGAGTTCTTTGTTGATGAATGCCTTACCAGCTAAAATTGCTGGTGTTGAAAGAATTGTCATGACAGTACCGATGCCTGGTGGTGAGATTAATCCTGTCGTATTGGCTGCTGCTCAAGTTGCTGGTGTGACAGAAATATATGGCATTGGTGGGGCGCAAGCGATCGCAGCATTAGCTTATGGTACAGAAAGCATTGCCCCGGTGGATAAAATTGTTGGCCCTGGTAATGCTTATGTTGCTGAAGCCAAGCGTCAAGTCTTTGGCACTGTTGGCATTGATAGCATTGCTGGGCCTTCAGAAATTTTAGTAGTAGCCGACAGCCAGAACAACCCAGATTGGATTGCCTGGGATTTACTATCGCAAGCAGAACACGATCCTAATGCCCAATCAATCTTAATTACTGATTCCGAAGTCTTCGCGCAACAAGTAATCAAGGCTGTTGAGAAAATTCTCACCGATTTACCTACTAAAGAAGTCGCCAGTGCAAGTTGGCAAAATTATGCAGCCGTAATTCTGGTTAGCGATTTAGCCGAGAGTATACCACTGCTCAATCAACTAGCTCCAGAACATGTGGAATTGTGCGTGGATAACCCGCAACTCCTTGCCGATCAAATTAAGTGTGCTGGCAGCGTGTTTTTAGGACGCTATACTCCAGAAGCGATTGGCGATTATTTAGGAGGCCCCAACCATGTACTGCCAACTGCCCGTTCTGCTCGCTTTGCCTCTGGTTTGAGTGTCTACGACTTTCTCAAACGAATTACTTTTTTAGAATGTGACAAACAATCATTACAGACAATAGGCAAAGCGGCTGTCACCTTAGCAGAGGCAGAAGGTTTGCCAGCCCATGCAGGTAGTGTATCTGTACGCTTGCAATAAGCATAAATCATCACCAAGACGCAATAAATTGCCAGACTAATTATTGTAGAGACGGCGATTCATCGCGTCTTGCCTA
This sequence comes from Nostoc sp., assembly GCF_036917375.1. Classification (GTDB taxonomy): domain Bacteria; phylum Cyanobacteriota; class Cyanobacteriia; order Cyanobacteriales; family Nostocaceae; genus Nostoc. Next base: position 15,844 of record NZ_JBALDN010000016.1, read on the forward strand.
AGAGCAGGAGGGAGCGTCTACACTTGACATTGATTAAAAGGTTCTCGAATAAAATAGAGTGCATCGCGTTTTTGAACTTCCATGCCGCCTCTATTCCAGTTTCCCCAACGAGTTATAAATTTTTTCTGGCGATCGCGACGTTCAATTGCAACAGTAAAATTATTACGGAGTTCCCGATAACATCCATCTAAATTCGTTAAGGTCAAATCCAGTGCTGGGATATTAAATTTATTCTCCCCTTTATTGACAACAAAAAATCCTTCACTACCTCGCTCCACTAGCAATACAGTCGGACTATCAATTGCTGCTAAAACATTTTCTTTGGTATTTTTTCCCTGAGTTTCTCGTTGATGCATAATTTGGCGGAATTTAACACCATATTTGATAAAAGCAGCATCTCTATTATCCCAGTTGAGTATTAGAGGAGTGCTACTTTCTCTCGCCAGGATATATGCTGTTGCGAGGAAAGAGTCAGAAGGATCGCTGTAAGGGTTAATGGCATTGGAATTAATCTCGCGGATATTATCGTGGTTTCTGCCAAAAGTGACACTACGCGGATCGTTTATGGCTGTGGGAACTCGCAGAGAACGCAAATCTCCACCAAAGCTGAAGGCATTTTTCACTGAATTGTAGAGAACAAAATCTGTGACAGCAGCAATCCAGTTATAATTTTCTGCACTGGTGTCGCTATCTGTGATTACCTCAAGATAATTCCATGCTTTTCCTTGACTTTGTTGATCCACATAGCTGATATACTCTTTAAGAACATCTGCTGGGATATGCTTGGCAGCATCAAACCGAAATCCATCAATTCCTAAATCTAGCAATTTTTTTAAATGAGCTTTTTGAATTGTTTTAACATTATTAGTAAATCTCAATTCAGGAAGTCCACCTAACCAACAATTAATTTCTGAATCTCTATTGCCATCATTATAATTAATGTTACAAGATTTTTTCCCTGGACGGTTTGAGTCCGAATTAAAGTCATTGATAGAAAGACCTGGAAATTTAGTTAAATCTTCAAAATCATCATTGCCATCTAAATTAGCCATGTGATTGAAAACAACATCAGCAATCACTTTGACATTACAACTGTGGGCTTTACTAATAAGGTTTTTTAAATTGAAGAGTGAACCTCTACCTTCGATAATACTGTAGTCTACAGGTTGATAGCGTGCCCACCATTCTGGAGCAGGATTAGATTTTTGGGCTGGAGAAATTTGAATGTGAGAATATCCTTGCTTCCCTATTTCACAGACAAACTTTTCGATATCAGTGTACTGCTGGTCAAATGCATGAAAAATCGCAGAAGGTTTTTCTCCTGCTAATGTCTTAATCGGGTAAATACAAGTTGTGCAGATTACAACTGCACAGATGAAGATATTTTTCATCAAAGTATATTACTCCTAAACCGTATCGTGTTTTACTATGCCATAAAGTCTCCTGGGAAAACCTCAAATTCTTCTTTATCGATTTCTAATGAAAGATTTTTTGTTTGCCATATTTCTTCACTTTTTAAGTCAAATATTTCTGTAATCATAGTTATTATGCATTTAATCTGGCTTAATCTCCCAATTCAATGACATCAGGTTGTATAATTTATATTTCAACATTATCTACTTATTACAAAGCTGAATTCAGGCAGATTATATTCTCAAACAGGAGTGAATTTTTTAACAATGCAGTTATATGCTCATGAGCTATCAGGAAATTGTTACAAGGTTGTACTCTTGTTATCCTTACTGGGGCTAGAATATGAAATAATCCCGGTTAATCTTATATTAGGGGAACAGAAGTCAACAGAGTTTTTGAAACTTAACCCTTTTGGGCAAGTTCCAGTTTTGATTGATGGTGATGTAGTTTTACGTGACTCACAAGCTATTTTAGTATATTTGGCTCGTCAGTATGGTGGAGAATCTTGGTTGCCCTTAGAACCGGAAGCAATGGGTAAAGTCTTGCAGTGGTTATCTACTGCTGCTAATGAGATTCAGAATAGTCTATCTACGGCTCGACGGTTTTTTCTATTAGGTACACCTGTCGATTTAGAAGGCGCACAGCAAAAGGCAAGGTATACGCTTGAGGTAATAGACAAGCATCTTCTCAATCGAGACTGGCTAGAAACAAATCACCCAACGATCGCGGATGTTGCTTGTTATCCCTATATTGAACTTGCCAGTGATGCCAAAATTGCTCTTAATGCGTATCCGCAAGTGAGCGCTTGGATTACTCGCATCAAGCAGCTTCCTCTTTACGTCGCAATGCCTGGATACTAAAAAAAGCAATTGTTGTTTTTTCAATTCGGGATACCGAACTCTCGCAAAGCATACATATTGCAGATATCAGTACCTTTCAGATATTTTTCTTGCTCTACTATAACTTTATTAAATCCCTTGTCTCTCAATAATACTGAAATTTTCTCTACTCTATTTTCTAGATCGTGTACTTCAAGAACAATCTGTTTAATCTTTGACCAATCCTGCTCTTCGATTCCCAAAAGTACATCTAATTCACTTTTTTCTACATCTATTTTTAGCAAGTCAATTTGCTGAACTTTGTACTCATATATAACTTCCGATAAAGTTCTTAACTGACAGGTAACTTGTTCTACAATGAAAGCTTTCTTGAATTTATAGTCAAGTATCAACGAAAGTAAAAGTCGAGGTATTTTAGTATACCAATATAAAGACGAAGATAAATCATTGCGATCGCGAATAGTATCGATTTTTTGAAAAGCAGCTTTTTTAAATTTATCTATTTCCTCTTTTGAACCATCTGGGTATGCAGTGGATATAGATGTAGTATTAGGATAGTAACCAAATGTCTCAACCTTGGATGTTTGTGAAATACCGCAAGCTATTGTCTTTATTTTTTCTGGATCGAGGGTTTTAACATTCTGTTCCAACACCTGATATGTTTGAGGAACAGGCTCAAAGGCATAAATGTTTATATTTTTATTACATAATTTGTATACCCATAAAGAGAACATACCAATATTAGCTCCTACATCAAATACTGTATCGCCTTCATTTAGTTCAATTCCATGTCTAAAATACTCTTGTACTTGCTCGTACATTAAAAATATTTCTTCATTTTTTTGCAGACAAAAAATCTCACTGTTGTTAGGAAGCGTTACCTTTGGTAAGCTAACTTTTTGATTGAATGACATAACTTTTAATTCTAAATTAAAAATACTCAAAATTCGTTTAGTTCATTACATAGCCCTCTTGTACCACACTCCAAAAGGGCAATCTGTAGAAACTTCAATAAGTGGATAGAATTTGTCAAAGCCAGTTACCAACTAAAACATAAGGTGCCCAGTAACCAGGACGACTGTAATTGGGATAATCTTTTAACAACTTTACTTGGGCACGACGCAAGGCTTCAGCCTTTGTCACCTTAGTTTTAACTAACTCACGATAAAATTCACCAATTAAGATAGCAGTAGATTTATCGCTGATATGCCATAGTGAAGCCAAGGTACTACGAGCGCCGGCTTTTACGGATGCTCCTGCTAGCCCTAGCGTGGCGCGATTGTCACCAGTAGCGGTTTGGCAAGCACTTAACACCAGCATTTCCAAGGCTTCTGAGCGAGTTTGATCCCGACGGCGCAACAGGCTATCAAATTGCGTGACGTTGATTGGCCCATCATCTGCAAGTATAAAAGTATTCTCAACATTGGAGCTAAATTGACCGTGGGTTGCCAGATGCAACACATTAAATGGCACAGTATTTACTTTACTCTCTAGGTTCTTGCTGTTGAAGTCTCGATCTAGTAACTCGGTGGTAGAGGCGATCGCTTGGGAAATAGAGTCGAATTCTGATTTAATTTCTGGTAGCGGTGGAAATTGCTGTTGAAAGCCTTGTGGTGGTTGCACTAACCCGGCAGCTAGCACATTGAGTTTTGTTTGTGTCAAGGGTTTGAGTGCGAGTAACTGGAGTCCTAAGCTAAGGGCTACAGCGTATTTTTCTACCAGATATTGCTGACCGTCATACAATATTGCCATTGGCACATTTCGCAATATACCATCCAGTACAAATACAAGGGTTTTGACTCCACTATCTTTTAAATCTGACTCAATTTCTTTGATTAACCACCCATAGACTTCTTGTGATAGCGCCTGCACTTCCTCATTCCGATCGGGTTCTAATAGATACTCTCTGAGTTGTTTTATAGTACCTTCTACCTCATGCTGGGACTTATTAACTGTATAATTACGTAGTGGTTGTTTAGGGATTTTGACTATCACTTGCAGTTGATCGGGCAGAATAATTGGATAAATAATTGCGGCTGTGGGATTATCTTTATCTACCACTGTGTCAAGCAAAACAGTTTTGGCATTAATGCAAGCTTCCCGGAAAAAGTCGTCTAATTCTGCTAGTTGCAGTGCTTCAATTCTCTGTCTAGCTTTGTCTAAGATTGGTTCGCTCGGATGAGTTTGCTGAAACTGCAACAATAATTCTACGGACTCTCGATATACAGGTTCTACACTTTCTTTAAAGGAAAACTGGACATCTCGATTCACAACTACTAAGTCACTACGGAGAGTCTGCAACTCACCGATCGCAGTATCATAGCTAGCAATAGCACCCTCAATTTCTTTCTGCTGTTTTAACAAGCGTCCCAACTGCCAATGCCAACGATAAGCGATATCTGGGGCGTTGATTGTTTGGGCTATATTCAGTGCCTGTTGGGTGAGGTTCTGGGCTATTGACCATTGTTTAGTTTGTTCGTATACACTACCCAGAGTCCCAAGGGCAAAGCTCTCGGCTCGTTTATCTGCCAAATTTTGAGCTTGTTGCAAAGCTCTTGCGCAGATTTGAGCGATCGCTTTGGGTGTAGTCCCAAATTTCATCAAGCTTTGAGCTAGATTAATCTGCGCATAAATAGTTGTCACAGAAGCAGGTAGTTGTGTCAGTTGAGTTTGGATTTGCGGCAATAGTGTCTGTACGGCGGCTGTTTGTCCCGCGTTCACTAGTAAGTTCAACTGATTAACTTGAGCCTGAACTTTGCTAATCGGGTTAGGAGCGATCGCAGCAGCTTGCTGATAGAACTCTATTGCCCCTTTAAAATCTCGCTGTACTTGTGCCGTGTTGCCTAAACTGAATAAAGCCGCGCTCACATCCTGGGGAGAATCCAGTTTTTGGGCAATTGACAAACTTTGCTGTAATACCTGACGAGATTGATTCAAATCTCCGGCTAATTGCAGAGCATTCCCGAAAGACCGTAATTCTACTGCTTTACTGACTGAATTAGGTTTTGATTGTAACTCCTGCTGCAATTGAGTCAAGATTGTCAAACCCCGACGGTAAAATCCCAAAACTTGCCATGCTTGAGCTTGATTGATGCGATCGCGGATAATGCCATTGCGATCGCCTAATTGCTTATGGCTGGCTTCCGCACGTTGCCAGGTGTTAAGTGCCTGTTCAGCTTGTCCTAAGTCTAGTTGAATGCTACCTTGAATATCTAGAACTGGAGCCAAAACCTGAAGATTTTCAGAATTAGAAGATTTTTCGAGCAACTTCAAACTATCTGTAATTGCCTGTTGCGCTGGTGGTAAATTACCCAGTTTTTGATATGCCAACGCCAAATTACTTAATGCCACAGCTTGCTGTAATTCATTGCCTTGACTGCCAAAACTTTTAACTGCTTGTTGCAAAACTCTAACCGCTTCTGCAAACTTTCCTGCCTCATATAGCACTTTACCCTGTTGTAGCAAGTCTTGTGTTTGTGCAGGAGGATTTTGGATTGAGACTCCAAGAGTTGCGATATGTTGTCTCTCTAAAGTTGCAGCAACAGGAAAAGCAGTAACGGACAAAAAAGCTGTCACCACAACCAAGAGCATGAAAACAGGCAACTTATGGATTTTAAAGTGATGAATCAACCATATCTTAAATCCGTCACATATCCGTTGCCACTGATTGTTTTTATGAATCTTGGGTTTCATCAGAATTCCTCCCTTGAATCTTGGAGTAACGAATTATTGACCACAAGACATGGCAGAGAGAATAAAAGAATTTTGCACAGATTGAGCCACGGTTAATTTAATTTCATCATAGATTATCGTCTAGATGGGAGTTAAATTTTATAAACTTAAAGCAACAAACGTAATATTGCTACTAATACCTTGTCTTAAAGGACACGCTACGCAAACACTAATCTACTTTGATATAGAAAAAACCTAAGAGGTTGTTATAAAAGTGTTTTGCTGTGCTTTTTATCACATTTTTACCCCCTTAATTCTCCCTTATAAAGGGAGGAAACAAGAAATCAAGTTCCCTCCCCTTTATAAGGGGAGGGTTAGGGTGGGGTAAGACCTTTAAGATTTGACACTACTATTTGATTTTTGGATCTTTGAAAAGATACGTAGGGGAGCCAGTAGTATGGATTTCCTATTTGAGCAGGGTACTGGCGTTGCGTTAGCGTTTCGCGCAACGCACCCTACAAATCTTAATTTTGTTCAAAAATCAAACCGGATTGATACAAGTCCCGTTTTAAACTAGAACGATGTCAACACTAGGAAGAAATCCGCTTCCTAAGTTGGTTTGGAGAGAGGCAAATTGAACCGATGCGATCGCATCAAATGGAGTGAAAGACAAAGCACCTGTGGCGTTGTTATAACTAAACTGACTGGTAGAACTCGCACCAAATCCAACTTTAGAAATCTGAATTTTATCTCCTTCAAAGTACTTAAAGTCTGCAATGTAATCAATTCCATCAGACAGAGAGTCGAAGACAAATTTATCGGCTCCACTTCCTCCCACAAGGTAATCGTAGTCTTTACGACCATTTAAAATATCATTGCCATCGCCTCCGTAGAGAGAGTCATTGCCTTCCCCGCCATTGAGAAAATCATTGCCACTGTTGCCGTCAAGAATATCGTTATCCTGCTGACCGAAGAGAAAATCATTGTCACTACCCCCATAGATGGTATCTTTGCCGTAGCCTCCCAAGAGAGAGTCATTACCACTGCCGCCATCAAGATAGTCATCGAAAGCCCCTGCATTCAACGTATCGTTGCCACCATTGCCGTATAGGGTGTCAGTGGTATTGTTGAAGGTAAAATTATCAACTCCGTTACTGCCATTGAAGGAAATTTTTTCGATGTTATTGAAGGAAAAGCTGTAGGGATCGCTGACATTAGAGTAGTCGACTACGAGTAAATCAACGCCCGTGCCGCCATCTATATAATCATTAACTCCAGACCCAGGATTAAGGGTATCGTTGCCATCGCCTCCGTAGAGAGAGTCACTCCCACTGCCGCCATTAAGATAATCATCGAAAGCCCCAGCATCCAAGATATCGTTGCCACCATTACCGTATAGGGTATCAGTGGTATTGTTAAAGGTAAAATTATCAACTCCGTTACTGCCATTGAAGGAAATTTTTTCGATATTATTGAAGGAAAAGCTGTAGGGACTGCTGACATTAGAGTAGTCGGCTACGAGTAAATCAACGCCCGTGCCGCCATCTATATAATCATTAAGTCCAGACCCAGGATTAAGGGTATCGTTTCCTCCAAATCCAAAGATACTATCAGTAAAAATACTACCGATAATATTGTCATTTCCGTTAGTTCCACTATAGGTGGGCATTTTAATTATTCCTCTGAGTAGTAAAAGTAAAAGGTTTTAGTTTTTTGGTTTCAGTAAGGTCTATCTGGGGTGATATTTCATCCCAATCAGACGCAATTGGAAGTCCGGTTTTAGCTCGACTTTATCGGTTTTGTTGGCAACAAGATATCTGCAACACACCGCTAAATAAGGTCTACGCTATCCCTGAAACCTTTAAGGGAAGGTAGTTTTACTTAAAAAGTATTTGCCTAAGAGCCAGGTTTTTTATTGAATAAAGTTGAGCTAAGTGAATCTCCCTGCTGAACTCATATACGATGAGTTCTATTTTTTATGCACCCCAGCAGAAATTTTCTATTATCGGTCGATAGACAATACTTCTCGCTTTGTGCATTTTTAACTCGGAATCGGGTTTGGGGTAAAGGGTAAGGGTTAAAGGTTTTTTCTTTTCCTTTTCCCTTTCCCCTTTTCCCCTTAACCGAGAAGTATTGGGTCGATAGATTTCTTGCAGAAGTTGCTTTTGCAAGATGTTGGAGAAAGGTTAAAGGTTACTGGGTTTGGGAAAATTCCATACCTTTACCCTTTACCCCACAATGCCAAGAAGTCTATTGACTACAAGACATGGCAGAGGGAATAAAAGAACTTTGCCCAGATTGAGCCACAAGCATAATATTACCGTTACCATCAACAATCCATCCTTGAGCCTCGACAATGGGATCGGTAGATTTGGTCATAGATGCAGTAGATGATTTATCCGTAATGGCTGTTGCTTGTGTGGGCAAATCTACCCAACCAGTAATCACTGCTCGTCCTCGCAACGGTTCATTAGGGCTTTGGGGTAATCCACCGCGTCCGGTGGCGATAAAGCTGCTACTGGCGTTTTTTCCTCTTCTAGGAGCGCAACCTTGGGCAATTTGTTGGGATGCATCTATGAGATTGGAGGGTAGTTGAGTTAAGCCGCGACTGGGGTCAGTATCAGGACTGTTTATAGTTACTTCGCCACTGACTCCCAATTCCGAACTTGCTGTAATGTCACTGTTTTCGGTTGGGCTTTTTTGCGGCAGAATACCGAAAATACCGTTTGTTGTAATATCAACTCTACCACCAGTTCCAGTGAATGCGTTAGCGCTGATATCGCTATTTTCTTTGGGAACTGCAACTATAAATCTTGAGTTGATCTTGATGTTACCGCCATTGCCACCTAATTTTTCTGTTCCTGCGTTGGTGGAGATTTGACTGTTGCGGCGGACTAAGAGTAAGTCGCTGTTGACGTTGATGTTACCACCGTTACCGGATGCAGATTCGGCGTTGAGTTTGCCTTGGTTATCTAAGGTAATTTTGGGTGAGTTGATTTCGATGTCGCCTGTAATTCCTGAACTTGTAGAACTGACAAATAAGCCACTCTTAGCACCGATATTTGCTACGCTGCCAGGAAATTTAGTAATCCTGTCATTGTAATTAAGGTCACTACCTCTAATAATCACTCTGTCAGTAGCATTGACTGTAATTTTACCTGCACGTCCATTGCTTGAGGTAGTAGTGAGTTGCCCACCACCTGTTGCTTCAAAGACATTTGCATTCACACTAATATCGCCACCCTTGCTATCATTGTAAGTGCGTGCATCTAATAAAGCACCATCTCGTAACTTCAACAAACCAGTATCAATGAGAATATTACCTCCATTGCCTACTGTACCTCTTTCCACATAGCTGAAAATCCCACTGGAAAAACTATTTTTCACACCAGCAATATCAACATTTTTCACACCAGCAATATCAACTTCCCCAGTAACTTTCACATTCACATTCCCTGCATCCCCTGTTCCTGCTGGTTGAGTATCAGATGCACCAGTAGTCACAGTTATCAGTTGAGCGCCATCTTGTACTGAGAGGGAAGCAGCATTGATGTCAATATTGCCACCTTTACCCATACCCCCTGCATCCACTTGGGTGAAGATGGCAGCATTACCTGCAAGGGAAACAGCATCTTTTGCAGTTACTGTCACATTCCCCGCATTCCCTTGTCCACGAGTTACGGCAGAAAGTTGAGCGCCATCTCGTAACTTCAACAAACCAGTATCAATGAAAATATTACCTCCATTGCCTACTGTACCTATTTCCACGTTGCTGTAAATTCCAGTAGCAGTGAAAATGTTAGCAATATTAACAATACCTCCAATATCCACTTCTTTGGTAACTTTCACATTCACATTCCCCGCATCCCCCCTACCTGCTGGTTGGGTTGCAGATGCACCACTAGTCGCAGTTACTACTTGAGCGCCATCTCGTAGTGTCAGTGTTGCAGCATTGATGTCGATATTACCACCCTTACCCACGCCCCCTACTGCTACTGCACTGAGGATGGCAGTTGGTATATCTGCAAGGTCAACAGCATTTTTTGCACCTATTGTCACATTCCCCCCATTCCCCTCTCCATAAGTTGAGGCAATAAGTTGAGCGCCATCTCGTAATGAGAAGTCACCAGAATCGATGGTAATATTACCCGCATTACCAACTGTTCCTGTATCCAGAAAACTGCCAATCGTACTGAAAAAACCGTTTTTCTCCCCAGTAATCTCAACTTTCCCAGTAACTTTGATATTGACATTACCTGCATCCCCTTTTGCTGCTGGTTGGGTATCAGATGCTTCGCGAGTAATGGTTAACAGTTGAACGCCATCTCGTAGTGTCAGTGTTGCAGCATTGATGTCGATATTGCCTCCTTTACCTACGCCTCCTGCTTCCACTGTACTGAAAATGCTAGCGTTAGCTAGGTCAACAGCATTTTTTGCACCTACTTTCACATTCCCTGCATTTCCCTGACCAGAAGTTGAGGTAACAAGTTGAGCGCCGTCTTGTAATGAGAAGTCACCAGAATCGATAGTTATGTTACCTCCATTGCCTTTTGATCCCAAACGCACTAAATTGCGAATTCTGCTCTCAGAACCTGCAATTTTGATTTTACCCGTAGCTTTGAGGGTAATATCCCCGGCAACACTTTCAGGTGTACCCAAACCTTGCCCGATACCAGCAGAAAGAAGACCTCCTCCTAATATTTCTAAATTACGGGCATTAACTGCAATATTACCGCTGCTAGCACCAGTCACAAATACACCCGCTTGATTATTAAGTAATACATCTGTACGAGTCACATTCTCAGGAAATTTCAAGCTGAGATTATCCTTATTAAAAAGAAGATTGACATTTCCAGGTGCTGCTAACCCTCCTAACTCAACTCTCCCACCAAAAGCATTTAACTGGCCGCCATCCATGCTGACATTACCGTCCACTAGCAGCAAACTTTGACCATCTGCTACACGTAGACCAAAGGCATCAAAGCCGGACTTATTTAATCCTGCTGGTGCGACTGAGTTATTTTGAATCGGCGCAGCAGTAATTTGATTGAATAGCAAAGCTGAAGGATTGACTGTCAATAATGCAGGACTATTTGGATTGTCAGCACTGAAAAAACCTTGATTGCTAAACTGTATTGCATTGGCAGTAGTCGCTACAAAAGAACCACCAATGTTCAGCGAGGCATTTTTACCAAAAATAATCCCCGAAGGATTAATCAGAAACAGGTTAGCTATACCATTAGTGCGAATTAACCCATCAATGTTAGAAACTGACTTACCCGTTACCCTGCTAATGATGTTCTGAATGTCTTGAGCATTATTAAAGAAAGCAGTGCTTGCAGTGGGAACGGAAAACTCACCAAAGCTGTGGAACAAATTGCCACCCGCTCTGGTTCCTCCTTCAATAATTCTGGTGTTCCCTTCTAGTGTGACGGTGGAATTATTCGGTAGAGTGCGATCGGGGGTAATCTGAGCAAAAGCGCAATTTGCCCAAAAAGCTGCGATCGCAATTCCCATCCCCACAGAAACAGCAATGATTGAATGAAGGTTAGTTTGTATAGTGGTGGTGATGGGTATTTTAGAACGTGTCATCGCTTTGGCGATTCGCTTTAATGCTTTGGCCTAATTTTATTTTGCTAAGAGTAGTGAAAAGTAATAACTTTTCTGAAGAAATACTTAGATAAATAGAAATTCCTCCCCCGATTGGAGTAACGAATTATTGACTACAAGACATGGCAGAGGGAATAAAAAAACTTTGCCCAGATTGAGCCACAAGCATAATATTACCGTTACCATCAACAATCCATCCTTGAGCCTCGACAATGGGATCGGTAGATTTGGTCATAGATGCAGTAGATGATTTATCCGTAATGGCTGTTGCTTGTGTGGGCAAATCTACCCAACCAGTAATCACTGCTCGTCCTCGCAACGGTTCATTAGGGCTTTGGGGTAATCCACCGCGTCCGGTGGCGATAAAGCTGCTACTGGCGTTTTTTCCTCTTCTAGGAGCGCAACCTTGGGCAATTTGTTGGGATGCATCTATGAGATTGGAGGGTAGTTGAGTTAAGCCGCGACTGGGGTCAGTATCAGGACTGTTTATAGTTACTTCGCCACTGACTCCCAATTCCGAACTTGCTGTAATGTCACTGTTTTCGGTTGGGCTTTTTTGCGGCAGAATACCGAAAATACCGTTTGTTGTAATGTCAACTCTACCACCAATCCCTGTAAAGGCGTTAGCAGTGATATCGCTATTTTCTTTGGGAACGGCGACAATGAAAGGGCTATTAATGTTAATGTTACCGCCATCCCCACCGAATTCGCTACTGCCAGCAGTGGTAGAAATTTGACTATGATTGCGTAGTAATAATAAGTCTTGCAACTTCAGGGCAATATTACCACCATTCCCCAATCTGGTTATGGCGGCAATCGCTCCTTGGTTATCCAGACTCAAAGAACGAGCTTGGATCTCAAGATCGCCTGCCGTCCCCGCTCCAGTACTACTGACAGTGACTTCACCTCCATCCCGAATACTCATCTGTTCAGTCTCAATCTTTAAACTTCCCCCGCTACCAGTACCTTCTGGCGTTACCGCAGCGCTGATTTGGCTGTTAAAGTTACCATTTGGTGATTTCCCAACGACTTCTACAGATTTCGACGCATGAATTCGTAATTTACCTGCATTGCCCTCTCCAGCAGTCCCAACCGATACTGTTGCACCACCTCTTACACTTAAGCGATCGGTTTCGATTGTTAAATCGCCACCGTTGCCTCTAGGTGGAATCACTTGTTCATCTGCGTCTATTTCAACACCTGCATTGATCCCTGTAGCAAAGAGGTTATCAACAGGTGTATCAAATACCTCTACCTCAGAGGCATGAATTGTGAGATTACCAGCGTCGCCTTGACCAAAAGTAGCGACTTGCACTTTGCCTCCATGACTGACACTCAAGCGTTTTGTCTCAATAGTCAAGTTGCCACCGCGACCCTCACCTTCAGTGTTTACCTGAGCGAATAAGCCAGCAGGATTTTCAATATTAGAACTCGATTTGATTTTTCCGCTTACTTCCACTGAATCGGTAGCGCGAATAGTCAAATTTCCTGCAAACCCTTTACCGAAAACACTGCTTCCCACTTGACTATCAAGGACAGTCATGGTGTCAGTGTCAATGGTTATGTTGCCTGCATTTCCTGTGCCAAGAGTGTTTGCTGCGATCGCACTTCCATTCTTGACATTCATTATCCCAGATGCAATAGTTATGTTGCCTGCATCTCCTGTGCCAAAAGTGTTAGCTGCGATCGCACTTTCATTTTCAGTAAGTAAGCGATCGCTGCTAATATTTATATTTCCTGCTTTTCCTGCACCAAAAGTTCTAGCCGCCAATTGTCCGCCATTGGTCAGCAAAAGAGAACCAGTGGTGATATCAATACTACCCCCTTTAGCAAAAGCATCTTTCCCTTGGTCGGAGGCATCTCCGACATCGCTCAAAACAACACTGTCATCAAAGGAGACGCTATCGGTGGCATTAATCATCACACTGCCAGCATCTCCCAGCCCTAAAGTACTGGCAGATAGCTGTCCTTCTTGGACAATCAACTGATTGGTATTAATTGCCAAATCTCCTGCTTTTCCTGTACCCCATGTTTGAGTCAACAAGCTGCTGGGAAAAGGAAATACACTATTACTATTAGTAGCAGTGCCAATCATTTGAACTGATTGGGAGGCATTTATATTCACATTTCCTCCAGCCCCACTACCGTTAGTTACAGCTGAAATAACTCCTCCATCTTGGATTAACAACTGATTGGTGTTAATCGTAATCTTTCCTGCGGGCCCTGTGCCGTATGCATCAGAACTGATATTGCTAGGATACCATCCATCAGGAAACTGTGGAAGAATCGCAGTACCAACTAGCTGCACTGATTCGGCAGCATTTACTGTTATATTCCCTCCAACCCCCCTACCTTCGTTGTCAGTTGTGATTCCGGCTCCATTTTGGATGAGTAACTGTCTAGTATTAATCGTGATGTCTCCAGCATCTCCGGCTCCATTAGATGCGGCAAATATACCAGTAGAGCCTAAATAGGGATTATCTGGAATACCGATTACTTGCACTGATTCCGAGGCATTCACGGTCAAATTTCCTGCCACACCTTCACCGGAGGTAGAAACCGATACTTGCCCTCCATCTTCGACGAGTAACCTAGAAGTTTGAATTGTTAGCTTTCCTCCTTTTCCTGTCGCGCCAGAACTACTCTGAGTATACAAGTCGCTGCCAAACTGGCCGCTAACTGTCAGACCTGCCACTTGTACAGACTCTGAGGCATTTACTGTTAAATCTCCCGCCGCTCCTGCATTGTATGTACCAGATGAAATCTTTCCTCCTGCTAAGAGTTGTAACTGTTTGGTGTTAATTGTCAGGCTTCCTGCATCTCCTGTCCCAAAAGTTTCAGCAAATAAACCACTGCGAATTCCATCAGGTGATTCTCCAACGACTTGCACTGAGGAAGCATTTACACTCAATCCTTTTCCAGGTAGTGCTCCAAAAGTGCTGGCTTCAATCTTGGAACCTCCACTAACTGTAACTCCTTTACCCCACACCTGAATAGCACCGCCACCTTCGCCACTGGTACTGACCAAGGCTTGATTACTGAGTGAGATATCGGCTTTAGCTACATTATCAGGAACAGTCAAACTCAAATTATTACCATCCACATTCAGCCCGACTGTCCCTTGACTTGCAATTCCTGCCAATTCCACTCGCCCACTCGGAGCATTCAATTGACCTTCATTGATGGCAATTTCTCCACCCACTAATAGCAAACTCCGATCGTCTGGTACTCGTAGACCAAAGATATTATCTCCTGCTGGTGCAATTGAACTGTTTTCAATTCTGCCAGCCTGAAGTTGATTGAATAGCAAAGCAGAAGGATTAACTGTTAATAATGAAGAAGGAGTTTGAGGATTAGTTGCACTAAATTCTAAGCCATTGCCGAACACAAAAGAATTCGCCGTACTTGCTACAAAGGAACCCGCTACATCTAGTCGTGCATTGTTCCCAAATAAAATACCATTGGGATTGATAAAAAACAAATTTGCACCACCATCTACCCCTAAAGTGCCGAGAATATTGGATAAGTTACTTCCCGTCACCCGTGTGAGAATATTGGAGATTCCTGTGGGATTGGCAAAATAAACACGCTGCAACTCACCCACATTGAATTCCTGGAAACTATGGAACAGGTTTGCACCGCGAGTTGCTCCACCATCAATCCGGTCAGCAGCACTACCTTTAATATTGACATTGGGAGTGATTTTTGAAGAGTTATTACCCAATGTTCCATCAGGGATAATCTGGGCTAAAGCGTGATTTTCACCATAAAATATGCCATGAGCAAGCACTCCAATAATGCTAATAGCTTCTAATAAATTTGAGTGCCAATTCCTATGTTTACAGGTTGTCATATCAGAACCAGCCTCGCTTGCTCATTGCCTACCTGTGAATATCCAATTTTCTTACGTCACGGCTTCGAACCACATATTCAAGGGTTTTCTGCTAGCCGTATTGATAAATTTTTCTACAATTAATTTCAGCAGATATTTTAACTAGATCGAAGTAAAGTTTTAAAAACTTAAAATTAGGTAATGCATCTGATTGTTTTGATCGCTCTTGAGTTTCATCGTAATTCCTCCCCCGATTCATGGAGTAATGAATTATTGACTACAAGACATGGCAGAGGGAATAAAAAAACTTTGAGGAGATTGAGCCACGAGCATAATATTGCCATTAGCATCGACAATCCATCCTTGAGCCTCGACAATTGGATCGGTAGATTTGGTCATAGATGCAGTAGATGATTTATCCGTAATGGCTGTTGCTTGTGCGGGCAAATCTACCCAACTAGTAATTACTGATCGTCCCCGCAACGGTTCATTAGGACTTTGGGGTAATCCACCGCGTCCGGTGGCGATAAAACGACTGGTGTTTTGTCCTCCTTTGGGAGTGCAACCTTGGGCAATTTGTTGGGATACATCGACGAGGTTAGAGGGTAGTTGAATTAAGCCGCGACTGGGGTCAGTATCTGGACTGTTGATGGTTACTTCGCCACTGACTCCCAATTCCGAACTTGCTGTAATGTCGCTTTTTTCGGTTGGGCGTTTTTGCGAGAGAATACCGAAAATACCGTTTGTTGTAATGTCAACTCTACCACCAACCCCTGTAAAGGCGTTAGCGCTGATATCGCTATTTTCATTTGGAACAGCAACGATAAATTTTGAGTTGATATTGATATTACCGCCATTACCACCTAATTTTTCTGTACCTGCGTTGGTGGAGATTTGACTATTGCGACGGAGTAAGAGTAAATCGCTTTTGAGGTTGATATTACCACCGTTACCGGATGCAGATTCGGCATTGAGTTTACTTTGGTTGTCTAGGGTAATTTTGGGTGAGTTGATTTCGATGTCGCCTGTGATTCCTGAACCTGTGGAACTGACAAATAAGCCACTGTTAGGGCTAATATTTACTACGTTGTCAGGAAAGTTAGTAACTCGGTCATCATAACTAAAGTCACTACCACTAATTATTACTTTATCAGTAGCGTTGACAGTTATTTTACCTGCACGTCCATTGCTTGAGGTAGCGGTAATGAGTTGTCCACCGTTGAGTGCTTCAAAAATATTTGCATTTACCGTAATATAGCCACCCTTTTGATTATTTCTAGTGCGTGCATCCAGTAACGCCTCGTCGGAGATGCGAAATATATTGGTGTTTATGGTAATATCGCCACCAATGCCAGTGGAATTAAAATCAGTAAATGTGAATAAACCACTAGAAAATTTGCTCTGTTGATTACTTCTAGAAACAGTTATTGTATTTTTTGCATTGATGCGAATATTCCCTGCATTCCCCACTCCTGAAGTTGAGGCAATAAGTTGAGTGCCATCTCGTAATGAGAAGTCACCAGAATCGATGGTAATGCTACCGCCATTCCCAACAGTCCCCGTTTCCACATTGCTGCGAATCCCACTGGGAAAACCGTTTTTTTCCCCAACAATATCAACAGCACCTGTTACAAAAACATTGACATTGCCTGCATCCCCCCGTCCTGCTGGCTGGGTAGCAGATGCACCACGAGTAATAGTTACCAGTTGAGCGCCATCAGTCAGTGACAGTGTTGTAGCATTGATGTTGATATTGCCTCCTTTACCTACGCCTCCTGCATCCACGGTGCTTAAAATGTCACCATTTGCAAGGTCAACAGCATTTTTTACACTCACTGTTACATTCCCCGCATTTCCCACTCCTGAAGTTGAGGCAGAAAGTTGAGCGCCATCACTTAGAGAGAAGTCACCAGAATCAATGGTAATGTTACCTCCATTGCCAATTGTTCCTGTGTCCACGAAACTGCGAATCCCACTGGACAAACCGTTTTTCTCCCTAGCAATATCAACAGCACCTGTTACCAAAAGATTGACATTGCCTGCATTCCCTCTTCCGGCTGGTTGGGTAGCAGATGCTCGACGAGTAATAGTTACCAGTTGAGCGCCATCAGTGAGTGACAGTGTTGTAGCATTGATGTTGATATTGCCTCCTTTACCTACGCCTCCTGCTGACACGGTGCTGAAAATGCTACCATTTGCAAGGTCAACAGCATTTTTTGCACTCACTGTTATATTCCCCGCATTTCCCACTCCTGAAGTTGAGGCAGAAAGTTGAGCGCCGTCTCGTAATGAGAAGTCACCAGAATCGATAAAAATGTTACCCCCATTCCCAACAGTCCCCGTTTCCAAAAAGCTGCCAATCCCACTGGAAAAACCGTTTTTCTCCCCAGCAATATCAACAGTACCTGTTACTTTAACATTGACATTGCCTGCATCCCCCCGTCCTGCTGGTTGGGTGGCAGATGCTTCACGAGTACCGGTTAGCAGTTGAGCGCTATCAGTGAGTGACAGTGTTGTAGCATTGATGTTGATATTGCCTCCTTTACCTATGCCTCCTGCTTCTACGGTGCTGAAGATGGCAGCGTTATCTGCAAGGTCAACAGCATTTTTTGCACCCACTGTCACATTCCCTGCATTCCCCACTCCTGAAGTTGAGGCTTGAAGTTGAGCGCCGTCTCGTAATGAGAAGTTACCAGAATCGATGAAAATGTTACCCCCATTCCCAACAGTCCCCGTTCCCACATTGCTGAGAATCCCACTGGGAAAACCGTTTTTCTCCCCAGCAATATCAACAGTACCTGTTACTTTAACATTGACATTGCCTGCATCCCCCCGTCCTGCTGGTTGGGTGGCAGATGCTTCACGAGTACCGGTTAGCAGTTGAGCGCTATCAGTGAGTGACAGTGTTGTAGCATTGATGTTGATATTGCCTCCTTTACCTATGCCTCCTGCTTCTACGGTGCTGAAGATGGCAGCGTTATCTGCAAGGTCAACAGCATTTTTTGCACCCACTGTCACATTCCCTGCATTCCCCACTCCTGAAGTTGAGGCTTGAAGTTGAGCGCCGTCTCGTAATGAGAAGTTACCAGAATCGATGAAAATGTTACCCCCATTCCCAACAGTCCCCGTTCCCACATTGCTGAGAATCCCACTGGGAAAACCGTTTTTCTCCCCAGCAATATCAACAGTACCTGTTACTTTAACATTGACATTGCCTGCATCCCCCCGTCCTGCTGGTTGGGTGGCAGATGCTTCACGAGTACCGGTTAGCAGTTGAGCGCTATCAGTGAGTGACAGTGTTGTAGCATTGATGTTGATATTGCCTCCTTTACCTACGCCTCCTGCTTCTACGGTGCTGAAAATGTCAGCGTTACCTGCAAGGTCAACAGCATTTTTTGCACCCACTGTCACATTCCCTGCATTCCCCACTCCATAAGTTGAAGCTGCAAGGTAAGCGCCGTCTCGTAATGAGAAGTCACCAGAATCGATAGTAATGTTACCGCCATTGCCTTTTGAATCCTGACTCACAAGATTGAGAATCCTACTCCCGGAGTCAGCAACTTTGATTTCCCCCGTAGCATTAAGCGTAATATCCCCCGCAGTCGCCTCTGGTTGACCCAAACCAGAGGCGATACCAGCAGAAAGCTGGCTCCCTGCCAAAATATCCATATTGCGGGTATTAATTGCAATATCACCGCCGCCAGCAGCTTCTACATACACACTCGCTTGATTGGTAAGTGACACATCTGCACGAGTTACATTAAGAGGAAATTTCAAGCTAAGATTATCGCCATTAAAAAGAAGATTGACATTTCCAGGTGCTGCTAACCCCCCTAATTCAACTCTCCCACCATAAGCATTTAACTGACCGCCATCCATGATGACATTACCACCCACTAGCAGCAAACTTTTATCATCTCCCACTCGTAAACCAAATGCATCAAAACCTGCGAGGTCTGTTCCTGCTGGTGCAATTGACCTGTTTTCAATTCTGCCAGCCGGAAGTTGATTAAACAACAATGCCGAAGGATTAACTGTTAGTAATGAGGAAGGAGTCTGAGGATTTGTTGCACTAAATTCCAACCCATTGCCAAACACAAAAGAATTCGCCGTAGTCCCTACAAAGGAACCTGCTACATCCAAACGTGCGTTGTTCCCAAATAAAATGCCATTGGGATTGATAAAAAACAAATTTGCACCACCATTCACCCCCAAAGTGCCGAGAATATTCGAGATATTACTTCCCGTCACCCTTGTGAGAATATTTTTAATTCCCGTAGGATTGGCAAAATAAACACGTTGGGATTCTCCGACATTGAATTCCTGGAAACTATGGAACAGGTTTGCACCGCGAATTGCTCCGCCATCAATTCGGTCAGCCGTCAGTCCTTTAATATTAACATTGGGAGTGATTATTGAAGAGTTATTACCCAATGTTCCATCAGGGGTAATCTGGGCTAAGGCGTGATTTTCACAACAAAATATGACATGAGCAAGCGCTCCAGTAATACTAAAAACTCTTAATAAACCTGAGAGCCAATTCCTATTTCTACAGATTGCCATATCATAACCAGCCTCACCCGCTCATTTCTTATCTGTGAATATGCAACCAATTTATTGATAAATTTTTATACAATTAATTTCAGCAGATATTTGAACTAGATAAGAGTAAAGTTTTAAAAACTTAAAATACTGAGTAACATAATGTTCTGTTAGTTCCATCAGAGACTTTTCGGCTTCTAAGGCTCCCTGAGTCAGATTAGTTTATTTATTACAAAAATCTTGAATGGCTTTATGTAAATTCTTGGGGTTTGCCTGAATTCAATCAACGACTGCCCGAATTCAATTAACGACTGCCCAAATTCAATCAAAGACTGCCCAAATTCAATCAAAGACTACCCGAATTCAATCAAAGACTACCCAAATTCAATCAACGACTGCCCGAATTCAATAAACGACTACCCGAATTCAATAAACGACTACCCGAATTCAATAAACGACTGCCCGAATTCAATATAGGAATTTAGCAAACTTGCTTTTATTAAACACAAAAGCGATGGCTTTGCTTTGCCATCGCCTGCCGTAGAATGCCCGTACCCCTACGGGGAAGCAAGCTACGCGTAGCGTCTCCTTTAGGAGAAAGGCTGTAGGGCGATCGCAAGAATTGAACTGATGCAAAGCGTAGACGCTGCATCGGTGAGGGAGTCTCCCAAAAGAAAAAGTTACAAATCACTAATCAACCTTGCCTTACGGAGGAAAAATTGCAGCACAGTTTCTTCACGGGAAATAATATCAACCCTACCCTCCATACCCAATTGAATGTGACATTGGTTTTTCCCTTTACCTAAAACCAGAGTTTCCGGTTCAATTGTGACTTCATAGAAAGCACCAGGCGCAGTAGCTTTTGGGCTAGTAGTCCCATTCATTGATGTATTTGTGCCATTCTTTTGAGGAGCGATCGCATCTGGAGAAATCGTCTGCACTTGACCATTCAAAGTACCATAATCTGGGTAAGGACAAGCGCTGACTCGCATTTGGACTTTTTGACCAATTTTTAACTTACTTTGCTCATCTGATGCCACCGCAGCCTTCAAAACTTGAGGTGCATCAGTGGGGACAATTTGCAATATTTCCTCGCCAGCACGCACAGTTTGACCTGGGTTTCGCAGATTGAGTTGGGAAATGATACCATCGGCGGTAGCTGCGATCGCGGTTTGAGCTAAATCTATTTTGGCTTGTTTGAGTTCGCTAATATCATGCTCTAACTGCTTTTCAATTTCAATCCGTTGGTTAACTAAGGTTTGGCGTTCTTTTTCTAATGTTGCTTTGTTGCTTTCCCCTCCGGCTTTTTCTTGAGCGATTCTCTCAGTAGCAACAGTTACTGCTGCATTACTTGGATTTACAGCAACTTGGGCGCGTTGTCTTCTCGCAATCACAGCAGATACCGCTTGTTGTAACCGTTCAATTGTCTGTTTTTGCGCCTCCACTGCTGCTTGTTGCGCCTTTACCGCTTGCTCTTGCTGTCTGGCAGATAATTGTGCTTCTTCCAATTGATCTTGAGATAGCGCCCCTTGGTTAGCTACACTCTCATATCGCTTCTGTTTTGACTGGGCTACACCTAAAGCAGCTTCAGCAGCATGGAGATTTGCTTGTGTTGTTTTTAACTGTGCTTCCCCAGCTAGCAATTCTTTTTCAGCAATTTTGACGTTAGCATCAGCTTCTTGGAGTTCGGAAACAGTGGTGAGATTTTTATCTTGATATTCCCGACGGCGACCGCTCAATTCGGCTTGAGCGCCAGTAATAATCCGGTTAAGGCGGTCAGTTTCGGCTCGAATCTGACTATTAAGGGAGCTAATCTGGGCATTAATTTGCACTAGTTGTAACTTAGATTGTTGAATACTCGTTTGCAATTGGCTTTTTTTAGTTTGCAGACGGGAGTCATCAATAGTTGCGATCGCATCTCCTTTTTTGATAATTTGATTTTCTTTGACATAAATGTGCATAACCTGACCTTCTGTCGCCGCTTGCACAATTCGCAATTCACCCGCCGGACGCACAACCGCCTGTCCTTGGACTGTAACCTTATACTTACTAATAGCAGCAAGTGGCACAGCTAATCCGAGAACGCAGAGAATAAACATTCCGCCCCATGTTGTCCAACGAGTAATTGGTGGGAGAAATTCGTTTGTTTGAATTGGGGGGAGAAAATTTGTGTTGCTAACCATAATGTTTTACGAATTACGAATTAGGTTGCCGAGTAAAGCCAAGGTACGAATTATCTTAATTAATGATGGCAGTCTTGCCGTTATGATGAGCCGGGGAAGATATCAACGCCAACCCATTATGAGAAGGGAAAATATCATCTAAGAAATCTAAATGTTCGCCAGGTAAAGAGCGCAATTCTTCTGGTGTCCCTTGGATTTTTAAGCGTCCTTGTTCTAAAAATACAATTAAATCTGCTCTCTGTATTACCTTGGGACGGTGACTAATTAAAATAGTCGTTTGATTGTGGCGATGGGCTAAAAGTCTATCTAATACTTGTCTTTCGCTTACTGGGTCGAGTGCGCCCGTGGATTCATCTAAAATTAAGATCGGTGGCTGAGTAACTATGGCTCTGGCTATAGCTAATCTTTGGCGTTGTCCACCGGAAAGATTTGCCCCAAATTCTCCTAAAACAGTTTGATATTTATCAGGGAGTTTGCTAATAAATTCATCTGCACCTGCAATTTGACAAGCTTTAACAATTTCTTCAAAACTAATATGGGGATAGCTAAAGTTGAAGTTATCAATAATCGAACGACTCCAAAAGTGGGGTTCTTGAGGAACTAATACCACTTGTTGACGCAAACATTCTAAGGATAAATCTTGCTGATTATAAAAACCATAACGAATATTGCCAGACTCGATTTTATATAAGCCTGTGAGCAATTTTGCCAGGGTACTTTTACCACAGCCAGATTTGCCAATTAAAGCAATAACTTTACCGCCAGGAATAGTTAAGGAAAAATCTTGTAGGAGGTCAACTCTACCTGCGTGATGAAAGTTAAGTTCACTGCAAGTTATATCTGCATTGCCAGGAATTTGTGCCCAAGGCTTTTTAAAATCATTGTCGGATTCTGGGGTAGCGTCAATCACTTCTGTCATCCGTTGCAGGACTATCTGGGCTGTGATAAACTCATCTACTAAACCGATCGCAGCACCTAAGAAGCCAAGAAAGTTGCCACTCATGCCGTTATATGCCATTAATTGACCGATTGTTAAGGTGTGATTAATGACTAAATAGCTACCCATCCAAAGGATACCAATACTAATGAAGGTAGAAAGAATGCCAGTAACTGTACTGCTATACAGTCCCAGTTTCATCGTACTCCAGCCCAAATTGGCAAGGCGACCATAATTCCCTTGGTATTCAGACCAAGCTTGGGGAGTGGCTTGGGTAGTTTTTAATACTTGGATGCCGCGAAATGTTTCTACC
Organism: Nostoc sp.; assembly: GCF_036917375.1. Taxonomy (GTDB): domain Bacteria; phylum Cyanobacteriota; class Cyanobacteriia; order Cyanobacteriales; family Nostocaceae; genus Nostoc. Next base: position 39,185 of record NZ_JBALDN010000016.1, read on the forward strand.
AAAAAGCCTTGGTTTTCTGTACCAGAAACAATCAGACTTCGGGTTTTCTGGCGCATCGCGGGTAAAAAAAGCAGGTTAACACCCGTGACAACTATAAATGCAACTATGGAAGCGAGAGTTAGTTCCCAACTGTAAAAGAGCATAAAACCCAAGGAAATTACCGCAATAAAGAATTGACTGGGTAATCCTAGGACAATTTGGGACACTAAGTTATTGATGGCTTTGACATCGGCAATGCGGCTGACGACTTCTCCACTGCGTCGGCCTTCAAAGTAGGATAGGGGTAAATGTAAGAGTTTGCGTCCGTATTCTAAAATTAGTCCTAATTGCAATTTTTGACCGAAGTGACCGATAAGGTGAGATTGGACTAAACTAATGGCGCTTCTAATTAAGTTCATGGCGATAACGCCAATGGCGACAGTGGTTAGTAGTTGGGTATCACCTCGTACTAAGACATCATCGGTGAGCAGTTGCATCATAAAGGGAGATGCCAAAGAAAGCAGTCCAATAGCGATGTTAATGGCGATCGCTTGAGCGAGAATAGAACGATAGGGCCAAACCCGTTGCAGATATCTTCCCAATCCGCCAATTTTATCTGATTCTTGTTGATAAAAGCGACTGTCGTCTGGGGTTAGCAGTAACATGACGCCATTACCCCAACCCGCCATTAACTCTTGACGGGTAAGATGACGAATACCAACACCAGGGTCGGCGATGACGTATTTTTTGCCTTTCTGCCCGTATAATACGACCCAGTGGTAGCCTTTCCAATGGATAACTGCTGGTAAGGGAGCTTGATGTAATTGGTCGATTAATTGGGGACTGGCTTTAACTTGGCGGGCGTTAAATCCTAATACTTCTGCACCCCGTTTCAATCCTAGCAAGGATGTTCCTCTAGAACCTGTGCCTACGGCTTCTCGGACGCGGTTGAGGGTAAATGTGCGTCCGTAATGTTTGGCAATGGTTGCAAGACTTGCTGCACCGCAGTCTTCTTCGCTGTGTTGAAGGACTATTTGGTATTTCATCTTCTGCTGCAATTATGAGGGAGAAAATAAAGTCGGGTAATTTGATATCATGTCCGACTTAAGGGACTTCCAAGAAATAAATTATCCAAATAAACGCAGACGCATTTGCGCAGCGTCTCGTAGAGAAGTGGCTTGCCGCAAGCTAACACTCCAGACATAATTCTGGCTAAATAGGGTTGAGGATTACGTCATTGCAAGATTGGAACCACTTAGAGCCGCCAAAACCCCCAGTAACGTAGTTTCTGCTAAATTCTGGGACACTTCCGTTCCAGCCTGGTGGAACACTCAAATTAAGAATTCCTCCAGAGCGGATTCCACCTCTAGGGACATCAGCCCATTGCCCGATAACCGTATCGCCAATTCTTGTTCCCTTGTATACATTAGTCCAGGTTCTGCCATCATCAGCGCTCATTCCCAGCCACCAAATTTCATTGCCAATTTGCCTAACGTAATAAGTGCCTCCGTCATCTGAATGCCAAATTCCATTGAAGTCTCCAGAGGCAATACATAGAGCTTGCACTGGCTGGTTTAGCACTAACGGCATGGTTACAACTGAACTCGGAATCACTGACAGGGCTACAAGTGTTGATAATCCAAAACCAAATTTTTTAACTTTCTCTTTTTTTGGCGAAGGTATTTTTGCCCCATCACTGTTGGTGTCTATATTGTTAGATATTACATCGCCATTGGCATCGTAAGTATAAGTTGTAGTTGAGGTCATAAATTTGTGTTCCTTGATAACTAACCTCGGAAATCCAAATCAGTAAATCCACTTGAGAATTGCACATTAGCCTAAGCATTTTTTGTGGTATTTACTCGTTCAATCTTTTTGCACATCACTCTTTACGACTCCTTTGAGTTTTTATGCACTTAGAGCAGAACTATTTTGAAAAATCGGGTAAATCCTTATGCATAAAAAAATCGGGGCACTTGCCCCGACGTTATATTGGATTCAGTTTTTTATCCCAGATTTTTGAGTAGTTAGCTTTTTGATCTGAACTGAGATAAGACAATCTAACCTCAAAAATTCAAATCAGTAAATCAACTTGAGAATTGCAGATTAGGCTACTCTATAGAGTTCGATATCATATGGATTGCCAGGAGTATTTAGGTTATCTTGAAACTCATACACTCCTCCATCGGCCAAATTATATTTTTTGTATAGCTCGTAGCCATCTCGACCGTCAGAGTCAAACTCAATGATTCCTCCACTGTAAGCAGTCCATATACGATCGGAGCCAGGTTCTGGATACTGTGTTCGTGTACCATCGACAGCGTAGGGGATATTGTATCCTGTTTTGTTTTTAACTTCAAAAACTTCGTAACCGCCACTAATTGTTTCAGCAGCTTGTTCGTCAAGTTCTTTAATTAAACCAAAAGATTCTAGGCAGCTTTGATTAGTTAACATGGTTTTTCTCTCTTTGTTAATTAGGTGATGCAGAGATAATTAGGTAACTTTTAAGAAGTTGCATATTTGTGGGATGAATTTGTGCTTGTAACCATCGAAATTTTGTTTTGTATTTGACGAACTTATTCAATGATTCCGCTAGTTCCCAAAGAAAGCATCTTTTTAAATGACCTTCTCTGCATATCACTCTCTACGATGACTTTTAGTCTTTATGCACTGAGATCGGAAAAATTTTGAAAAATCTGTAAAGTCCTTACGCAGCAAGGATTTAGCTTTTGTCCCTATGGCTGTATAATTAAAATCAGCTATGTTTCAAACAGTGGCGAGTGTTCCATGCAACCCCGACAGGGCATTGTTGAAATCTTTTCTACCTTTGTGCAATTTGATGTAGACCAGTTTAGTGGTTGGGCAACAGATGCCAAACTGCGACGCAGTATGAAAGTTTGCCTGGAGTCGTCAACTGAGAAATCAGATACCTTTTGGGCGCTTTACTGGTATAGAGTTTGGCAGACTCAATCTAGTGCTGTGGCACTGGCACATATTTCTGCTTATTTACAAGAGGTGTGCTACTGGACTGCCAGAAAATTCGCCCTCAACTTTCCTACGCAGTCGTCTGTAGCAGACTGTTTTCAGATGGCGATCGCTAATACTAACAAAATACTCAAAAATTTCAATCCTCAATATAGTTCGCATTTAAAATCCTATGCACAATTAACTTTTGAATCGATTATCAAAGATGCAGTGCGCTTACAGCGGGAAGCAGACATTTGCTCAGACTGGGCTTTATTGCATAAACTCAGCCGCAAACGACTAGTGCAGTCATTAGAAAATGCCGGATTTAACACTCAAAACATCGAGAGTTATGTTTTAGCCTGGGAATGCTTTAAGGAACTCTACACAGGTGATAATACAAAAATTCGTCAGCTGACCAAACCAGATGCTCAGACTTGGCAGGCTATTAGTAATCTTTATAATGCAGAACGTTTGGGCCGATTGAGTTCGCCCACAGCCGCAGTCAATCAGCAAACTATAGAAACCTGGGTATTATCTGCTGCTAAAGCTGTCCGTACTTTCCATTATCCTAAGTTTGTTTCCACAGACGCTCCCCTCAAAGAAGATGAGGGTAATTTATTAGATATATTGCCTGTAGATTTGCAAACATCTTTACTAACGGAAATTATTGAGCAGGAAGAAACTGCGAATATGCGATCGCAGCAAGCTCAGTTAAACCAAGTTTTGTCCGAAGCGATCGCTGCACTCGATGCTGAGTCCCAAAAAGTACTACAAGCTTACTACGTTCAACAATTGACTCAACAAGAAATTGCTGCCCAGCTAGAAATGAAGCAATATACTGTTTCGCGTCGCCTGAGCAGCATTAAAAAGTCATTGCTCCTGACTCTCACGCAATGGAGTCAAAACACCTTGCATATTTCCCCTAAATCTGACGTAGTAGATGCCATAAACACAAGTTTAGAGGAATGGCTTAAAGTCCAATATAGCCATACTCAGATTCAGTAGACATCTTGCAAAAATAACTTTTGCCAAGATGTTGGGGTGCATGTTAAAGGTTACTGAGTAAGGGAAAATTCTATACCTTTACCCTTTACCCTTTTCCCTTTACCCCACAATGCCTGCCAAGATGTTGGGGTGCATGTTAAAGGTTACTGAGTAAGGGAAAATTCTATACCTTTACCCTTTACCCTTGACCCTTTACCCCACAATGCCTCTTCCTAACATGGTCTTTATATAGAGCCATTCTAGAATTATTTATGTTGAACCCACCTGCTCCATTCACTATTGACTCACAGCATTTATACTTGGAAATTATCCAATTTCCAGAGGTGCAAGAACAACCATACTCAACAGCTGGTGCTTGTCAACGTGGCTGGATAAATCAAAAATGCTTGCAAGCATTTTTGCCTTGGTTCCAGGAGGAAATTGCTCCCACCGCCAGGGTTTATCCTAACAATGCGGCATTGCCGAGTTTTTGGGAAGTAGTCAATGGCACAGCTATCACTTTCGATCGCGATCGCCTTATCTTAATTCCTACCCTGGCGATGGATGATGATGAGTTACGCGTACCCCAAGAATGGGTAGATATTCCAGAGTGGGTTGCTGACTATTACGTAGCAGTACAAGTTAACCCTGATGATGGCTGGATGAAAATTTTTGGCTACACAACCCATCAAATTCTGAAAACAAAAGGAGTTTATGATGGTGGCGATCGCACTTACAGCTTGGAAAAAGAAGATTTAATTCCAGATATTAATGTGCTGTACGTTACACGCCAACTCGATCGGTCAGAAGCCTTACGTGCTGAGATTGCACCTTTAGATCCGATTGGCAAAACCCAGGCAGAAAATCTTTTAGAAAGATTGGGCGATCGCGATGTGAAATTTCCACGTTTAGCAGTTCCATTTTCGCTCTGGGGTGCGCTCTTAGCACATAGCGGTTGGCGAAAAAAGTTGTATGAACTGCGTCAGGGTTTACTCATACAGCGCTCAATTCCGCAATGGTTGCAGACAGGTGTAGCCAATTTAGCTCAACAGTGGGGATGGGAAAAAAGAGAATTCGTTGTGGTACCTGCGGGAATGCGGAGTGCAGAACCAGTTCTCGGCTTGTCTCGGCAAATAAAAGTTGCACAGCAAACATACGAGTTACGCATTTTCCCAAAAAGCGCTTCTGAGGATTATGTTTGGCGTTTTGAATTGCGAAGTACAACTCTTAATGGTCAAATTCCGGCTGGATTTAAGCTTCGACTACTAACGGAAGATTTACAAGCTTTTGAAAATAATCAAGATACGGCAACAACTGCTGTAGATATGTTGTATTTGGAAGTAATTTTGGAACTAGGAGAAGGATTGGTTTGGGAAATAGAACCCACTCCTGAAGATTATGACCGAGAAATTTTGCGGTTTTAAGTGTTACCTTCAAAAATCTTCACGCTCAACCTCTATTATTTGCTCTTAAACTGAATTTCACTACACACAACAACCTATTTAGCAACCAAGATATATATAGCAGGGTGTAAGGGCACCGCAGTGCCCATAGGTGTTAATTTAACGTGAAACCCTTGTCAAGACGTGATATTGAGTTCATTTACTTATGGTTACTCACAGCGTCACCTCACCCCGGTGTTTAAACCCAAAACCACCCCTCCCCGATGCCTTAGGGCTACGGTATAAACACAAGTCGAATTACCCCCCTCAATCCCCCCTTGTAAAGGGGGGAAGCCGGAAATCGAGTTCCCTCCCCTTTACAAGGGCAGGGTTAGGTAATGGGAAAAGCCGGAAATCGAGTTCCCTCCCCAATACATACGGGGAGGGTTAGGGTGGGGTAAAGCCTATATGCTACAAGGATTTGATCTTAAGTTGACACCAATAAGCGCTGCCGTGCCCCTACGGGCATACTCAACATCTAGGGAGAACTAGCTGTGGACAAGTTAATCATCTTAAAGTTAGGGGAGGGAAACTTTGAACAAGGGTTTACCGTGACTCTACAGATTGGCGATGAAAATGTCCGCCCGACTGTGGAAATCACAGGTGAGCTTCCTCCCAACCCGGAAATTCTCCGCGATTATCACCGTTGGCAATCTATTTATCGTAATTTAAAGTTGCCATCTCGTCCGATTGGCTTACCTAAAGAACTTAACCAAGCCCCCAGCCTAGAATACTGCCAGCAGGTGAGTGAGGAATTTAAAGTCAGTTTTAATGCTTGGCTGGCTTCCGATTCCTTTCGTTCTATCCGCGAGAAATTGTTAGAAAAACTCGTGTTTGCGGATAATATTCGGATGCTTGTACAAACCAAAGACCTGCGATTACAGAAATTTCCCTGGCATCTTTGGGATTTACTAGAACGCTATCCCCAAGCGGAAATCGCCTTGAGCGCTCCTACCTACGAACAAGTCAACCTTAACCGCATAGCAACTACATCCGACAAAGTAAAAATCTTAGCAATTTTGGGTAACAGTCAAGGTATTGATACCAAAGCAGACCAGGCGCTACTTAATTTATTACCCAATACAGACATCACTTTTTTAGTTGAACCACAATGCCTTGATCTTACCGATCAGCTATGGGAGCAGAATTGGCAGATTCTATTTTTCGCCGGACATAGTTCCACTCAGGAAACGAATCAAACAGGAAAAATCTACATCAATCAAACTGAAAGTCTAACAATTAGCCAGTTAAAGTATGCCTTGAAAAAGGCAGTAGAACGAGGTCTAAAACTAGCGATTTTCAATTCTTGTGATGGTTTGGGATTGGCATGGGAGTTTGCAGATTTACATATTCCCCAAATTATCGTGATGCGAGAACCTGTACCCGATCGCGTGGCGCAACAGTTTTTAAAGTATTTTTTAGAAGCCTTTGCGCGGGGAGGTTCGTTGTATTTAGCCGTCAGGGAAGCACGAGAAAGGTTACAGGGACTCGAAAACCAATTTCCCTGCGCGACATGGTTGCCTGCGATCTTTCAAAATCCGGCTGAGATGCCGTTGAATTGGGGGGAATTGTTTAGAAATCCACCCAATCTTCCTGTATCTTTGTCTCAAACTACGCCTGTTAGAGGAACCACAAATCGGCTTGGCTTCTCATCGATCTTACTGGCAAGCATGGTAGTAACTGGAATATTAATCGGGGTAAGGTATTTGGGCGTGCTGCAAACATTAGAGTTAAGTGCATTTGACCAACTGGTACGCTTGCGCCCTCCTGAAAAACCAGACTCACGCCTACTGGTTGTCACTGTGACTGAAAAAGATGTGCAAGCGCAAAAACCGGAAAAACCTCAAGGTTCGCTGTCAGACAAATCACTTGCCAAACTGTTAGAAAAATTAGAGGCATATCAAGCACAAGTTATTGGTTTGGATATATACCGAGATTATCCAGTGGATAAGGATTATCCAGCATTGGCAGCAAGGATGCGAAAAAGCGATCGCTTTGTCGGGGTGTGTCAACTCAGCGATTCTCAAGCCGGAAAACCAGGTGTAAAACCACCCCCAGAAGTTTCTTCACATAATCTCGGTTTTAGCGATATTGCCATCGATTCAGATAATGTTGTGCGTCGCCAGCTGTTAGCGTTAACTCCTGCGCCCTCATCTCCTTGTACTGCGCCCTATGCCTTGAATGTTCAACTGGCGCTGCGTTACCTGTATACGAAAGGAATTCGGTTGCAATTTACCCCTGATGGCGCATGGCAATTAGGGAAGGTGACATTTAAACCAATAGAAGCTCATACCGGAGGTTATCAAGGCGTTGATGCTTTTGGACACCAAATTTTATTAAATTATCGTTCTTCTCCTTCACCAGAAGCAATCGCACCAAGTATGACCTTACAACAAGTGCTAACGGGTAAGCTCAATGCCGATGCAGTCAAAGACAAAATAGTAATTATTGGCACAACAGCAGAAACTTTTGGTGATTACTGGTTAACTCCCTACATCACTCCTCAAGGAAAATTACAGGCAATACCAGGAGTATTTTTACAAGCCCAGATGGTAAGTCAACTGCTCAGTGCTGCTTTGGACGGAAAACCTCTGTTGTGGACTTGGCCGCTTTGGGGTGAGGTAATTTGGGTTTGGGGTTGGTCTTTTTTAGGCGGTTTATTTACTGCTTATCTGCACCGATTCATTTACTTAAGCTTGGCAGGAGGAATAGCCATTATTAGTTTATACGTTAGCTGTTTTATATTTTTAATTGTATATAGTTGTTGGGTTCCGCTAATTCCTGCTATGTTGGCTTTAGTAGTTAATAGTTTAATAGCTACAACTTACTTAAACATAAAATTTAAAAATTAATAATAACGCCAATTTGAAGCATGAAAATCGCCGTTCAGTAAGTAAGTGTTAGGAGGTTTTATGAAAAGCTATTGGCAAATGCAATTAATTGCGGCAGTGGGAATGACTTTATTGGGAATTCTCGGTTACTCTCCCATGATTTCGATGACACCAGCTGCTCCCACTCCTAATAAATTTTCGCCTCCTCCGCCTCCTCCAGACAGGGGTGCAACAGGCGATCGCGGCGGGGCTGCAAGTCGTGGTTGTGGTGTTGGGAATCAGTCTGTAGTTGCACTTGTACCTATATACAAACAGACATTTAATCAAGGGAAAACGGAAGCTATTGCTGTTACTAAAGTTTGGGGCTTGACGAATGAGGAATATCCAACTTTTTGGTTTTTTGTCCCCTATCAAAAATCTTTAATTGATTCGATTGAGTTTGTTGTCAAAGATGAGTCAAGTAAACAAAGTCAAACTCTTTACCGAACAATAGTAACAATACCAGAAGTACCAGGAATTGTTAGCATTCGCTTAAACGCAAATACTTCCCCATTGCAAGTAGACAAGATGTATCACTGGTTTTTTAAGATAAAAGTCATTTGCAATCCCCAACAACCTCCAGAACGAGAGTATGTGGAAGGATGGGTGCAACGAGTCAATCCAAATCCTCAATTAGTAGATAGCTTGAAGCAAGCAACTCCTCAGCAACGGGTAAACCTTTATGCCGAGAATGGTATGTGGTACGATACTTTGACTACTTTGGCTGAATTACGTCTTAGCAAACCTGAAGATTCAACTTTAGCGGTGGAGTGGATGAATTTGCTTAAATCCATAGATTTAGAGAATTTAGCTAAACAACCTTTGATAAAGTGTTGCCAAGGCAATGCAAAGTAGCACAGCAAATGTACAATATGGAATTATTCAACAGTTGGGTGACGACAGATACCCTTAACAAATAGAATATCAAAGTTTTCATCAGCAAGCAGTTTTAACATGCTTCCAAATCTGTAACGATTTCAACTACAACCAGAGCGATTAGAGTTTTTGTCCACAAATATTCTAAAGCAGTTTAACTCATTTACAGATCAATACGGTTCAGTTAAGGCTGAAAGACTGATTAGTGATATGAAATTTAGGAGCTTCAACTCGTTGTCCAGTACCTCTATGTTTTGGCTTTTT